>NVTF01000082.1 GCA_002401485.1 Elusimicrobiota bacterium | reverse complement strand
CCGTGTGCGCAGCTTCATCACGCAGGACCAGGCATTCGTTGAGCAGATCCTTTATGATCAGAATGAAGGCGATGACCGGGAAGAATTTGAGGATTGTGATGAGCGCGATAGGCACAGCGAAGACGCTGTTGCCTTGGAATTGGTTGAGCGTGAGCCAGGATCCGGGAAGGGAGTTAAGCGCGTAACAAATGCAGTAGGCATTCGCTGCGAGGGTGAAGCGTCCTTTCCATTCTGGAAGTTTTGGATCACCTCCATAATAAGCGCGAGCCGCGAAGGCGAGGACCAGGCAGAGAATGCCCAGCAATAATGAAGTCGCGAACGAAAGGTAATGGGATGCCTGGCTCGCCGCTTCGGACATTCCGGCAAGTCGGAATCCGCCCGGTGCCTTCGAATACATCACCAGCTTCAGAGGAATCTCAAGGAATTGGTAGAAGGCACCTAAGAGCAGGAGTCTGGGAAGCATAATTTTTTTGAATTTCGACATTTTTAATCTCCTCGGTGTCGCCTTTGTGTTTTCCCCCACGGGAGCGAAACATAATATTATAATACAGTAATAAAACATCGTTTGTCAATATTTAATTATCGTAATACAAGATATCTCTATTCCCTTTATAAAATAAGCCTAATTTGCGTACTTGCGGTCTTAATCCGTTTCATCTATCATTCGCCCATGACTCGATTTCTCCTCTCCCTTGCATTGCTCATTCCGATGACGGCGGCCGCTGGAAACAGTCGTGAAAATACGGTTCGGCGCCGCGATCCCGAACCTGCAAAATTTTGGATGGTGCGTTATCCGATTCGGCAATACGCGTCGATTGCGACTATCGAAATATCGGTCGCTGACTTCAAGCGCAGCTACAAACAGGTGCGCAAGTTTATTAAGAAGTTCGATGGGGCAGAGCCTTCGCCGATCGTTCGCTCGCCTGAGGATACGGTTCTGTATCAGCAGTTCTCCGTCGTGTTTGAACGAAAAAAAGGAGAACGTGTGTTGGAGCGGTTGCGTCGTTTGGGGAAGGTCGGTCGTGATACCCGGCAGGATATTATGAACCCGGAAATTCCTCGCGAGGCTGGAACAAAATTGGCACAGCTTGAAATGGAACGCTCGGCCGGCAAGGATAATTTGCGCGCGCTTTCCTCCATACGGGCAGTGCTCAATGAGTTGATGGGACATCTTGAAAAGGCCGTGCAGGCCTACGAGGAATCGGAACATAAGATCCTCCTTAATATTGTTTTGGAGCAGCCCAAGACGTGAAGCGGGTTCTGTGGGTCGTTTTGGCGGCGCTGAGCGCCGGCTGTTTGCCGGAGTTGCCTTATTCTGAAGTGAAGTCCAGCGCCTTGCTCTCGCCGCCGCCGCCTCCAGAGGGGATTAGAAAAATACCCCTTAGTTTTCCTATAGAAATTGTGAACAACCGCAAGGCAAAATCACTATCAATGGAGGTTTTCCGGGCGGGAAAAATCAGGGTTCGCGGGGAGGCAGTCTCCTCTCTCAAGAGTTATCACTCGAAAATTGAGTTGGACGTTCCGGTATTTTTGATCCGCCACTCGTCGGCGGGATTGATGCTTGTCGGCACGGGGTTGTCGACGGATAAGAAGAAGCGTAGGGAGAATATCCTCGATACCTTCCTGCCCTACGCTTTTAAATATCGCCTGAAAAGAAAAGCAGATATTGTCACTCAGCTGGCCCGTGCCGGTGTGGCGGCAGATGAAATAAAGTGGATCTTTTTACCTTATTTGGAGGTCGACACCGCCGGCATGCTGGACTCGTTTCCGGAGGCGACGGTGGTGCTTTCGAGTGCGGAGTGGGAGTATCGGAAATCCATAAAAAGAACTGGAATTTCCAAGAGTTATTTAGATCCTGCGGTATTGGAAAAGGCGGTTTTAATCAAAACCGCTGATGTTGCTTTGGCGCCCGCGATGGGTTCTTTTGAAAACGGGCTGGATTACTTTGAGGACGGCTCCTTTTTTCTGATTTCCCTCCCGGGGCGAACCCCGGGAAATATCGGCTTCTGGATTAATCTGGATGAAGGCCCGGTGCTTCTGACGGGCGGGGCCGCCTACGTCGTTGATAATTACCTCGATCGCACGCTGCCGGTGAAAGGAAAGTTGACCGATCTTGAGGAGTACTGGCGCAGTCTGCATCTCATTGGTGCGATGCGCAAGTCAATGCCGCGGCTGCAAATTTTCGCGGGATCGGATTTAAGTTCACTCGCAGTGCCGCTTCGGGACGATCTCCTACTTCATATCCGAAAATAAATCCACTTTCCCGTCGAGAAAAAGAGAGTTGACATTATGTCCGGCTTATGGTTAAATTACCTCGCTACTGAATGCAGTCGTATTCATAGCCGGACCCGCAAGGTCCTTGCTTCCGTGGAAGTCGGAAAGCGGAAGGCAAGCTTGGGGATCCTTTGTTCTTAAAAAAGCTTGACGCAACCTGGCCGGGTTTGGTATAAACTCGAGCTGGAAGAAGTTGCTTCAGCACAATGCGGTGGATCCACACTGCGACAAACAGTGGATCGCGCTCTTTGATAATTGGTTTATTTGCAAGCGAATGGGCATCCCGTACATCCATTAGACGTTGGATGTTAGGGTTTTAAGGAAATTGAAGGTGTGGTTCGTATCAAGAGAACCAGAACAAGCACCATTGAAACGATTTGTCGTGACTCCCTCGGGAGTCGAGATAGAAAGATTTTAATGGAGAGTTTGATCCTGGCTCAGAGTTAACGCTGGCAGCGTGCATAACACATGCAAGTCGAACGAAGTTTATCGGAGCTTGCTCTGGTAAACTTAGTGGCAGACGAGTTAGTAACGCGTAAGAAATCTACCCTGAAGCGGGGGACAACTGGGCGAAAGTTCAGCTAATACCCCATACGATCGCGAGATGGAGTCATCATGCGATGAAAGGCTTCGGTCACTTTGGGATGATCTTGCGTCCTATCAGCTTGTTGGTGAGGTAACGGCTCACCAAGGCAATGACGGGTACCCGGCCTGAAAGGGCGGACGGGAACGGAGGCACTGAGACACGGGCCTCACTTCTACGGAAGGCAGCAGTGAGGAATTTTGGACAATGGGGGAAACCCTGATCCAGCAACGCTGCGTGAGGGACGAAGGCCTGAGGGTCGTAAACCTCTTTTCTATGGGAAAAAACCCCGCAAGGGACTGATTGTACCATAGGAATAAGCACCGGCTAAATATGTGCCAGCAGCCGCGGTAAGACATATGGTGCAAGCGTTACTCGGAATTACTAGGCGTAAAGCGCGTGTAGGTGGAAAGGCAAGTCTGCTGTGAAATCTCTAGGCTCAACCTGGAGGGGTCGGTGGAAACTGCTTATCTAGAGTGAGGTAGGGGGTACTGGAATTCCAGGTGTAGCGGTGAAATGCGTAGATATCTGGAGGAACACCGGTGGCGAAAGCGAGTACCTGGGCCTTTACTGACACTGAGACGCGAAAGCTGGGGTAGCAAACAGGATTAGATACCCTGGTAGTCCCAGCCGTAAACGCTGATAACTAGGTGCTGGAGGTATCGAATCCTCCGGTGCCGACGCTAACGCATTAAGTTATCCGCCTGGGGAGTACGGCCGCAAGGTTAAAACTCAAAGGAATTGACGGGGGCCCGCACAAGCGGTGGAGTATGTGGTTTAATTCGACGCTACGCGAAGAACCTTACCTGGGCTTGAACCGCTAGTAGTACTCAGTCAGAAACGATTGGGGACCCGCAAGGGAGCTAGTAGAGGTGCTGCATGGCTGTCGTCAGCTCGTGTCGTGAGATGTTGGGTTAAGTCCCGCAACGAGCGCAACCCCTGTCCCGTGTTACTAACATTAAGTTGAGGACTCTCGGGAGACCGCTGCGGACAACGTAGAGGAAGGTGGGGACGACGTCAAGTCATCATGGCCTTTATGTCCAGGGCTACACACGTACTACAATGGCGTATACAGAGGGAAGCAATACCGTAAGGTGGAGCAAATCCTTAAAGTACGCCTCAGTTCGGATCGAGGGCTGAAATTCGCCCTCGTGAAGGTGGAATCGCTAGTAATCGCAGATCAGCAAGCTGCGGTGAATACGTTCCCGGGCCTTGTACACACCGCCCGTCACACCACGAAAGTTTGTTGCAACAGAAGTCCATAGTGATATGGCCCAAGTTGTGATGGATGATTGGGGTGAAGTCGTAACAAGGTAGCCGTACCGGAAGGTGCGGCTGGATCACCTCCTTATAAATTTCTTTTTCTCACGAAAAAGAATTTAATCGACACTCTATGGCACTGTCTCTCGATGTTGGAGATTCAGCGAGCCTATACGGGATGCTCATTGGCTTGCAAAACGCATAAACTTCCGGGCTCGTAGCTCAGCTGGTTAGAGCGCACGCTTGATAAGCGTGAGGTCGGAGGTTCAAATCCTCCCGGGCCCACCACTTTTCAAGTGAGTGAAATCCGGGCCCGTAGCTCATCTGGGAGAGCGCCGCCTTTGCAAGGCGGAGGTGACCGGTTCGAGTCCGGTCGGGTCCACTTGCGTTTTTCAACAACTAAACCGATTTTTGTTCTTTGAAACCTGAAAGTAGAGTTCATACCAATCACTTGGCGTAAGTCCTGTGAAGGCGGACCAAGTCATGTATGAATGCCAAATCACACAAATAAGTTGTAAATGTAAGACACAAGTTATGTTAAGAGCATTCGCGTATTAATTAGTATTGATTGAAGTATACGTAACTCATCTTTATGCGCATCATTTCATAAATAGGCGAGATGGTGTGACTGAAGAATGAGGTTAAGCTACAAAGTGCATGTGGTGGATGCCTTGGCGCCGAAAGTCGATGAAGGACGTGATAAGCTGCGATAAGCCTCGGGGAGACGCAAACAGTCTATGATCCGGGGATTTCCGAATGGGGAAACCCTTAATACATTTAGTTGAAGGCTCGATCTTCGGATCGGGATATAGGCTATCTGAGACAACCCAGGGAATTGAAACATCTAAGTACCTGGTGGAAAAGAAATCAAAAGAGATTCCCTTAGTAGTGGCGAGCGAAACGGGAATAGCCCAAACCGTGAGGACCTGTCCTTGCGGGGTTGTAGGGCTCGTCCGGTGTAGAACCAAGAAGTTACCAATCGTCGGGTAGTAGAACGGTCCTGGAAAGGCCGGCCAAAGAGGGTGAAAGCCCCGTAAACGAAACCTAGACGACTTCTGACGAGTTCCTGAGTAGGATCGGGCACGTGAAACCCGGTCTGAATCTGGGGAGACCACTCTCCAAGGCTAAATACTCTTCGGCGACCGATAGTGAACTAGTACCGCGAGGGAAAGGCGAAAAGAACCCCTGATGGGGAGTGAAAAGAACCTGAAACCGCATGTGTACAAACAATGGAAGACCTATGATGAACCTTCGGGTTCGTAACGGTCGACCATGTGCCTATTGAAGAATGATCCGGCGAGTTACTGGGTGGAGCGAGGTTAAGGGCTGCGTGAGAGCGTAGTCCGAAGCCGTAGCGAAAGCGAGTCCGAAAGGGCGACTAGTTTCATTCAGTAGACCCGAAACCAAGTGATCTAAGCCTGGCCAGCGTGAAGGTTCAGTAAAATGAACTGGAGGTGCGGAGTGTTTAGCGTTGAAAAGCTACTACATGAGCTGGGTTTAGGGGTGAAAGGCCAATCGAACTTGGTGATAGCTGGTTCTCCCCGAAATAACTCTAGGGTTAGCGTCGAGGGTTAAGCGGTAGGGGTAGAGCACTGGTAAGTGTAGGGGGAGCAACCCTCTTTCCGAACCTTGTCAAACTCCGAATACTACCGTGTATTGCTCGGCAGTCAGTTCCAGGGGGATAAGCTCCTGGTGCAAAAGGGAAACAACCCAGACCATCGATCAAGGTCCCAAAGTGCGTGCTAAGTGGTAAATGATGTGGATTTGCTTAAACACCTAGGAGGTTGGCTTAGAAGCAGCCATCCTTTAAAGAGTGCGTAACAGCTCACTAGTCTAGCGAATCTGCGCAGAAAATGACTCGGGGCTAAGCACGCCACCGCAATCGTGGCTATATAGATTCTCCGGAATTTATGTGGGGTAGGGGAGCGTTCGCAGGGCGTTGAAGGTATACCGTAAGGAGTGCTGGAGCGCTGTGAAGTGAGAATGCCGGAATAAGTAGCGAGAAACAAGGTGAGAATCCTTGTCGCCGAAAGCCTAAGGTTTCCTTGAGCAATGTTCGTCAGCTCAGGGTTAGTCGGTCCTAAGTCGAGGCCGAAAGGCGTAGACGATGGGCATCAGGTTAATATTCCTGAACCAGAAGTAGTTCTATACATTAAGGAGGGACGCAGAAAGGTAAGTCTACCCGGTAAAGGTTGTCCGGGGGAAAGGTGGTAGGGGTGGTTCTCCAGGAAAATCCGGAGGGCCGTTAACCCGAAAGCCGAGACCACGGTGGGGAAACCCGCTGGAAGTGACCCAACTCCGCTGCCAAGAAAATCTTCGTAATGTGAGCTGCATCTGACCGTACCGTAATCCGACACAGGTAGGCGGGTTGAAAATACTAAGGCGCGCGAGTGATAGTTGGCTAAGGAACTCGGCAAAATAATCCCGTAACTTCGGAAGAAGGGATGCCTCTCCGTGAGGGGAGGCCGCAGTGAACGGGGGGTTGCGACTGTTTATCAAAAACACAGGTCTCTGCTGAAATCACAAGATGATGTATAGGGACTGACTCCTGCCCGGTGCTGGAAGGTCAAGGGGAGCTGTTAGCTTTCGAGCGAAGCAGCGAACTTAAGCCCCAGTAAACGGCGGCGGTAACTATAACCGTCCTAAGGTAGCGAAATTCCTTGTCGGGTAAGTTCCGACCTGCACGAATGGAGTAACGATGGCCCCGCTGTCTCGGCCAACTGCTCGGCGAACTTGTGGTGCGAGTGAAGACGCTCGCTAGGCGTGGTAAGACGAAAAGACCCCGTGCACCTTTACTGCAACTTGACATTGTGTTACGGTTTTTAATGCGTAGGATAGGTGGGAGCCTTTGAAGCAGCCCTTGAGGGGGTTGTGGAGGCATCGGTGAAATACCACCCTTTACGGACTGTGACACTAACGTTGGGCCGTAATCCGGTCGACGGACATTGTCAGGCGGGCAGTTTGACTGGGGCGGTCGCCTCCTAAAGAGTAACGGAGGCGTACAAAGGTTCCCTCAGGCCGTAAAGAAATCGGCCAAAGAGCGCAAGAGCAGAAGGGAGCTTGACTGTGAGGCCTACAAGCCGAACAGGGACGAAAGTCGGTTCTAGTGATCCGGTGGTTCCGCGTGGAAGGGCCATCGCTCAACGGATAAAAGGTACGCCGGGGATAACAGGCTGATCGGGCCCAAGAGTTCACATCGACGGCCCGGTTTGGCACCTCGATGTCGGCTCATCGCATCCTCCCGCTGGAGCAGGTGGGAAGGGTTGGGCTGTTCGCCCATTAAAGCGGTACGTGAGCTGGGTTCAGTACGTCGTGAGACAGTACGGTCTCTATCTACCATGCCCGTAGGAAACTTGAGAGGATTTGCCCATAGTACGAGAGGACCTGGGTGAACAAACCTCCTGTGTCCCAGTTGTCCCGCCAGGGGCAGCGCTGGGTAGCGGTGTTTGGAATGGATAAACGCTGAAAGCATATAAGCGTGAAACCAGCCTCAAGATAAGGTTTCCCTGGAATCTTCGGATTCCCTAAAGGCCCCCGGAAGACTACCGGGTTGATAGGCTGGACGTGTAAGCACAGTAATGTGTTCAGCAAACCAGTACTAATCGGCCGTGAGGCTTGACCTCATTCTTCAGTCATCGAATAGCTCATTATGAGCTTGTGTCTTACAGTGTGGCTTTGGTATAATCAGGTTGTAGGAAATGGGACTTATAGGAGTTCGTTTCGGTTAGGCCGCAACGTGGATTCGTAGCAGTACGCATTCAGCCATACTCCCGCCAGAATTTATCCCCCGCGTCCGTCGGCGCTGTTGTAATGTATGCCGGTGGTGTTTCGAGGGATCTACGAGACCGGTGTTTATCCCGACAGGGAGACACCCGTACCCATTCCGAACACGGCAGTTAAGTCTGTCAGGGCCGATGGTACTTGCACCCAATTCGGTGCTGGAAGAGTAGGTCGATGCCGGTCTCGTAGATCTCTTGAGGTTGACAAAATAATATGCGTTTAAGCCGTTATTGGCTTCAAGGACTGTTGTCCTTGTTAGCTATTGCTATGTCTGGCGCCTTCGTTTCGGCGCAAACTATTGGAACCTCTGCCCGTCATATGGAGCAGGGGTCTTGGCGCGTTGTAACGTTTTATGAAGCCGTCAACGAAGAAGAGTTGGATTTTGACATAGAGGCTATCGACTCCTGCACGGCTGAAACGGGCACTGCGGGAGCTTTCCCTTGCGGCGGCAATCGTCTCGGACTTGGTTCCGGGGAATCTTTTAACGCGAAGCTGCTGTATCAGCCCGGCGAACGCATGCAGTATTACGTGAGTCTGGGTGCCGGGAATTACCGCCTGCGAACGGCGTCTGTGACGGTTACAAATTCTCTTTCCGGTGATCGAGTCGGGTTTCGGTACGGCGCAGGATTTAAGACCTTGATCATGTCGGAAACGATTGTGACTCCGGCGGTTGCGTTGGATGCCGGCATTTCGATGGAGCGTTACTTTTTTAATCGCCTCGCGCCGGTTATCGCCGCGGGTGATGAGAGCATCGATGAGCGTCTTGATCTGCAGAGAATCCAGATCGCTATTGAGGCGTCCAAGCGCTTCAAGATCAGCGACGCGGTTACTCTCGAGCCTTATGGGGGGCTGAAGTGGATCCGCACGCAGTCCTGGATTAAGGATCTTGCTTCAGGAGGGCGTCGCGGCGGTGTTCATAATACCGCGTCGCCGTTTGTCGGGTTGAGTGCTCCCATTTTTGGAAATGAAGGATTTTTTGCCGAGGCTTCCTTTGTGGATGGCATCCGATACGCCCTCGGTTTAACGATTGGATTTGGTTCTAACGAGAAAAAATAATGAAACTGACGAAAGATCAGAAGGTTGAAAAAGCTAAGAAGCTCGGCGCGGAGATTAAGGCGGCGGAGCACGTTTTCTTTACCCACTACCAAGGGTTGAAGTTCGAGCAGATGGATACAATGCGCACGAAGCTGGCTCCGATGAACTGCAAATACACGGTTTTGAAGAACTCGCAGCTTGCCAACGCCCTCAAAGAGGCCGGGATCGAGATTAACGAAGTTGATGCGGGTGAAGGACTTTTGACGGGCCCGAGCGCTGTCCTCATCGCCAAGGAAGATGATCCGGTTTCCCCCGCGAAAGTGCTTGTGAGCATGCAGAAAGAAGCCGAGTGTCTCAACATTCGGGCCGGATACGTCGGCGGCAAGTGGATCAGCGGCGACCAAGTTAAAGAGCTTTCAAAAATCGGTACCAAGCCGGAGCTGCTGAGCCATTTGGCGAATGCGCTCTATTCCTCTGTTGCTCAGGGTGCTTGGGTTCTCGCGGCCCCGATCCGCGACCTCGTGCTCGTGCTGCGAGCCGTTGAAGAGAAGAAAAAGTCGGAGGGCGGAGCATAACGCTTTCGCCTCCTAGAGAAATGCAGTCGGCCCTAAGGGCCTTAAGCCTCTACGGCGCTGCAGGAAGGAGACAATAACATGGCTGACACAAAAACGCAGGAAGAAATCGTAGAAGCAATTTCAAAACTCACCGTACTTGAGCTTTCTGAGCTCGTAAAGGCGGTTGAAGAGAAGTTCGGCGTGAAGGCCGCTGCCGCTGCTGTTGCCGCCCCCGCGGGTGGAGCTGCCACCGGTGGAGCCGCTGCTGAGGAGAAGACGGATTTTGACGTCGTTCTCACCGCTGCCGGCGACAAGAAGATCCAGGTCATCAAGTGTGTGCGTGAGTTGACCGGACTCGGCCTCAAGGAAGCGAAGGATCTCGTTGAGGGCGCCCCGAAGACGGTGAAGGCGGGTGTTCCGAAGAAGGATGCCGATGAGATGCTTAAAAAGCTCCAAGAGACCGGAGCCAGCGGCGAACTGAAGTAACGGTTCCAAGGGACCTCCGCCCTGAGCCCATTGTGCCCAGGGTGGGGATCCAAATTTAAGCGAAAATATAAGCAGAAAAAGAAATTTAACAAAGGCACGAGTTAGAGGAAAACGCATGAAGTCTATCAACTTCTCGAAGATCGAAGAAGTCCACGAACTCCCTGATCTCCTAGAGATGCAGAAGAAGTCGTTTGCCGGCTTCTTGCAGGAAGGTGTGGCTCCCAATGATCGTAAACTCATGGGTCTCCAAGCTTCTTTCTTGGATGTATTTCCCATAGAGTCCGCTGATGCCAGCATGGTATTGGACTTCGTTAAGTACAAATTTTCCCCGACGCGTTATTGCACGCTCGAAGAGGCGCAGGCTCATGATGCGACCTATGCGACTACGCTGAAGGCTGTCTTGCGCCTTTCGTCGCGCCAGCCCTCGGGCAAACTCAAGCAGATTGTTGAACAGGAAGTTGTCTTGTGCGACATTCCCTTGATGACCGAAACGGGCTCTTTCTGCATTAACGGGGCCGAGCGTGTTGTTGTCAGTCAGCTGCACCGCTCACCGGGCATCGTTTTTGAAGAAGATTCCGATAATAAGATTTCGGGACTCGGCCGCAAGCTCTATTCGGCCAAGATCATTCCCTATCGCGGCGCGTGGGTCGAGTTTGAATTCGATCTTAACAATGCTCTCTTTGTGCGTGTGGACCGGAAGAAGAAATTTCCCGCCACCGCGTTCTTGCGGGCCTGCGGCGTGGAGTCGGACGCCGAGTTGCTTCAAATTTTCTTCCGCTGCGAAGATGTGCCGGTTTCGGTGGACAACACCGATGTTTTGCTGCGCCGCATTTGCGCCGAAGACGTCGTTGATAAATCCACCGGAGAAGTGCTGCTGGAAGCCCGTCATCCTGTCACCCATGAAGCCATCAAGCGCATGGTTGAAAAGGCCATCAAGACGATTCGTCTCGTTGCGGGTGCTCCGGACAAACAGAACCCGACCATTTGGGAAACGCTTCGCAAGGATTCCTACAAGAGCGCGAAGGAGGCTCAGCAGGAGATTTACAAAAAGCTCCGCGGCCAGGAGTTCATTGTTCCCGGCCAGGCCGAGCAGTATCTCGACAATCTGCTTTTCAAGAATCTCCGCAAATACGATCTCTCTCATGTCGGTCGTTACAAGATCCAGAAAAAACTCGGAACACTTTTCACGTGGTTGAAAAACCGTGAGGGATTGCGTTTTGAAGAGCCTTCGGATCGCCGCCGCACCTTGATGGTCGAAGATCTCATCGTGACCATGCAGTACCTCATCCTTCTGAACCAGGGCGAGACGCAGGCGGCGTATAAGGGCAAGACCTTTAAGGTCTCTACCGACGATATCGATCATCTTGGAAACCGTCGCGTCCGCGGTGTCGGCGAATTGCTCGAAAACCAAATTCGCGTCGGTCTCGCTCAGATGTCGCGCGTCATTCGCGACCGCATGAGCGTCCAGGATAAAACGCAGTTAACCCCGCGCGGCCTTCTCAATACGGCTCCGCTCGTGGGTATCCTGCGCAAGTTCTTCGGAACCTCCCAGCTCTCACAGTTTATGGATCAGATCAACCCGCTCGCGGAGTTGACCCATAAGCGACGCCTCTCGGCCCTCGGCCCCGGTGGTTTGAATCGAAAACGCGCGGGTTTTGAGGTGCGCGACGTTCACCACACGCATTACGGCCGCATCTGCCCGGTTGAAACGCCGGAAGGCCCGAACATCGGTCTGATCACGACGCTCGCTTCGATGGCCCGCATCAATCAGTATGGCCTTCTCGAGTCGCCGTATCGTGAAGTTAAAAACGGAAGGGTGACGGGTAAGGTGGAATACCTCGCTGCCGACATCGAAGACGGCATGATGATCGCGCAGGCCAACGCGACGCTCGAGGACAACAAGTTTACCAGCGACCTCATTTCCTGCCGGCACATGGGAGATTTCCCGAATGCCGCGCCGGAAGATGTCGATTACATGGACGTTTCTCCGCAGCAGGTTGTTTCTGTTTCGGCGTCCTTGATTCCTTTCTTGGAGCATGATGACGCCAACCGTGCGCTCATGGGTTCCAACATGCAGCGGCAGGCCGTGCCGTTGATGCTGACCGATCCCCCTTGCGTCGCGACGGGTGTTGAAACCCGCGTTGCCAAGGACTCGGGCGCCTGCATCCGCGCGAAGCGTTCCGGCAAGGTCCTCTACTCGTCCGGTGATATTATTGCGATCGCCGCCGGCGGGAAGACCAGCGACATCGATTTGTACGAGCTTCGCAAGTACAAACGCTCCAACCAAGATACCTGCGTGAACCAGGTTCCTTTTGTTCATGCCGGCGATCAGGTCAAGAAGGGGGATTCGCTCGCTGACGGCCCCGCCACAAAGAACGGCCAGCTTGCCCTCGGAAAAAATGTGCTTGTCGCCTTCATGCCGTGGGAAGGCTACAACTTCGAAGACGCGATCCTGATTTCAGAGCGACTCGTTAAGGAAGATGTTTTTACCTCGATTCACATTTCTGAATTCCAGATCGAGGCCCGCGATACCAAGCTCGGACCGGAAGAAATCACGCGCGATATTCCCAACGTGGGTGCCGATGCCCTTGAGTATCTCGACGAAAACGGGATCGTGATTCCCTCCACCGTTGTTTGCCCGGGCGACATCCTGGTCGGAAAGGTTACGCCGAAGGGAGAGCAGCAGTTGACCCCTGAAGAGCGTTTGCTGAAGGTCATTTTCGGCAAAAAGGCGGAAGACGTTCAGGACGCTTCGATGAAGGTCCCGCCAGGCGTGTCCGGCAAGGTGATCGGTGTGCGCGTTTTTGTTCGCCGTGAAAAGCTTTCAAAGGTTGAAGAGCGCAAACGTTTGAATGAAGTCGAAGCGCGCCTCAACACGTCCCTGTCCGCCTTGCGCGAATATCGCAAGGAGCAGGCCGACGCGCTTAAGGATGAGAAGGGCGCGAAGAAGAAGGACGAAGAAGAGCGTCTTAAGATTTTCTTCAAATTGATGGAGCAGCGGCTCCGCGATGAAGCGGCCCGCGACAAAGAAAACGTTAAACAGGGCGACGACCTTCCTGTCACGGTTAACAAAATTGTGAAGGTCTATGTTGCTTCCAGGCGCAAGATGCAGGCGGGCGACAAGGTCGCCGGCCGTCACGGAAACAAAGGAATTATCGCGAAGATTCTTCCCGTGGAAGATATGCCGTTTCTGCCGGACGGGACGCCGCTGGACATGGTGTTGTCCCCGCTAGGTGTTCCTTCCCGAATGAACGTCGGCCAGCTGCTCGAGGTCATGCTCGGCTGGGCCGCGCAAACACTCGGTGTTCAGACCGTGAATCCGGTGTTTAACTCGGCGTCGGAAGACCAGATCAGGGATCTCGTCAAGCAGGCGAAGAAGAAAATGCGGGAGGAAGGTGTTCCGGCGAAGTATTTGCCCGAGGACGATTGCCGCATTACTCTTTTCGATGGCCGAACGGGTGAGGCGTTTAGAGAAAAAGTTTCGATCGGCTACATGTACATCCTGAAGCTGATCCATCTCGTTGAGGATAAGATTCACGCTCGCTCAACGGGCCCCTACAGCCTCATCACGCGTCAGCCGCTCGGCGGTAAGGCGCAGTTCGGCGGCCAGCGCTTCGGTGAAATGGAAGTCTGGGCGATTGAGGGTTATGGCGCGGCGTATGCGCTGCAGGAATTTTTGACGGTAAAGTCCGATGACGTTATGGGCCGCACCAAAATGTATGAGGCCATCATCAAGGGAGAGGCTCCGCCTCCTCCCGGGGTGCCGGAGTCGTTTAAGGTTCTCATCAAGGAGCTTCAGGCGCTCGGTCTGAACGTGGAGCTTCTCAATTTGCAGGGAAAAAGCGGAACGAAGGCTGATGGCGCGAAGAAAGTCGCTGCCACGGCGAAGGCGTAAGGGGGGATTTAGATATGAGCGAACAACTCGCACTCGCCGAACGCAAGCTCTTCGGAGGCGGTCGCAAGAAAAAGAAGGACTCCTCCCTCGACTTTCGGAATTTTGATTCCATCAAGGTTTCGATCGCCAGCCCGGAGCTGATCCGCCAGTGGTCTCATGGTGAGGTCAAAAAGCCCGAAACGATCAATTACCGAACACTTAAGCCCGAGCGCGACGGACTGTTCTGCGAGCGGATCTTCGGCCCCGCCCGGGATTTCGAATGCGCCTGCGGAAAATACCGCTGGGTTAAATTCAAGGGCATTGTTTGCGATCGCTGCGGCGTTGAAGTGACCGAAGCCAAGGTGCGCCGCGAGCGTATGGGTTCGATCGAACTCGCCGTGCCTGTTGCCCATATCTGGTTTTTGAAGAAGACGCCGTCGCGTATCGGCATCCTTCTTGGCATGCGTACTTCCGATCTTGAGCGTGTTGTCTACTACGTCATGTACGTGGTTCTTGAGGACCTCGTTGAGGCCGGCCGCACATTGTTTAAGGCCACGGATCTTCTCACGGAAGAAGAGATGCGTAAGGCCAAGGCCGAATACGGTACGAAGCTAAAGGTGAGCATCGGTGCCGACGCCCTTCGCAGCCTGCTTGCTTCAATCGACCCCAAAAAAGAATGCGAGCAGATGCGCAAAGACCTGGTGGACGTTGCTTCTGAGATCAAGCGCACCACCTTGGTCCGCAGGCTTCGCTTGCTTGAAAATTTTGTGGATTCCGGCGCCCGCCCTGAGTGGATGATTATCACGACGCTTCCGGTTATTCCCCCGGAGCTTCGACCGCTGGTTCCTCTTGAAGGCGGCCGTTTTGCGACCTCCGATCTTAACGACCTGTACCGACGCATCATTAACCGTAATAACCGTCTCAAGCACATCGAGGCCTTGCGGGCGCCGGAAGTCATGGTTTTTAACGAAAAGCGTCTTTTGCAGGAAGCCGTTGACGCCCTTATCGAGAACGGAGCCCGCGGCAAGGTTGTGATCGGTGCTGGTAATCGCCCGCTGAAATCCCTCTCCGATGTTCTAAAGGGAAAGCAAGGCCGCTTCCGTCAGAACCTGCTCGGTAAACGTGTTGACTATTCGGGCCGTTCGGTCATCATCGCCGGCCCGGAGCTCAAGCTCAACCAGTGCGGTCTCCCCAAAGAGATGGCGCTTGAGCTCTTCAAGCCCTTTATCATCCGTGAACTCATGAAGCGTGATTCGCTCACGCTGAAAGCGGCCAAGCGCATGTTTGATCGCGTCCGTCCCGAAATTTGGGACATTCTGGAAGAGGTCACGAAGAATCATCCCGTGATGCTTAACCGCGCGCCGACCCTGCATCGTCTTGGAATTCAGGCCTTTGTGCCGGTCCTCATTGAAGGAAAATCGATTCAGCTGCACCCGTTGACCTGCGCGGCGTTTAACGCCGACTTCGACGGTGACCAAATGGCCGTTCACGTGCCGCTGTCGCAGGAAGCGCAGCTGGAAGCCAAGTTGTTGATGATGGCCTCCAACAACATTTTGTCTCCCGCCTCCGGTCGTCCGGTTGCGACGCCGTCGCACGACATGGTGCTCGGTTTGTATTACTTGACCAAGCCCAAGAGCTGTTCTCCCGGCGAGGGGATGATTTTTACAGACATGGATGAAGTGTCTGCGGCGCATAACATCGGACGGGCGGATTTGCACGCGAAAATTAAGGTTCGCGGCATTACCGAATTAACCGAGTTCGACGAAAAGACTAAGAAGCCGTTGCCGCCCGCGGAGTGGAAATCGTGGACAACCATCGGACGCGTTCTTTTCTCGGAAATTGTTCCTGAAGGTATTTATTTTGAAGGCACGGAAAAGAAGTTGGAGAACTCAATCTTCGGTAAAACCGCCGATAAAAAAGAGCTCGCGAAACTTGTTGAACGCTGTTACAAATATTTGGGCCATTACGAGACGGTTGTTCTTCTCGATAAGCTCAAGAGTTTTGGTTATAAATACGCGACGAAGGCGGGTCTTTCCATCTCCATTACGGAGATGACGATTCCAAAAATTAAGAAGGAGCTCGTTAAGAAGGCGCGTCAGCAGGTTCGGGAAATTGAAAAGCAAAGCCAGATGGGTGTTATTACCGAGTCCGAGCGTTACAACAAAATCATCGATATTTGGACCCACGTCACCGACAGCATCTCCGATGTCATGTTTGACGCGATGCAGGAGATTGAAGCCGAGGATTATGACGAAAAGAAGCCCCGTTTCAACGCTGTTTATTTGATGGCCGATTCCGGCGCTCGCGGTTCGCGCCAGCAGGTTCGTCAGCTCGCCGGTATGCGCGGTTTGATGGCGAAGCCGCAAAAGAAGTTGACTGGTGGTGTTGGCGAAATTATTGAAAACCCGATTATTTCGAACTTCCGCGAAGGCCTGTCCGTTCTCGAGTATTTCATCTCGACGCACGGTGGTCGTAAAGGTCTCGCGGATACCGCTCTTAAAACGGCCGACGCCGGTTATCTGACCCGCCGCTTGGTCGATGTCGCGCACGATGTTGTTGTCATTAAGGAAGATTGCGGAACCATCAACGGCATTCGCATCGGCGCCCTCATGGCCGGTGAAGACGTTATTGAGCCCTTGGAAGATCGGCTGATGGGACGGGTGCTGCTTGAGGATCTCGTGATCTCAAAGGTTAATGAAAAGGGCAAGACGGTTGAAGAGACGATTCTTAAGTCCGGCGAAATGGTGACAGCCGAATATATGGAGCCAGTCCAGAAGGGCGGCCCTGAGTTTATTCGCGTTCGTTCTGTATTGACCTGTGAAGAAACGACCGGGGTTTGCGGCATGTGTTACGGCCTCAATAACGCAACGGCTCGCAAGGTCGAAATCGGTGAAGCCGTCGGCATCATCGCCGCCCAGTCCATCGGAGAACCCGGCACGCAGCTCACCCTGCGAACCTTCCACATCGGTGGTACGGCGTCGCGCGTTATTAAACGCGACCAGGCTGTTGCTGAAGTTGAAGGAGTTGTCGAGTTTAAGGACATTGCGACGATCAAAAACCGTGAAGGCGAGACGATTGTTGTTTCACGAAACGGGATGATCACTATTTCGGACAAGAAGAAGATCAGCGGTGAGTTTAAGATCCCGTTCGGTTCCCGTCTCCGGGTGAAGGATAAGGAGAAGATTGCGGCGCAGGGCATCATCGCTCGCTGGGATCCTTACGCGGTTCCGATTATCACGCAGAGCCCGGGCAAGGTTGTTCTTCGCGACATTAAGGAAGGTGAAACGCTTCACGAGGAGCGCAACAAGGTTACGGGAATCATCGAGCGCAGGATCATTGAACATCGTTCGGAGAAGACCCGTCCGCGCATCACCATCGAGAAGGCCGGCAAAGAAGTTGCGGTGTACCCGCTGCCGATCGACACGATTCTTTTGGCGGACAACGCACAAGAGGTCTTGCCGGGTGACGTCCTCGCGAAAATCCCGCAGGAATTCTCCCAGACCAAAGATATTACCGGTGGTCTGCCGCGCGTTTCGGAGCTGTTTGAAGCGCGTAAGCCTAAGAACATTGCCACTATTTCTGAAATCGAGGGCATCGTCGCTCTCGGTCAGAACGCGAAGGGTTTGATTCAGATTACGGTTCGCGACGAAGAAACGGACATGTTTAAGGAATACGACATTCCGCAGGGAAAACATCTTGTTGTTTATGAGGGAGACCGCGTTGGCGTCGGTGAGCCGTTGACCGATGGCGCGATTGATCCGCATGACGTGCTTCGCATTAAGGGTGTTAAGGAGGTTCAGGAATACCTCCTCAACGCGATTCAGGAAGTATACCGCCTGCAGGGCGTCGGAATTTCCGATCGCCACATCGAGTGCATCGTGCGTCAGATGCTTCAGAACGTAAAAATTTCCGAGCCTGGGGATACGGATTTCCTTAAGGGGGAAACGGTTACGCGCTGGAAGTTCGCTGAAGACAACGAGGTGTGCATCGCAAAAGGCGGAAAGGAAGCTCAGGCCGAACCGATTCTCTTGGGAATCACGAAGGCCTCGCTGGCGTCGACGTCGTTCATCTCGGCCGCCAGTTTCCAGGAGACAACGCGGGTGCTTACGCAAGCCGCGACGACCTCCCAGATCGATTTGTTGAAGGGTCTCAAAGAAAACGTCATCATCGGCCACATGATTCCGGCCGGGACGGGACTTCAGGCCCGCAAGACTGCAGAGCTGTTAGAGGGATAAGTTATGCCTACAATTAACCAACTCATTCGAAAGGGCCGAGAGCCCATGAAAAAGCGGACGAAGTCGCCCGCGCTAAAATCCTGCCCCCAGCGCCGCGGCGTTTGCACGCGTGTCTACACGACAACGCCCAAGAAGCCGAACTCGGCGCTGCGCAAGGTCGCCCGCGTGAAGTTGACGTCGGGCATCGAAGCGACGGGATACATTCCCGGGGTCGGGCACAACCTCCAAGAGCATTCAATTGTGATGCTCCGCGGCGGCCGCGTGAAGGATTTGCCGGGTGTGCGCTACCATCTTATCCGCGGCGTGCTGGACACCGCGGGCGTTGATGGCCGCAAGCAGGGTCGTTCGAAGTACGGTGCGAAGCGCCCCAAGAAGGATGCGAAGTAAGGAGATTTAAGGATGCCAAGAAAAGGACTTAGGCCCAGAGACAAGCGCGGATTCCCGGATGCCGATCATAAGTATAAATCGGTTCTCGTATCCCGGTTTATCAATAAAATGAACTACCAGGGCGAAAAACTTTCCGCTGAGAAGTGCTTCTACGGCGCGATGGATATCATCGCGGAAAAAACGAAGAAGGACGCACTTGAGGTTTTTAATCAGTGCATCGAGAATGTTCGGCCCATGCTGGAGGTCCGCCCCCGACGCGTCGGCGGCGCCACCTATCAGGTTCCGAGTGAGGTCCGGCCCGTGCGTTCCTACACGATCGCCATGCGCTGGATGATCGAGGCCGCGCGCGCGCGCTCCGGCAAACCGATGGCTGAGAAACTCGCTGAGGAATTCCTCGGGGCGTTCAAAAAAGAAGGGACTTCGTACAAAAAGCGCGAAGACACCCATAAGATGGCTGAGGCGAACCGCGCCTTCGCTCACTACCGCTGGTAATTTAAGGAATAGAAATGGCCACTGCTACTGCTGGAAAACCTGGAGGATCCGGAAAGCGCGTCTCGATGGATAAGATTCGCAATATCGGAATTATCGCCCATATCGACGCCGGTAAAACGACGACGACTGAGCGCATCCTCTATTACACCGGTCGTCTTCACAAGATCGGTGAGGTGCATGACGGTGGTGCGACCACTGATTGGATGGAGCAGGAGAGAGAGCGCGGAATCACGATCACCTCGGCCGCGACCTACTGCGAGTGGAAAGGCTACACCATTAATATCATCGATACGCCCGGCCACGTGGACTTCACGGCTGAGGTTGAGCGTGCGCTGCGTGTTCTCGATGGCGCCGTGACCGTTTTTGACGGCGTGATGGGTGTTGAGCCTCAGTCCGAAACCGTTTGGAGACAAGCTGACAAGTACAAAGTTCCCAGAATTGGTTTTGTAAACAAGATGGACAGGGCAGGGGCTGACTTTTTCAGTGCTGTTTCTCAGGTGAAAGACAAACTAGGTGCTAATCCAGTTCCTCTTCAAATTCCTATTGGTGCTGAAGAGACTTTTATCGGAGTTGTTGACCTTATCACGAATAAAGCCATTCAATGGGATGAGGAAAGCCAGGGTATGACTTTCACTGAAATTGATATGCCAGAAGATTTGGTA
>NVTF01000081.1 GCA_002401485.1 Elusimicrobiota bacterium | reverse complement strand
CTTCTTCTATACCGCCGCCGTTCCACTTTGTCGATCTTGATGGGCGGGAGCGATGCCGGCATGAGGGAGCCGCCGGCCTTGCCCTTGATGCGTTTGGGTTTCCTGTACTCCCTCGCCCAGTTGGGCAGGTCGTTGGTGCCGCGATTCATTATTTTCTTGCCCAAGAGAAAGGTCACTAATAGGAAGAGCAGCCCAAAGGCGACAAAAACGGGCATATAGACCTGCTTCTTGGTCCGCTCATCAATCTTCACGCTTTGAGGATAGCTGAAGCCCCCCGGAGAGTCAATATCGGGGGTCCCCGGGCCTAAAACTCACTAGGTCTGAGGTGTCTGGAAGATCCAGGGTTTCCCTGTTATGCTGGAAACGCTGGGAAAAGTTCCCCGGCAGGAGACCTTATGCTCCGCAAACTTTTAACGCCGATTCTCACCTTAGCGCTCGTGACTCCGGGTGCCTTGCCCGCCTTCGCCGACGAAGCGCAGAAAAAATATGATGCCGCGCTGCGGGAAAATGTCGCCAATCAGGTGGATGCGCAGCGGGGTCGCCCGGCCAAGACCGAATTAGAAAACTACCTCTTTACTGTCAATGGAAAGCAGGTTAAAAATAACGCGAAGGCCGGAGTTTTCCTGCTTGAATTGGGCATGGGAGGACTCGGTAAGGATGTGAGTGTCGAAAAATTTTTAAAAGAAATAGATGGCTATCTCGATGCGTTGGAAGGCGATGAAAAAGACATTGCCCGGGTAAAAGCCATGTTTCGCATGGAGGTCGCCAAACAAATCCAGGCAATGGTTAATGCCAAGAAAGACATCGACCCGAAGCTTCGAGAGGCGCTTTTGGACCGCAAAAAAATGGCCGAACTTCTTGGAAGCGACAACGAATGGACGCGACGAATCCTCTTGGACGCGGTCGCTTCCAATAATCCCGAGAGGCTTGCGCGTCTGAGCGAGGAATTGAAAAAAAGCGGTAAGACGGACTTGAAGGAATTTTTTGCCCACTTGGAGGAACTTAAGAATAGCAAGGACCCCCAGCAGCGGAAGAAGTTCGATTCGATCATGCAGGCCATTGACAGCGGTAAACAAGGTGGGACGGTTGAATTCGATCAAGGCGGCGATTCCGCCAGGAATAATCAACGCACCATCAAGCGCACAAAAGACAGCCTCGCGTCGATCGGCTTTAGCGGCGCGCAGGCGTATGGACGGTTCGGAGACAGGCATGTGTATCAGGATTCCGCGGGTAATACGATTTCCCTTTCCCTGGCGACGATTACCCGTCCCGATGGGACCAAGGAAGACCTCATTACCGTCGTTAATATGAATGATCCGGCCAATCCCCAAGGAACCTCCTATTCGCTGCGTTCAGACGCCAAGCAGCTGCAGGCGGGGGTTTCCATGACCTTGGGAGGGGTGGAAATTAAGCTTCAGGTCGGTGCCGGAGGCACGATTTCAATTTCCGGTCCCGGCGGTGAAATGGTGAACGGCACGGACCCTCCTTCGGGCCCGATGGGACTCACCCAACTCTACGCCTATCGCGCGGCTCGCGTCTATCAGTACGGGAAGGTTGTTACGATCGGCGGCAAGCAGTATTACGCTGCCCCGGAGACGTACGGATTGCTCCAGGGTGAGGGCGAATTGACCGAACTCCAGGGTTTTGGCCAAATCACGTATTGGCCCGCCGATGATTTGCGTAAAATTTTCGGCGAAGAAGATCCTCCGGGCAGCGGCGATTGGATCGATAAATTCGATCCCCAGACCTTTGATGCTAAGGACCTCGATCTTTCCAATACGCGTTTTGCCGCGGGCTTTAACACCCTGCGCCCGGAACTCGGGGCGACGGTGGTGAAGCGGGAAGGACTGCAGGACGTACAGATTTTGCGGGCTTCTGCGGGACAGGACAGCGAAGGCCGCTGGTGGGACGCTGTTTGGAAAAACGGTGAATATGTCATGGAACCCGGGTCCCCTCCCGGAGGGCAGCCGGGTCAGGCGAATCCAGGATCCGGGGGCAGTCCCATCCCGGCTGAGAAGCTTGAGAAATTAGTGGCGGGGCTTAACGGAGAGTTGAAATCCAGGGTGACAAATCCGAATTTTGCCTTTGTTCCGCTGCAGAACGGGCATCTTGGCGTAGAGATGGCCGATGCTACCGGTAAAAAATCGGTGTTCCCGATCGCCTTGGCCGGACTCAACGACCTCGACTTTGGTTTTGTCGATGACACGGCGTTATTCTATGTGGATGGCGGTGCGGGTCATGCGTATTTCGTGGACACGCGAAAAGGGTTTTATAATTCAAAGGGTGAGCTCACGGATTGGGTGCATATCGCGCCGACGAAAGACGGCGGTTTTAAGCTTGGCAATACGTCGAATCGCAATGAAATCGACAGTTACGAGATTTTCAGCCGATTGATATCCAATCGGCTGCAAAATACAAACCCGAAATTTCAAATCTCCTCTCCCAACTCCCTGCAGAGTCTGATCAACGCTCATCTTAATGAGAAGGATATTTCCTTCGGCACAGCCGAAGGCAATCAAAAGCAGTTCATCGTGATGTTCCGAAAAGACGGCAAGGATGTTCCCTACACATATGACTACAAGGATGGGAAATGGACGGAAACAGCGGGAGTTCCGGAGGCTGTCGCAGGATCGCAGGTGGAAGGAGACAAGAATTCATTCTTATTCCAAAAGGGCGGCGACACCTCCTCTCCGGGGCGGCCCGTCAAGAAAATGGTGGCCGATGCCTCGTGGAGTGAAGGCAGCGGCAAACAATACGTGCGCATTCGCGGGATCGGCGATAAGGCCTCCGGCGTTTATCTTCCCAAACAAAAGGGGGATACGGTGAGTCCCGCAGCGCTGCGCCTGGTGGTTGCGATTACCGATGCGGAGAAAGGGGTCTATAAGAAAGAATCAGAGAATCTATTGGCCATCCTCGGTCCGGATTTTGCGCCGGCGCTTAAGAAGCAGTACAACGACAACAAAGGAGTTTTAACCCTGGCCGATCTCCCGAAGAACTTTACGGTTGCCGGCATCACCCTTCCAAAGGGTTCTCGGGTGACCGATTTCAACAAACGAGATAAATTTACGCTGGAGAAAATTCGTTCGCGTGATAAATCGAGCGGAGGGGTCGTTCTGATTCAATTAGGGGAAAAGGGCGCCAAAAAGTGCATTTCGGCGATCGCGGCGTGGGGAAACTACACCATCGCCAATGCCTGTTCGAAGTCGGGAATCAGCTCCTAAGCCGCATTCCTCGTTTTTTACAAATTGGGCCCATCCGGGTACTCCGGGTAGGCCTTTCGGGTAATAGGTCTATGGGCCAATTTGGCCTGGAGGAATAAGGACTTCGGGGCTATAAATAGAGTATGAAGGACCCACGCCCCCTGGGACCCAGGACCCGCCGAATCGTCCGCATGGCCGAGTGTTCATTGGTCTGGACGCTTTGTGCGGGCCTTCTCATGCAGGCGCCCGCCTCCATGTTCGCTGCGAATTATCAGGATGCTGGGATTCACCGCGAAACCAACCAGGAGCAAGAGGCCGCGCGAGCCAAGCAGGCCTTCCTGGATACAAAAATTCTTCGCGGTGCCAACGATTCCGTTGAACAGTATCTGTTCGAACGCGGAGGCAAGGAACTCACGGATATGGGGCAGGTCATGTTTAACATGCTGGTCCAAACCAAAGGGGATAACCGCGCGGGCGAACGTGCGGAATTGGTGGCGCAGTTGGACGCGATGGTTCTCAACCTTCGCCAGGCAGGGACCTATTCCCCCAAGAAGCGGGCGGCTGTAGAGAGGGGCCTGCGGGACCTTAAGGTTCGTTATGGAAGTCTTGTTGGAGATGTGACGAAGGATATTGAGAGTTCCGATGTGTTCAGTTCCTGGATGCGCCTCAATACTATGTTTGATGATATGAATGTGCGTGAGAGCAAGCAGTTGGGCCCTTCGGACGTTCGCGTTCATAAGACGCAATCGGGGACCTACGTTTACAGCAGGGATGGAAAACTTCTTTATAAGTACAACAGCAACCAGGTCATTATTTTTAACTCCCAACTTCTTGCGAGCCAGAAAAGAATCAACACGCATTTGGCGCGAAACGGCACGTTTGGAATGCCGCCGGAATGCCCCAAACAGATCCGCGAGAGCGGCCGCTACCAGCATGATCTTCTGTTGTACAGCTGGTGTGATCTTAAGACCAAGGTAGACTCCATTGGAAAACTCAAACGCCGCCAACGCGTCATCCAGATGGCGGCGGCGGTCGGGCATCAACTGGCTGAGGGCGACCTGAGTGACGACGCGAAGCTTTCCAGGCTGGAGGCGCAGCTCGAGAAAGAAGCCATCACCTCCGGGACCTTTATTCCCGGCTGGGCGTCAGCCTTTGCCAAGAGACTGGGAAAAACGTTTCCAGTCCCGCCGGACTTGATCGACCCGAAATTTAGGGTCTACGAAGGGTATCTCAAGGATCTTAACAACGCGCTGGATATTTACCAGGACGCGATCAACACTTTTAAAGGCGCCGACACGGTAACCAACGAACAATTGGCTCAGCTGAAGAAACAGGAGTTTTTAGTTTCGCGCTACATGGCCTTAACCCAGATGGAGGCCCTCAAGGTCCAGACTGAGTTTATGCTTGAAACCCTCAGCTTCGAATCGACAACCCACCAACGAACCCTCACAGACGCCAACGGGGATGTAATTCTCGGAGCGGACGGACAGCCGAAGATGTTCGACGGCGCCGTAACGCTCACCCAGGTCGATCAATCCCCCGATTCCGCCAGTTTTGCCAAAGCCGTGCGTGCGCTTGGGCTGAGCCCGGAAGAGGAACGAAAGCTGGGACAGCAGCGCTACGATATGGCCGATGATTTCCGCCGCCTGCTGCAGATCTACGGCAACGCGCGTGCTCAGCTGGATGACGCTGACATCAACAGTAAATTGACGAAGCCTAATCGCGTCCTTAAATCCGCCGAGAAGCAACTGGGGGTCCTGCAGCGCGATTACGGAAAACTCATGCAGATGCCGCAGTTGATGAAGTTCTCGCGTGAGCAGCATGGGGATTGGTGGCATTGGACTCCGGCGGTGACGCGTTTTGTCGCCGAAGGCCTTAACAAGGTCCCCGGAGCGGATATCGCAGGCAAATACGTTCGTTCGCGGGACGAACTCGACCGGATGGCCCCGAAGGTTAAAGAGATCGTTCTAATGATTGCGGACGGCCGTTACCGTGACGCGGATGCGGCGCTGGTTGCCGCTGACCTTGATGCGCAATCGACTCATATGAATTTCTCGTTGGATTCGACTGACAGCCCGATTACGATGTCGGAAAAGGGCGGCGCCGTTCTCAAAAAGTACCAGGAACATCTTACGCGCGTTCAGAATGTTCATACCTATACGAGCATTCCCGTCGACATTGTGAAATGGAGTTTGGTTTTGGGCGGCGGCTCCCGAATTTTCTCGAAAATCGCTAAAACGGGACAATACCTTGTCGCGGGTCGGGCGGCGGCGGCAGGTGTTGAGATCGGCGCCGTTCGCCGCGGCATCGGTGAAACCTTTAAGCAGATTCAAGTGCGGTTTGACACGCTGGGGCCGGAATTTAAGGCAGGTCTGCTTAAAGATCACGCCTATCGCATCGGCAATGCCGGGCTGCGGGTAACCTCGTTTGCGGCGATGATCGCCCCCATCGGCGGTTCGGTGACTGTTCTGCAGCACCTCTATGATGGAGAAAAGTCGCAATTCGGGAGCGTCTTGGAGGCCGCCGGGCAAGGCAGTGTGCATACGATGAAGTGGGCGGCGGAAAATCCTTGGATCCTGTTCGTTAATATCCCCTATACCGCGTATTCGGGCACCCGGCTTTCGGGCGTGGCCGAATCCCTGGCCAACAAGGGAATTGTGGGCAACACCTGGGCTGCCAGCTTAAAAGGCACCCAAGGGTTGTGGAACCTTGGCGGCAAGCTGCTGCGAGGACAGAAATTTACGAAAGCGACATTCGCTGAGACGGTTATGGCGCGGACCGCGTTAAACGGTCCGGGAGCTACAAAGTGGCTGGATAAGTTGGCCAAAGGCGGCTTTTTGAAGCGGCAGGCGGCGGGGGGCATGCGGTTTGCGCGTGGCATGGTCACCAATATTGATCATGTCGGCAAGTTTTGGGCCGTCGGCCAGACGGCTGGCTACCTCGGGCATCATATCGGCTACGGCCTTCGGGGTCTCAAGATTAACACCGGACCCGGCCTCGAAATGGATGAGAGGGGTAATTACCTCGAGAAAAAGGGATCCTGGCTGCAGCGAAACGTGATGGACCGGTTTGTTGCCCGTTATGAAGGCAACACCGAACGCCGCATCAAACGCGCGATCCAAGCCCAGCATTGGTGGGCCGAGTCTTATATATGGATGATACTCCCGATGCACCCCGCGCAAGGCAATGAGGTGCGTGAGGCCCAGCAGAGCAAAATCGGAGTAGAGCAGTATCTGAAGTCCTCAGACCCCGCGACCCTGCTTAAACTCGCCAATGCCATTCCCCAAGGCGCCGAGAAGCCGACGACCTTGAAATTCCTCCATTACGAAAAACCCCCGATGTTTCAGCGCATCATGACCATGCGGTTTGGACGCCGGGTCAAGGCCAACGAGTTTAATGCGACGCGGGAGGCGATCGAAGAAGCAACGAAGCGCCTTCTGCGTGATGAGGTTAAGGATCTCGTCGGCAAGGATCCGCATTTAGCCCCATGGAAGTATCTCGAGCTGCTTGGGATCGAAGATGGGGCGATGCTTAATAATATTCGGATGCGCGAATATACGCGCAACGCCATCGTCGAACAAGCGGAATTGGCCTTCCGGGAGAACCCGCATCATGCCCGAAAGATGCTGGAAAAGAATCCCTCGGAGGTGTATGAGGGCGTCACCATCAGCCGTTCGCTGTTGGAAGACATTGCGCTTGTTGTTCGGCATTCCGCCAGGGCCGGGGGCAGGAATAATCCGTTTGCAACAAAGGCGTATAAGGCCACGGTAGCGCGGGCGGAGCAGATCCTGGAGCCCTATACCAAGTCGCGCGCGCCGCGTGATGCTGCCGCTCTCAAGCTCAAGAACACGCTCGACTCTCTTAATAAACGGGGGGATCGTTCCGAGGCGATGAAGGAGTTCCTGGAAGAATTTACCGGCGCCGTTGATAAGTGGGCGATGGAAATGAAGGGCAACAACGGAAAAGGGGAGCACTACACGAAACTGCTTGAGAGGGCCCAAAATCAGATCGAGCAGACTAAAAATCTCAACAAAGGTGAGATCGAAGCCGTGAAGTCGGCGATCGAATACCTAAAATCCATTGAAACCCGCTTCAACTACTTTAATAACGCGGAGTCGTTTGTGGGACGCGCGGGGGAAGCGTACGACGTGGCCATCAACAAGGCCTCGGAGGTCCCCCAATCCACCCGGCTGAAAACCGAGCTTGGAAAAATGCGCACCAAAATCGAATCGTTCCTCCGCGAGAAAGGGCTTGTTGAAGCGGAGGGCGGGCTTAAAACCAAGGAGCGCCCCGACGCGCGGCTTTCTAAGAAGGGTAAAACACAAAACGAACAACTTTCCGAAAATCCCGGCGGGGATAAATTCTCCGAGCTCGTTGAGCAATTGGGGCAGGACATCAAGACCCTCGCCAAAGACCAAACCTTCTCGCCGGGCGACATTAAATTGATGAAGGAGTTTGTGCAGAACGTGGATGGTGCGCCGTGGCTTCTGCGCAACTCGAAAGGGTATAACCTTAAGGGCTGGCGCCCGGTGCAGTTTGAGTCGCTTTCCTGGTTTATGCGATCGCTGCTGGAAGGCAATCCAACGAGTCAAACCCTCCGCGTCTTTCTTAAGTTGAAGACAGGCGGTGGTAAGACCCTGGTCGCGACCGAAGGCATGTGGTCGTTTATTGAGGCGGACGCGAAAGCGATGGGCCGCAAGCCGGTGTTGCTGACGCCTCAGGAAAATCTTGTTCAGCAGATGGAAGCGGAGTTAAAGGCCACGCGCAATTACGGGGAGATCACCGTAACGACGTGGAGCAAGCTGAATGCCGAACTCGCGCAGCGCAAGGTAGGCTCCGGTGGCGGGAAGGATTCAACGATCAAGGCGAATAATACCGATGAGCTCTACATCGTCTCGGATGAATTTGATGCGCCCTTCCAAGCTCCGGCCACCACGATCGGGCAGCAACTCGCGACAATCAGCCGGGTGAGCGAGGGTCTCAACATCATTCGGAATATGGGCGTTCGGATGCGGGGTCTGATCAGCGATCCCCATTCGATTTTGAAAACCCAGCTCGACTTTAACACGCAAAAGATGCGGGTGCACGCGGATCATCTCATGGAGCACCCCGGCTACCGGAAGCTGGTCGAGGGCATTCAGAGAGTCGAAAGTGCCGTGACCGAGCTGTATATCATCAAGTCTAAAACAGGTCTCCAGGGCAAAGCCCGAACGACGGCGATCAATAATCAGTTGGAATTAATCGATACCCTGATCAACGGAAAACCGGGTTCGGGCGGAGCCCGCCGCGGCGGGTTGGTTGAGATGGCTGAGGGCATGAAGGTCGAAAACCCGTGGGGCCGGGGCGGCGGCAAGTTGTTGGCTGAGAATTTTGAAGCGTTGACGGCCGAGGCGAAGGTTCTTCAGGGTGAAAACCCGGCGGATGCGGCACGGTCTGTCGCTCGCGGCGGAAAAATTTCCCAGGCGCTCGACGCGATCGAACGGGTCATTTCGAAGGAATCGGCGGGGATCCAAGCTAATTCTCCGTCGGCGGTGGCGCTGAAATCGGAGACAGCGGGTTTTAGGACGCGTTTGAGTAGGCTGGAAGGCCGCGTTTCGGGTCAAAATCGAACCCTGCTGGAGGCGGCCAAGTCCATTTCGAGGCAGTCGGCGGAAGTGCAGGGACTTCGCGCGGAGCTTAAAACGAAAAAATACGGGACCGAGGCCCATGAAGCCGCGGAACTGGCGCTCAAACGCGCCGAATCCGGGTTGCGCAAGTCCGTGGATTCGGTCCGGGAGGTTTTGTCGACGGAAGCACAGAAAGACCTCGCCGAATTTTCAGGGAGCGATCCGATTGAGTCAGGCACGCTTCGCGCGAGAGCCTTCGAACTTCGCAGAGAACTCCATACGCTGACTGCGGAAGTGTCGCCGGGCAAAACTGTCGTGGCTGAATTAACGGCACGCATTACATCGCACGCGGAACTCCAGGGCAAGGTGCTGCGCAACTCCGCAGCGCGTGAAGTCAACCATCTAGTGGATCGGCAGAAACGGATTGTCCATTCGCGTCCTCCCGAAAATATCTACAGCCTCGACAAGGTTGTGTCGCTTGGAAGAGAACTGCTCGCGACGGCTAAAAATCCATCAAAGATTAAATCACCGGACGGCTACAAGCCCAGCGTGATCGACAAATTACGCGGCCGCGACTCGCTCCGCAGCGAGATGGAGGAACTCATCGGCCAGCAGAAGCAGGCCATGGACTACAGCCGTATGGATACACGGCCTCAGGTGAAGGAATTAATCGACCTCGCCGCCAAATTGCGGCGCAGCAACGCCGAGCCGATGGCTAAAGAGGTTGAGGCGTTGGCGAAGCGTCTGGGCAAGGATGCGACCGCGGGACAAGCCTCAAGCGCCGATGGCGTGTTGAACGGCCTTAAGAGGCGTTTCCAGTCTTTGCCGGAAGGGGAGGCCCTCATTGCGAAGGCCGAACAAATACAATTCGGACTCCGCGTCCGAGACCGGATCACGCAGAACACCAAGGATATTCGTGCGGAACTCGATGCCCGTCAAAAAGGGTGGCGGGAGCGCGTCAACGACTTGGTGAAAGAGCGCACCGATCTATTTGAGAAAGCGGTCTCGAAGAAAAACGCGGTGTATGAGACCTACCAGCGCATGATGGATGCGATGGCGAGCGATAAGTTCGGCTTCCTCTCGTATCAGGGAACGGCACATGCTGAATATATCCATATTCGCAAGGTGATCGAGGCGCCCGAATCCGCCTCAAGGACGTTGAGGCGTCAGTCGGAGGCGATGCTCCGGTCGACCCGTGAAGTCTATCGGCACTACAAGCGCTCCCATGCGGCGGCGGAAGCGGAACTGGCGGCACTCAAGTCAGGCAATGCGAAATCCGGCGTAATCGAGATCGCCGAAGCAAAGGTCAAGGAGGCGGCCGTTAGGCTTCAAACGGCTCGCGAAACGCGCATCGAGGCGCAAAATAATCACCGGTTGACGCGGGCGGTCGCGAAGCGTTTGATTGGTCTTAATGATTTCGCACCGCAAGCAAAAGGACAAAATGCTGCCCAGCTCAAGACGATGCGGGCGGAAATGTTCAGGATGGTTGAAGAGGCAGCCGCGAAAAATCTTGAGATCAGCAAGCTCAAAGCAGATAAATTGGAACCCGGTTCGCTGGAAGCCCAGCGTCTTGAAAAATTAGAGGGTACCGTTAGGGAACTGAAAAACCGGCTGGAAGGATTGGAGAAGCAGATTCTGCAGCTGAATCGAAAGGTCGCTCTTGAGGCTCTCGATCAAATGGTGGAGCAGGCCGAGACTGCTGTGGCCCAAGCTGAATTTAAGGTGAAATCGTCTCGAACCGAGGCGGGTGAGATCATCGCTCAGCGCGAATTGACCCTCGCGCGTCTCGAACAGCGCGTCTCGAAGATGCTCGTTGAGATTCAAGTCCAAGGGGTTAAAAACGCACCCGTAGAGTTTCAAGCCCTCAAACAAACGCGCGATGCGACAACCGCCCGGCGTAAACGCCTCAACGAAGAGCTCGATTCTGAGTTGAAAAAGCCTGAATCCGAACGAAATGCCGATCGGATTCAGCGTGCCGAGGAACAGTTGGAATGGCTCAACAGCATTGATAAGGGTCTCGGCCGGGAGATCTTCCAATTCCAAGGACGAACGGCCCGAGAGGTTGTTGCCATCGCTCAGAAACACGCGGCGTCCACCGCTGCGAAATGGCAACCGCAGCTTAAACAATTTATCGGAGAGAATACCGCAGGAGGCCGGCCGACGGAGATGGTGCGCCTCACGACGCTTCGCAAGCAACTCATGGCGGAGCGGGCGGAGGTTCCTCGAGCACAACGGTCGGTCGATCTCGAGCTGTCAGTTGAGACTCAATTGGCGAAGGCGAATAGCCCGGTCAGCCGTTTGGCGACACAGGCCAAGGGTTCGGTGAGCAAACTTGCCGAAGCGGTGGAGGGACTCACCGGTCAGGGAATGCCCAAGACGGTGCGCGATGCGGTTGTACGATTTGAAAAGGCGGCCGGCGAAGCACGAGACGCGTTTGACGGCAAGCCGAACAGTGCCGGCATGAAGCCGGACGGGTACAGTCGGACAAACGCCCTGAGGAACACGCGCGGCAAAGCGACGCGGCTCATCACCGAGATGGAAACGGCGTTGGAAAACCCGAACCTCTCACGAGTGAATCGCCGCTTGCTTCAGGAAAAGGTCAAAGCGGTCGAGGCGGAAGTCCTGAAGGTAGAGTCGGCGGAATTGAATCTCTCCCGAGAATTGGAGACGATCCGCAGCGAGGCGCGGCCCGAGGTCAGTGCCTCTCCGACGCAGCGCCTGGACGCCGAGATCGCCGAAGTTAATGCCGGCATTCGAGCTTTGGAAGGTTTGGGAAAACCGATCCGTTCCATGATCGGCGAGCCCGTCAAGGAGGGAGCCCCGCGGCAGCCCGATTCGCTCAGCCATCTTAAGTATGAAATCGAAATGACTCCTGCGAAGGCGAAGAGGATTTACGAGAAGAAGCTCAATAAATTAACTGAGAAGTTCACTAATGAGTTGACTGACGCCTTCGAGAGTGAAGTTTTCATCGCCCCCGAAGTGCGCACGCAGATGTTCTGGAATATTAACGGCATGTGGACCTGGGTGAAGGGAATTCCCGTCATCGGCAAATATCTGGGACGTTCTCACAAGTCGATTTGGGTGAAGAAGGAACTCATCAATATGGGCACGGGCCATCATAACGAGACCGCCGACGTGCGATTCGACGGTCTGACCAAGAAGGTTGTCCCCATCCACCTCGGCGAGTGGATGCCGACGATGGATATCGGAACGCGCCGCTTCTGGGAACTCAAGTTTAAGACGGGACTGACGATGCCCTATGAGCACCAGGCACTCGTCAACATGCGCAACTTTGTGACGGACAGTCCGAATCTGCCGATCATCGGATTTTCGGGGACGGTCGGCAAGGTGCTGCAGGCGCAGTTGATGGCCAAGTCCGGAGGCTTTAAGATTGTCGGTAAGGGTTCCCCCGCATTAACGAATGTCGGCATCAAGGTCGTGCCGTCGGCATCAGCCCGCTTCCAATTGATCGCGGAATCACTGCTCCAAACGTTGAACAATCCAGATGTGAAGCAGGTGACGGTCGTCAACCACGCGAACTCGAAAGACCTGAAGCATATGCGCCGCTACTTGCTGCGCACGGGCCTGGTCGCTATAAGGGAAATTTCGATGATTTTTTCGGATGCCGTTGCGCTCGGGGAGTCGGTGCCGCGGGCGAATGTGCGCAAGACGATGAATCTTGAAGCCATCGACTCGGGCCGGGCGCGGATTGTGCTGATGGATACCCGGGTGGCGGGACGCGGACTCGATCTAAATTGGAAGGGCGGCAAATATCAGAGTGTTGATGTTTATTTTATGGATCCCCATAAGATCTCGCAGGTGCACGAATTGCAGGCAGGCGGCCGGGTGGACATGGATCGTCTGCTGCCAAACACGAGGCGCAGATTCACACGCGTTCTGGATATCGCCTCGGCGCAGAGTGATCCTATTTTCATGGAAGCGATGATTTTCCACCCGGAATTCCGCCAGATTTACTACGAACTGATGAAGAACCCACCTAAGGGTGTGAGGCGCAATATCCGGATGCGCGGGGCCAGCCGGGGCGATTGGCGGGCGCGCCACGATTGGATTATGTCGCTTCCCAAGGAGAGTCCGATTCGTGGTGCGTATGATCGCATGACTACTGATTTTGTTAGAGAATCTCAGCTAAAAGAGGAAGGCAACCAGCTGAAATCTTCCCGTTTCTTGGAGGGGGATAATGTTAATATGCCCGCCCATACTCCCGCCCTCCATTGGGCTCCGAAGTTAATCCGCTGAATTCGGTGATTTCGCCGAAAAACCAACAGAAATAGCGCCTTGAAAAATAGGACTTTGGACCTATACTAGAGTAGGCCCCTCGCGACTTGGCGGCTGGGTCTATTTCAGGTAACTAATGGGTACCATGGCCTACCGACAACTCCCCTTGCCGAGAGGATTTAGAGACCGGTTCATCCGCGTCTTGATGGCGTTGTCTCTTGCCGTTCCACAACTATCACTGCCTGTTTTAGTGTTCGCCGAAGGCGACAGTCGGCCCGTCGATTTGTCGATGATGGAGAAACCCCAAAACCCCTCCGCGTGGACCGCGCGTATGGAAGTTTTGCGCAATCAAATTACCGCCGCGCGGACGGATGCAGCAAAATTGATGGGGGCGTCATCTGAAGACGGCGCGAAAGGGGTTGAGCAATTTATCACGCGGCGTTTTGTTCCGTTGCTCGTCGCGATTAATCGGCATCGCGATTTTCGACCCTCCGAAAGCCTGCGTGGTGAATTAGCGCAGCTTGAGTCCGACATGGCGGGGCTCAGGCAATTAGCCCTTTGTGCCGGACAAGGCAACGCGCAGGATGTTGTGAAGGGTTCGGATTGTCTTGAAGGCCGACTCAAGAGTCTGATCGCCGGAGAGCCTGAGCAACGCGGAGCCGGCGACTCTCGTTTTCCGTGGGTGGCGATGGCCCAAGCTAAACTCGCTAGACTCAAGACGCAGGCCGCCGGTCATGAGAACCAGGCGCGGCTGAAGGAGCGGATCAAGGTTCTTCAGGCGATTATCGATACGGCGAAAGACTTGAAGGGAACACAGGGACCCGCTGCGGTGACGACGACGCTCGTGACCGGATTTAAGCAGCTTGTTGCCAAACACAGCTCCAACTCTTCTTCGGGCACGCCCAATGTACAGGATCTCGGAATTTTGAGGAAGTCGATCGCTGATGTCAAACGCGCTTTCACGCTTAAAGATACCGGTGATGCGGAAACAAATCTCAGGCAGAGCCAGGCGATGCTGGGAGAAGCGTTTGAGGGCCTGCGCCGGTTCTCTACGATTGAGGCGGATCTCCCGCGCATTGAAGCCGCGCGTGAGGCCGGCAATGAGTACATCGGTGATCGAAACACGCAGTCCAAGGGTTTTAAGTCGGTTGCAGTCCCGGAACTCACGAGGGACCAGTCGCAATTTGTTGGAAGTGCGAAACTCGGTGAGCGGCGTGAGGTCCTCGCGCTTTTCGGCGCGGGGGCGATGCATAAATTCAACAACAGGCCTGATAAATTTAACAGTGACCGCTACGCCGAAACCCTGAAGGAGATGAGAACCGACGCGTTGATGGCGACTCTCGATATCACGGAAGCCCATATTCGATCCTTCATCGAAGGGACGTTTCAGAACCCGGGTGCGAGCGGGGTGACGTTCTCTCGCAACGTTTTCATGTTGGCCAATCCCTGGAAAGCGCAAATTGAAATTCCCGACCAGGAAAAATACAACGAGGTGATGTCGGACGGAATCCAGGAACTCGAGGTAAAAGGATACCACGCCGCCGCGATGTATTATCGAGCGAAGCTCGATCACGTGCAGCAATCTTGGAATGCGATCCAAGAGGGAACACTTAAGCATAGTGAGGCCTTTCATGTTTGGGAGCTGGGCAAGCTGCCGGTCGATGATCGTCAAATGCCGTGGGAGCAAGCACATCCCGATGCCTCGCGCGTAGCTGTGAAGGTTTACTACGCCGAAGTAAATGATGACGGCGAGAAGGTGAGAGGCCTGGTTACGGAATTTCAAAATGGAATGATGCGTTTTGAAGGATTCCGGGACAAGGGGCAGGATACGCATCTTTATGTGGACGTGGAAAAGGACGGAACCGTGACGACGGGCCGATTATGGACCGACGCAAAGGGGGAAGTCACCAAGGTTCACTCGGTAACCACCAAGGCCGGCAAGCGAATTCGCGCCATGCTCGCGAATTCTAAGGAGGCCCTGCTCACCCAGTGGACCTTCAAGGAAGACAATACAATCGCTACGGTCACAACCAGCAATCTCGTTAGCGGTTATACCACGATTGTCGATCATGGAAGGAAGACGGCGACCTATTTGGCTGCTGATGGCACCATGACGGTGGCCAGCATCGGGGGACCCCACAACAAGTGGCAATATCTGTATGGGACGCTTGAGGCAGTGGAGGCGGTCGCCGGCCAGGCAGCGACGCGTGAATTCCGACAAAAGGAAATGCTCCTCCAAAATGGGACACGCATCCAGAATGCTTCCGAGCATGTTCGCATCATCACGGACTCTGCGGGAACGGTTTCCTACGATCTCCATGGCTACGAGGACGAACTCTTCAATAAACCTGCGGGCCAAAGCGATTGGCAAAACCAGCGCAAGGCGAGCGCCGAAAAAATCGCCGGCGAAATCGTCGATGCCCTCGCCGGTCAGGGCAAGCAGCAATTTAAGGGTGAAGAAGGAAAACGCCGCAAGAAAACTCTGGCGGCAATGTTTTCACGTTTGCAGGTCAAGGGTTCCACAGGTCCCGGCGGGACGAAGCGAAACGGAATTCATATTGGCTTTGACGGTCGCGGCAGCATGCGGGTCATCTACTCTCATACAGGCGATCGACAAGAGGTCATTGAGGGAGAGTTCGCTTCTATGACGCGAATGGACGGAGATAGAGGTAATTGGACCGCGTTTCAGGTCACTCGGCCGGTTATGCTCGAGATGGTGGATAAGCGGGATGAAGGCGGCGAGCGGGTTCGAGGATTTCAGCCCGTTGAGGATCTTTTCCACTTCTCGCATGAAAGGAAATTCATGCAGTACGTTTCCAATGGGGAAAACACTCGTTTGCGCCGGCATATTTTTTACCGCAACACGGAGCGCGAAGGCTGGGCCATTGCACGCTACGACGTCGAATATCAGCGGGAATATGTTTACGACATGAATCTCGACAACATGAGCGAGAATGAGTTTAACCATCTTCATGCGTGGGATGGACAACGCTCCGGGCGTATTTGGAATCCCGGAAAAAAAACAGAGACCGACCTTATGACGTTTTTCGATGGCAAATACCGACCTAACTTAATCGAAAAAAGACAAATCGGTGACGATGGAAGTTCCTGGATCGGCGCTTCCTCGAAATGGCTCGCCGACCTTCCGGTGGTGAGTCATGCTCTGAAAGGCTCGGAGTTTATCGTTGTGGGGGCAGTGAGTCTTACGCAATGGGGGCTGGAGGAATCCTATGAAGCGTTAGGATTTGATGGAATCGCGACAGGTTATCGTTTGGCGCGTGTTGGGAATATAACGAGTCTCCCATGGCTCGGCGAAGTGGTTGCGGAAGGCCAGGTGCGCGACTTGGAGGAGCAGGGCGGAAAAGCCACTGCTGATTATTACGCGAGAAAAACGCGTGTGGAAAATATGGAAGCGGCAGGCCTGACGGCCCAGAATGCTCGCAGCACCTTAGGATACTTACAGCAAGTAAATGCCGAGATAAGTTTTGAAGAAACCGCTGCGGCGACGCAGTCAACTTTTGCGTTCGGCAACGAGCTGGTTTCGATTCTAGGAAAGGATCACTGGGGGAGCAAGCTCTTGGGTGTGTTCGCCGGCATAGCGAAGGGCGGACCTCTCATATTCGGTCCCGGGCTTTTGTTGAGGGGCCTCACCTTGCCGAGCAGAGTCGTCCGGGTTATTAAGGCGGTAGATACAACCATTAAGGTCCCGTTGATAGGCTCCTTCACCGCAAGCTTGGCCGATACCTTGAGCAAGATGAGCTACGACGGCTATAAAGGCGATTGGGATTCGGTGAAGGATCGCGCGCCGCAAGCTATTTTTGACGCGGCCATGGCTTTTGCCATGGGGCGGTCGCTCACAAACAATTTCGGCAATATGAAGACCTCGGTGCAAAACGGCTATAGGGCAGGCCAAAAGTGGGTGAATAATCGTCTCAATCGTGGAGGAAATGGCACGAATACGGCGAAGGGGAATCCAAATGTTGTTGTTAATCCCAATGCCGGCCAACCTCTCAATCAAAACGCGAATGCCACCAATCCGACCAATACCAATCCGACCAATACCAATCCGACCAATACCAATCCGACCAATACCAATCCGACCAATACCAATCCGACCAATACGGCTCCGAACAATACCGGCCCCACAAATCCCGGGCCGACCAATAGCGCGAGTCCGCAGGCTCAGCCTTCGGGGACTTCCCGCGGGGCTCCCGTGCGGCAAGCCTCTCTTCTGAATTCGAATGCGATTAGAACCGCGAATATCAGCGGCGTAAAAATAACGGCGGCAGCGAATACAACCGCAGGCGGGATGGGGTTTAGGCCCGCGCGGCTTAACCGAACCGGGACGCAGACCTTGGGCATGAGGAATCGCAATACGGGCAATCGCACGAGACCTGCGGGTTTTAGACCCTCGGCCCGAACCACGCCCCCAAATACCACACCGAAGGTAGCCGCGCGAACAACGCCGAACACGACGCCCAGGGTTACACCCAGGAAGACAACACCCCAATCGACGGCTAGAACTCAGAATGCGGGCGGCAATAATACTCCTGGTGCCAAGCCCGTGGTTCGAAACACAGCCAGGACTCCCGGACAACAGGTCGCCAGCGCTCGCATTGCGCCGGGTTCCGGCGGTGGAGCTCCCCGCGGATTTATTCCCAACGTCCCGCCGCGTGTGGTCCCGGGACGCGTGGTGGCGGCAAAACCGCTTAACAAAGGACGGGCTACCGGACCGAAAATCGAAGCGAAGAAGCCGCTGGTGGAGCCGAAGGGGCCTAAGGTTGAAGTCAAAACCGCCAAGGGAGACCCCAAGTTGGAGCTCTCAAAAGAGGCCAGAAATAATGCCCCCTCTCAGGTGGCGTTGAAAGGGGCTCCGTCGGCCAAAGCCAGACTGCTCGACAATCTTAGAAATCTGGGAGACCAGGCACGCGCGCAAAAAGCACCTCGGGCGAAGGAAACGATCAAACGTTCGCAGGGTTCGCGCTCCCGTGTTTCCCAAGCCGACTTGATTCGAAACTCGCGTTTGCCCAACGGGTCGGCGCGAATTCGTGCCGCGAAGAAACAGATTCCCGGCATGACAACAAAGATGGCCCGGTCGGTCAACCGGGCGCATACCAAGGTTCGCTGCGCCGTCGGCAGCTGCACGCCGAAACAAATTGCGGCCAAGACTAGAATCATGAGGAACGCGGGCATGAATCCTAAACAGATTCGTGCGGCGATGGAGAAGGGACTCGCGGGGGATGCCCCGGTCGCCTCTGCTTCGGCGGCGGCCCCTAAAACCGCTCAAACGAAGGCGGCAGGAGCCCGAACCCAACGCGGACAATCAGCCAGGAAGATGATCGAAGAAGCGAATCAGCTTCGGTTAATGGACCCGAAAAGCCCTCGGATCAACCAACTCGAACGGTCCGCAAACAAACTCATCAAGAAACATAACCTCACCCAAGGCGAAGTCGGCTTTGAAGTGAAAGGCAACCGTTTCCAACAAGTCGCTGAGGGCAACCCGAATGCATCCAAGCCGGTGGGTGCCAAGGTTTCCGCGACGCAATACCAGGGTTCGAAGCTTGGTGTGATCGATGGAATTTTCTCCAAGGTTACCACCTGGACCGGCATCAAGAGTGTTTTGAGTGGGCTGTCGTACGTCCGTCCCGGCAATCTTCTTCGTCTTGTCACTGATCTGCCGCATTATGGGGCTCGCGGCGGTTTGATCCTTCGGGGCAAACTTCCCATGCCGAAGTGGGTAACGACCCATCTCCCTACAGTTCATGGATGGGGAGTCGGTGTTGCTAAATCCACCCAAGGGTTTCGCAACGGGGTGACCAACAGAATTAAAGCGGGTTGGGCTAGAACAACGGCCGGTGTCGCTTATCGGGCCCCGTGGTTGTACAACGCCGGATCGTGGGTCGCAAAGGTGTCCAATTCCCGCTGGACCAAATATAAAGATTGGCGCACACGCACCGCGGCGGATCGCGCCTATCAAACGAAACATTCCTTGAAGATGCTGGAAGTGGACTTTAGGGCGGTGAATGTGAAGCTCGCGGCCCTTAAAGCGAAAATCGCGTCTCAGCCGGGGAAGAAGCTGACGCGCTGGCAAAAAGATCGTCTGCGCAGGCATGAGATGCGCCGCCAGGTGATCGGCAAACGTATTACGGGACTGCAAAAGAAGTTGTCGGGGCAGCATCGGGCGGGGCATCGCCGCAATCCTAAGGTGTATCAGGCTCGGTATAGAGAATTGCTGAGGTCTAAAAAAGCGCCCAAGGGCATGATGAAGCGTATTCTATTGGACCTGATCATTTTTGGTGCGTTCTCCTATCTCACCCGGGAGGATGGCAGTGCTTTGCCCGGGGAATTGCCGACTGGAGGCGAATCCAACGACAAGCCGTTCGGTGATGGTGAAAATGGAGGAACCACTCTGGTGCAGGCCGTTATTGATAACGGCGATTCCGATGATGGATCCCAAAACGACGACAGCGATGGACAAGGCAACGATGAATCAGGGGATGGTTTTGAATACGAGGCGCCCAACGGCAGTGGCGATGGCGGCGGCACTTCCGGCGGCGGCACTTCCGGAAAAGATAAGGAACCTTCCGGCAGCGGCGGTGGCGGTGGCGGCGGCGGTGGCGGCGGT
>NVTF01000080.1 GCA_002401485.1 Elusimicrobiota bacterium | reverse complement strand
GAGCGCCGTGAACGCGGCCCCAGGAGTCGGTCACCGAAGTCTCCGGACCCGCGCCCATGCGGCAGCCGCCCATGAGATGTGCGCCGGAAACGGAAATCGAGCCGGGCCGGAAATCTTCTGGAAGCGCGATGGTGTCGCATCCTGATTCGCGCAGGATTTTTCCGGAGTGTTCGGCCCCGGATTTTAACGAGGACAACACATCCTTGTGGAGGCGGTAGTCAACGACGGGATTCCCATCGGAGTCGATCGTAACTCGGTTGTCGCGGCGCGCGGCGTCGATTGCGAGAACCAGGATCATTTGCAGTCGGTCCATCGCCGTGATCATGGACTCATGTTCGGCGCCAAAACCCGGTATGTTTTTGGCGGTAGTGAAAGGAAAATACATGCATGTTTCGAGAAGAAAACGCTCCGTTTCCGCGAAGCCTTCGCAGTAGAAACTTTTAGGATGGCCATGATAGTTGGTGATTGGTTTCGGGTGGCGCCCGGCGATGATCATAGCCGGATGGGTGGTAAACCAACACCCGAGTTCGCTGAGGTGTTTGCCAAATCCCGAGCGCAGCAGAATCGCGGGGGAATTAACCGCCCCCGCCGCGAGAATGACCCAACGCGCTTTAATGCGGTAGAGCCCGGAGTCCCACAGAGACGGCTCTCCCCATAATCCGGGCCGGACTTCGGCATAGAGTGTTTTGTTTTCAACGCGGTCGACTTTGCAATGGGTCACAATCTCGACCCCTGCCGATTCGGCGATGGGCAGCTGGACTTGAGGAGTGCCCTGTTTCGCGTCGTTGGGACAACCGAGGTTGCATAAACCGGCGCCCAGGCAGCCGCGAACGTTAATGGGGAATTGATCCACATGCCAATTAAGGCGTTTGCAAGCGTCTCGAAAAAGCGTGTTGTTGTCGTTGAGATGGTGATCCGGGATAGGATGCACGCCGTTTTCTTCAGCGCAGCGGTCGGTCCTTTTTGAGAGGTCATCCCAAGAAAGACCCGGGACCGCCCAGCGGGAGACTGTTCTTTTTGCGATTTTGATCGAGGTCCCGGTATAAACGACGGTCGAGCCTCCGTAGGCTTTCCCAAAGGCGAGGGTCATGGAACGATCCTTGGTTAAAAAACCGCCGCCGTCGAAATAAAGCCGTTCCGCCATTTCTAATTCACGCCCGGTGAACTCGGATTTCTTGAATTTGGGCCCCCATTCAAGAACAGCGATCTTTAATCCCGCACGCGCGAGTGGGGCGAGTCGAGCGGCGACGGTTCCACCACCGGCACCCGAGCCGACAATCACGATGTCGAATTCTTTATCGCGCATCGAGCTCCGCGTTGCCGTCGTGCTTCGGATGATAGGCGAATTGGGTGGAGAGTTCGACCTGACCGTAATACCCCATGCAGATGATTGTTTTTAGCCCCCAGAAGCCTTGGCGCAGCAGTGTCAGGGAATTATTCTGGAGCCAAGAAAGAAAGGCATCCTGCTGGGGTTGAGAAAGAAATGGGAAGCGGTGCCCCCAGCGCAATACCGGGAGCCAACGAATCGCGGTTAGAAAAAGAGCGAACTGGCGCTGCATCGAGGGACTCCGGGAATTGAGCGTGTGCTCGATGAGGGCATGGAAACGCTCTCGACCCGCCGCATCGAGAGAGGCTGATCCGGGGATTAGTCTGGATGCTGCGGAAGTGATTATTTCACGATCAAGGCTCATAATTGATTATCCCAGATTCCTCGTTTGCTATTCTACAGGGATGCGGGCCATTCCTTATATAGCTTTCTTTTTCTCCGGTCTAGGCGCCTTGATGGCGGAGACGGCGTTCCATCGCACATTGGTTGTATTGATCGGAAATACAACCCATGCCGCTGCTGTGACGACTGCGGTGGTTCTCGGGGCTCTTTCTGTCGGGTCGCGTTGGGGCGCGCGGGTCGTGGGGGAGCAGCCCCGTGAGGGCTTGCGGTTGTTTGCGATGGTGACCCTCGCTGCGGCGTCGTTTGCAGCGATGTCTCCTTTGGGTTTCTTCGCGCTTGGAGGATTTTACGCGGTGGCCGCTCCGAAGTTGGGCAGTGGATGGTTTTTAGATGTTATGCGGGTATTGTTCGCTTCGATCTGTCTGTTTCCGCCCGCATTCTTGTGGGGGGCGGGATTTCCGCTGATTACCCGTGGAGCGGCTGGGCGTGACGACGGCCCCCGGCGCCGCGCGCGGTCGGCCGGCTGGCTTTATACGGTCAACACCTGGGGCGCGGCGGCGGGGGCGATCCTGTCGGGGTATCTCTTTCTTCCCTCGCTCGGCGTCCAGCTGACTTTGTTTTGGTCCGCTGCGGTGGGTGTCGCCGCCGCACTTGCGGCTTTGTTTTGGGATTCTTTGGGTCCGGTCTTGCGGGGGGAGCCGCGGCGGCGTTGGAGGCCGCGTGAAACAACCGCTGAAATCGCGAAGAGTGATTTGGGGGAGGTTGCCGGACTCGGCCGATTCGGTTGGATCGCGGCAGGCCTTGCCGGTTTTGTTTTCCTCGCTGTTGAGATTCTCTCAATTCGACTTGTTGTCCTGTTTTTTGGAAATGGTGTTGTAGTCTTTCCACTTGCTGTCGCTGCGGTTTTGTTGGGGACGGGATTTAGCGCCGCCATTGGTTCCACATGGAGTTCACGAGCAGCTCCCGCGCCGGATCGTTTAGGCTCGGTATTGTCTGCGGCTCTTGCGGGGTCGGCGGCCGCGATTATCATCATTCCATTCGTTTTGCCGCTTATTGCTTCTTTGGATGGTGCCGCCGCGTTTGCCGGGCGCCCGTTTTGGACCCTTGCCGTGTTGATCGTTCCAAGCTTCATGCTGGGGGCATGTGTCCCGTTTGCCATCCGGCTGAGAACGGCTTGCGGGAGTCGCGCATCACAGGCGGCTGGAGAGTTGTATGCGGTCAATACAGCCGGAGGTGTGGTTGGAGCGGTTGCTGGCAGTTTTTGGCTGCCCCCTGTTTTTGGACTTCAGGGCGGATTTTGTTTTCTTGCCGCCGTCTGTGCGACCGGTGCCGCGTTTGGATGGAAAATCACGCGCGGCAAGGTTCGGGGTTGGCGCTGGCGTGCGTGTGCGTCATTTGCGGTGGCTGCTTTGATTCTGTCTATATGGAGACCTGTCGGATTTAGCCAACTGTATCTCAAGCGGTTGGCGGGTCCGGTGCCGGCGAAAACTCTTTTGCATGAAGATGGACGTACGTCAACGGTAACGGTGCTCGAATTGCCGGGGTTTCGAGATTTATTCCTAGACGGAATTGAAGAGGCGTCGACTCGCTACTTTCATGTACAAGCCTTCAAGCTGTTGGGTGTATTGCCGGCCGCCTTGCTGGAACCCGCAGCGCCGACACCCGCCCTGATGATTGCATTCGGTGCCGGTATTTCCGCCGGAGCGGCGCTTCATTCGGGGCTAATTTCCACTCTTGATGTCATCGACATCAATCCGGACATCGAACGCATCTCAGAGCTATTTAAGGATGTAAACGGCGACGTCACCCACCATCCTAATTTTCGCTTCACGGTCGATGATGGCCGGCATTATTTAATTCGGCGCAAAGGAACGTGGTCGCTGATTGTGGCCGATGCCACGCATCCCCTTGCCTACGACAGCTGGGCGTTGTACACGACCGAGTTTTATCGACTCGTGCGGGCTCGTTTGACCGAGGGAGGTGTTTTTGCGCAATGGCTGCCGACGGCCGAGATGCCGGAGGACGCGTTCCGTTTGCGCGTGCGTACCTTCCAGTCGGTATTTCCTCATGCATCCCTGTGGAATGTTCCCGGTTCGGGCCAGTCCCTCTTGATTGCAACACCCAAACCTCTCCTCATTGATAAGGGGGCGCTGCAATCGCGGCTCGACCGTTTCCTGCCCGCTGTCGATGCCGCAGCGTACGGAATAGCGAAGGCCGAGGAGTATGAAAAATATTTCGTCGCGGGAGAGGAGGGGTTGCGCGACTACGCGGGGGAGGGTCCCGTCGACACGGACGATCACCCTCGTTTCCATCGCTTGGCCTTCGCCCGCCAGCGCGGCCCGGGGCTTTCCTTTTCATCGATCCAGGAAAGTTTATTCGGGGATGAGCATCGTTCCGCTATTGCGCACGCGCTGCGGAGATATCATGCGTATGGAGATCTCGCCGCACTCGCGGAGGCGTATGCGATCGCTCCCAATGACGGCAATGCGCGTTTTCATGCTAGGGGAGTTGCCGGAACTTCCTATGAGGAAAAGTTTTCGGAACGGGTTGAAATGCTGTCTCAGCTTAATCAGGCGGAAGAGTCCCCTGGGGTTTTCGCGGAACGCGTACGTCTTTCTTTCGAGGTCGGAGATACCAATAGCGCAATCGGAGTTCTCGATAAGGCGCTGCGATTAAATCCAAAAGATGCCCGTTTTGGCAGGCTTGCAGAAATGGTGCAAGCGGAGCGGCGCAACCAGGATGAAAAAACCCGGTCCCGGCTATTTTCCATTCTGCTGCCGTACACAGAGAATTTTATTGCCCTGGAGAGTCGTGGATTTGCGCAGTTCGCTGTAGGAGATTTTGGCGCGGCCCGGGAATCGTTGCACAAGGTTCTCGAGATTTATCCTGAATCGACGACCGCGCTTGTGAATTTGGCGGATTTAGACGCGCGCGATGGAGATCTGAAGAAGGCTGAAGTGAATTTACGCCGAGCACTCAAGGTGAATCCGTTTTGCGCTCCTGCATTGCGTCGTCTCGTGCAGATGTTTTCCGCCAAAAAACAATTCGCTCAGGCCTCGGTCATGCAGGTACGCATCCCCAAAAATTCCGATAGACCCTCTTATTACCCCTGTGGTGAATTTTGCCGTCCGTGGACAGAGTCCTGGGCGGCGGGTGGACGACTTTAGGCTTCCCTGTTATAATCGGAATTGCTGAAAAATGAAACACTTTTTGCTATCACGGTTGAGCCGGATCACCTTGGCGGGGACATTTCTGCTGGTTGGCTGCAGTCCGCCAAAATACATCGGTTATCGGTCTGAAGCCGGAGATTTCTTCGCGCAGGTTCCTTACGGGTGGAGCGTCTATCTCGATCGCCAGGGCGACGATTATTTGGCCTACAATTTCATTGGTCCGTTCGAACCGGAATTTTTTCGGGGTGTGCCGTCTCTCAGTGTTCGCTGGTATAAAGCAGGAGCGAAGCACCGATTGCGTTTAGGGCTCTCCGAGTCTTATTATTCCGGCAACGATTATATCCGGAAGGTTTTGCGCGAGGTGTACGGCTCCGATCGGTTTATGAAGGTGGATGTGCATGATATTTCCATCTCGGGGTGGTCCGGTAAACATTTTGTCGTTATTTCCCCTACTGATGTCGAGCGTAAAACACAATTTGGCGTGTCGAACGAGCGCGGCGGGAAACGCCGCGTCGTCCTGCGTCAGCATGAATATGCCGTGTTGCCGATGGATAGCGGCTTTTATGTGTTTATTTATCCTGCCACCACCGGTGGATTTAGCAAATATGCCGATCGTTTCAATCATCTCGTAAACACCTTCAAGGTGCTCAAAGACGGCCCCGGCGGGCCTCTCATCAAAGGATAATCCTTCCTCTCCCTCCTTGGGAGTTTCCTTCTCTATTCAGTATTTTCGGGGTCTTCGGATCTTATATTGATGAAATATCGATTATTTTAGAGGAGAATTGCATGCCGAAACGATATGCACTTTCATTAATTTCCGTACTTTCATTAATATTGTCCAGTGATGTGGTTTCCGCCCAATTCGAGGACGGAGGTGTGGAATATAAATGGAAAACGGCCGCTTCCAATTATTTGGATCCGGCTTCCTTTTTTTCACTGCACGGCTACGTCGAATCGGTTTACGCGTCTTTTAGCCGGGATTGGACAAGAGCCGATGGGGCAAAGGTCCCCGACCCCGGGCAGGTATTGGTTCCCAACTCCAACACTTCCAGCTTCCAATACGAAGGCGCCATTGTCATCGCCAGCGAAATAAATCCCCAAACGCGTTTGATGATGGAGATTCATCTCGTTTCAGATCCTTCCGGTACCGGTACGGCGGGACCCGGCGGTTTAACCGTGATTCTAACGGAAGCGGTCGCCACCTACGACTTTATTCCCGACTTGTTGAGCGCCAGTTTCGGACAATTTTGGGCACCGTTTGGCATTGTTAATCAAGATTGGTTGGGGGCTCAAAATTTATTCGCTTTGCTGCCTCGCGCGAGCGCTGCCTTTCCCAGTCATTGGAATGAACGCGGAATTCGTCTTGACGGAGTGAAGGCGTTTAGTGATTCATTCGCCGTCAATTACGTGGGATCTTACGGCAATGGCGTAAAAAATTATGCGATTTCCGGACAGACGAGTTCCGACCCGAACCAAAATAAAACGGTGATGGGACGTATCGGTGTTTTTCCGGGATTGGGTTCGCGGCTTGAGGTCGGATACTCCGTCGCTGCGGGGCGCTTGCGGCAAGGGGAGGATCCGTCCCAGGCTGTTTCGTCGTTGACCCGGTATCCGGCGACGTTGGAGGCCCACGGGGTCGATCTTGTCGCGCGCATTGAAAAATTAAAGATTCGGTCTTACGCGATTCATGCGACGGAGAAATTGGGTGCGATTACCGCGACCGGAAACACGCTGGGATCGTTGGAGCGTACGGGGTTTATGGTCGAAACCTCCTACCCCATCGACTTGAAGGGCGGTTGGCGAGGAATCACGACCATCAAACCCAAGGCGCGATTCGATTGGGTCACCATTGAGGACCTCAGCAGCGGCGGGCAATTGGTGGGAAGCCATGCGACGAGCGTCTATTCTCTCGGGTTTGGAGCCGTTTGGCAGCAGGGATTTGAAATGAGTTTTGAATACCATGTGCAAAACGAGCATGGCCGGCGGGAGTTATCGGATAACCGGTTCGTTGCTCGCGCTATTGTGAGATTTTAGAGATAGAGGGCTTGGGATAGAGTCCACGATGGTTTTATTTTTTCTCATCCTCGCGGCGATTGGCCCGCCTGACCCTGCGTCGGCGGCGTGCAGCGCGGATAGACAAAAGAACGCAATTAAATCCTTAACCGTTGCAGCGGACCTTGCACCGGGGATGTTGAAGCGCTCCAACCATGCTTTTTCTCCATTCCCTCGAAAACGACTGGAGAAAGTCGCGAAGTTTGAAGCGGGGATTCGCGAATGCGGGCCGGTTCCGAAAATCTGGGATTATGCCGACTGCTCCGCAAGCGATGAGGTTTGTCTGGTTCCGGATATTGAGCGTTACTTTGCGGAATTTTGCCTATCGTCTCTTGATTGGATCTGGTTCTCTGATTCCAAATCCCAACGACGTTTTATTGTCCGCGTGGCGTTTACCCAATATTTGGCGCTGGAAGTGTTTTGGAGGAAAAATAATTTTAAAGAAACGCGCGAATTGAGGAAACGGTTTCGCGCCCTGAACAGTTCAGTATCGATCAATGAGTCCGCGGCGCGAAAAGAAATCGCGCGAATCAAATCGTTATTTAAAAAAATTGAGGAAGCAGGAGATTTGAGAAAGAAGGGCAAATGAAATTTTCCTTTTCAAATTTGAGATACCAAATTCTGATTCCATTCTCCGCGTTATTGATCATGCTTGCGGGCGTCATGGTATGGAGAATCTGGTCTGAGCAGCTTCGCTTCCTCGAGGCGGAGATTGAATCGAAGGGGGACGCTGTCGCCCGCGCGTTGGCGAAAGGCACGCATTCCTTAATCCTCTTGGGGGATGCCGACGCTCTTGAAGAGAAGCTCAAGGAAGTTTTGGAATTTGAGGCGGACGTCACCGCCGCAGTGATCTACGGCGTAGATGGAAAGGTGCTAGCCCTGTCGGTGCCGAATCACGTCGCGGGGTTATTTGCCAATCGTCCAAAATTTAAAAATTATACCGATGATTTTAGAGATTACCAGCTTCGTTATCGAACCGTGCTCGATTATTTAGATGAACCCCTTGGAATCGTCGGAATTCTTATCGATAAAAAACGACTCGCGACTGTCACCCATAATACGGTTAAAAATTTAGCGATTTCGACGATGGCGATATTGGCTCTGGTCGGATTCGTCTTTACATTCTTCATCAGCCGCATCCGAATGTTGGGTGAAACGCTTGAATCCCGCGTCGAAGACCGCACGCGAGAATTAACCGAGAATCAAAAGGAACTATCCCTCGCGCGTGATGCTGCTATGCGGTCTAGTGAATTGAAGTCGCAATTTTTAGCGAATATGAGCCATGAAATCCGGACTCCTATTAACGGGGTTATTGGAATCAACGCCCTTTTACTGGAGCGGGAGTTGGATGAAAAGACGCGGGAGTTGGCCAATACCGTCGACCGGAGCGCGCAGGCCTTATTGGGGGTCATCAACGATATCCTTGATTTTTCGAAGATTGAGGCCGGAAAACTTGAGTTCGATCTTCTGGAATTCAAATTTAAAGAGGTTTTGTCGGGGGTTCTGGACTTGTTGTCCATGGAGGCGTATCGAAAGAATGTCGAGTTAATTTGCCGCATCGATCGGAGGATTCCCTCCTTGCTGATGGGGGATTCCGGCAGAGTCCGTCAGGTACTACTGAATATCGCTTCCAATGCCGTTAAATTTTCCAAAGGGGAATCGGTTGATATTCAAGTTTCGATGCCGGATCAGCCGCAATCGGGTATTGTCCGTCTTAAATTTGAAATTCGCGACACAGGGGTTGGAATCCCAAAAAAATTCCAGGAGCGGCTTTTTTCCGCGTTCGACCAGGCGGACGGTTCCATTACGCGGGAATTCGGAGGAACGGGGCTTGGGTTGGCTATTTCGAAATCTCTGGCGGAAAAAATGGGCGGTGAGTTGAGCTTCCGCGAGAATGAACCTAAGGGTTCTATTTTTGAATTTCAGCTGAATCTGGGCAACGTGGAGTTGCGGCCAATGGAACCCTCTCATTTCGAGTCGATCTATCAGCGAATTCTCCTCGTTGATGATCATGCGGGCGCGTTGGAGTGGGCCGAGACGGTGTTTCGCGAATCTATACAAGTCGTTCTTTCCGCGAAGTCCGGTGGGAAAGCGGTCAAGATGGCGATGGAGCAGGAGGAAGGCGGGGAGCCGTTCGATCTAATCCTCATCGATATGCATTTGGGCGAGGAGCAGGGACGATTCGTTAAGGCATCCTTGCGGGAAGGTCTTGAGGCGTTTGTTCCGATTGGCGCGATGTGCTTCATCGCAGAGGCAAGTGTCTGCATCGATAAACATGGATTCGACTTCACCCTCAACAAGCCTGTTAAGAGGGAGGAAGTAGAATCTTTGCTTCGCTCGAAGATCGTAGTTTCCTTGCCGAAGAAACCGATTGAAAAAAAAGAGATCACCCCCCACAAGCCTGTGGAGGAGGGGGCAGCACAAACAGAAAATGATTCCGAGGAAGTTCATTTGCGCGTGCTGCTTGTGGAAGATAACGAGACCAATCAGATTGTGACTCAGGGTCAATTGAACTTCCCGGGCGTACATGTCGAAATGGTCTCCAGCGGGAAGGAGGCGTTGGAACTGCTGAAGTCCTATAACCCCCACATCATTCTTATGGATTGTCAGTTGCCGGTATTGGACGGCTATGAGACGAGTCGTCGAATCAGGAAATCCGGATTAAATGCTCGAGATGCGGTAATCGTCGCGTTAACCGCGCATGCGATGAAAGAGGAACGCATCAAATGCATCAAGGCCGGTATGGATGATCATTTGTCCAAGCCGATTACAAAAGCGATCCTGCGTGATAAAGTGAAGGAGTGGACACTCGATTTGGACATGGACCGAATCAAGGAACTCAACAGTTACGACGAAGACGGCTCGATGTCTAGATCTCTGATGGAAGGCCTGTTGGGGAGCCTACCCTTTCTCATTGAGAAAATGAAAAAGCAAATTGAGAAAAAGGATTGGGACGCACTGGAGGAGGAAACGCACAGCCTGCGTGGAACCGCTAAGAATTTAGGATGTTGCCGCATCGGCTCCTTAGCAGCAAGTATCGAGTTACGCCTCCAACATAAATTGACGGGCGAGATCGGAAACTTTTGCGACCGTTTCCAGTCTCTAGAAGGCCAGCTGCGCCTGCGATGGGAAAAATATAAACAAAACGGCGGCTAGTGCTTACTCTATAGGTGCCCGAAAGGTGCCTGGCACCGCGTGCGTTTGTTGCGTTTAGGATTTGCCGGCCAAGGGGATGCGAACGGTTTCGACGCCTTGTAGGGAGGGGAGTTTTACGTCGTCGTAGTAATACTGGACTCCTTCTAGCATCGCGGAGGCTTCGTCGGCCTCATCGGAGAAGAACGCTCCTCCCATGATCTCATAACCCTCCACGGAGGCGCGTTGCTCATCGGAGAGCGAGAGGTAGCGCTTCACGAATTCCGAGTCCCGTTTGAGGCGGAAATAGAAATATCCGGGCCGTTTATCTTGGTAATTGGTGTCGCCGCCGAGTTTCTCAGGGCTGAGAACCTTAAAGAGAGAGAAGGATTCTTGCGGATGGGGAATCATGCCGATCTGGGCTTTGAATCCGAGCAGGCCGAGACTGTAGTCAAACCCATACAAATTCGTGTCCGCGCCGGAGCTGACCAAATCCAACCCCTTTGCCTTGGCGAGTTCCATCACCTTGAGGTTCATGAAATAGGAGAGTTCCAGAGACGATGCTTGTTTGTTGTAGGCGGCATATCCCGCGGAAACATATCCCTTGGACTCGAGCGGCGCCATGATAAAGCCGCCGATCATCTTGCCCTCGGAATCCCGATACCAAACGCCGTGCCATTCGATGTTGCCTGACTCGAGTTGTTTGCGCGCCCATTCGGGATTTACGCGTTCGGTGCCGCCGGCCTTGCCCACAACGAACTCTTTGTACAACGGGTACCATTCCTCAAAATCTTTCTGGGTCAGGCGTTTCGATTCGACCGAGATATTGCCTTCGTCAATCGCTCTATTAATCTTGTCGAAACGCTTTTTCATTTTCCCGCGCTTCTTGGTGGGCATCGCGGCTAGATATTCTTCTTGTCCTGCCAGCGATTTGCGAACCCAGCGAACCCAGCGGGGTTTTAGGTTCCAGCCATCGGCTTCGGAGAGGGATGCGACTTGATCGCTTGAGGGATGGCGGATGTCGATGACGTCCGCGCCGAGTTTCTGGACTCGTGTTTCATATTCAGGTTTCCATTCGCCCGGAAGAAATTTAGCGAAATTGAGGCCGCGGGGGCTGGGGTTGATGCGTGACAGGAGCCAATCGTCCGAGCCCTCCGGTGCGTCCGGGTTGCCGGGTGAGCCGCGTGTGGGGGCTGCGGCGTTTTCCGCCTCAACGACCACATCAACCTTCGCGCTCAGGCGCAGGCGATTATCGCGGGCTTCGTCGGCGCTGCGTCCCTTGCCGGTGAGCATGCCGACGCGGTCATTGCCTCCGTCTTCCTGGGAGATAACGATGTCGCCCTCTCCCATGAAGGCCCTAAATTCAAACAGGCCCTTGTCGTCGCGGATGGTCTCTACGCCTCGAATTTCGGAGATGATGCCGGTCTTTTCCGGAAAGCCGAACATGCCGTCGAGGTGCAGGAGCGGCTGCCGCGATTTAAAGGGTTTGCCGGGAACTCCCGCCGCGATGTGGAAGGCTTCCTCAACGAGATCAATGCCCCACACCGCTTTCACCCACTGTGCCACATAGGTTCCCCCGAGGCGCGCGTTTGCCTCAATGATGCGGGGTTCCCCCTTGGAGGTGAATTTCGCTTCGATGTGGAAAATACCATCGGTCAGGCCGATGGCCTGAGCGGTCTTGATCGCGTGATTCGCCAGGGTTTGCCGCACCTCTTTGGTAAGGCGGCTTGGGAGATTGGAGCCCGTGGCGATGAAGCGGCCTTTCTTGGTCGGCCAGTTGTCGGTCACCGAGGGTCGAAAGAGGGATTGGCCGTCCACCATCGCGATATCGATGTCGACCTCATCGCCGTCGAGGTATTCGTCGAAGATCACGCCGTCTGCCGGGTTAAAAGAGGGGTCGGAGGGTTGTTCTAGGGCCACGAGTCGTACGATTTCCGGATAGATGGCCCGGGCCTCGGCCGCGTTATTGACGATATAGACGAATTTCGCGGCCGCTCCGCCGGCAGGTTTCATGATGGCGGGAAATCCGACTTTTTTGATCGCAGTCTCAAGCTGGGACTCGTTTGTTACCATTGCGCTTTTGGTGTCTTCAATGCCCTTCGCTTTTAAGATGGCGCGGGTCGCTGCTTTGTTGTGGGCGATGATCGCAGAACGATACGAGAAGGTCTTGAGGCCAAGCACTTCTCCGAGTTTTGCCATGGTCGGCACGTCGTCTTCCCAGAAACCCATGATGCCGTCAAGTTTTTCCTCGAGGCCTTCGTCTTTAATTTTTTTCTGGACTACTTTGAGCACTTCGTCCCGGTCGGTCATGTCAACAGGAATGTAGGTGTCGGCATATTTCTCCGCCCAGGAATCTTTGAAATCGACCAGTACGATTTTGATGCCGAGTTCTTTCGCGCGCTGGAAGATGAATTCTTTTCCGTGGTAGCCGGCGCCGACAACAACGATGCGTTTCCCTCGCAGGGCATCGCGGCGTGCTTCCTGAATCGCGTTCTGGATGCGTGCGCGGGAGTGAAGCCCCGGATCTTCGGGATGGAATTTGTCGAGCTGCATCTGGCCACCCGAATCCATGTCGTTGACTTCGATGACCATGGGGATGAGTTTATTGCCTTTGCGGTGCAGCATGACGTCGAGGCCGATGAAGTCCGTTCGTGCGCCTTGGGGGAGTTCGCCGCGTTCGCGCATCGCGTCTTCGTTGGCCCAAAGCGCGGTGAGCGTTTTCTTGGCCAGCAGATCCATTTTCTCTTTAAGCTCATTGAGCTGTTCATCGGTGTAGCCGTGCTGCTCCTTGAGCGCCCATAATACGTCGTCGTAGCTCATGATCACGGCGGCGTCTTCGAGTTTGGCTTTGGTGTTGTCGGACGCTCCCCCGGGCTCGGCAACAACCGGTTTTCCGTAGGTTCCCGCGCGGACAAAGACTCCGGAGACGGTGGTGCCGCCCCAGGGTGTGCGTTGGGCGAAGAGGCGGAGGTTAAAATCTTTCTTAAGGTGGTTTTTGTCGGACCAGCCCATGCCTTCGCGGCCGGGGATTGTCAGTTCGACGTCTCCATCCATGCGATCGGCGACCGAGGTGCGCACTCCATCATCAACGGAGGGGGGCGCGCGTGTCTGCGTCGGCTTCACGTCGAAATAAAGCGGGGGGGAATCGATGCGCTGATCAATGAGAACGGATCCGTCTGCGGTCATCATCGGGTCATTCTTGAGCGCGATGATGTGGTCTACGATATCGTCGATTCGGTTGGTTTGGAAAAATTGGACGCCGCGGCTGGAATGCCATTGCGGGCCCGAGGGTTTTACGACCACTTCATCGCCGAGGATGTCGGCGTTGGCTTCCAGGTGGTCTTTTACTTTTTGGCGCAAGGCGGCTTTTTCTTCCGGCATCGCATGCATGTATTGGGAGAGTACTCTCATACCTTCGGCGGTTGTTTTACTGTTTTCGAAGTGCGGATGGTCCTTCAGCAGCAGGTTTAGGCGAATCGGGACCGCCTGCTCCCCACCCCTGCTTTCGTAGGCGATCATGGAGCCGGTGAGGTATTTATCGTTGGTGACCGCTTCCAGTTCCGGAGAGCTGGAGGTCGGATGCGAGGCCTGCCGCTTCATGGACAAACCGTCGGTTCGGTCGTTGGAGCCGGGCGTGAAGTAGTCGGCCTCAAAACGTACGCGGCGCGGGTGTTTGTAGGTAACGATCGTCGCTTGTTTGCCGTCCGAGTCGAACTTCACGGCCTTCATGACAAAGTCGGTTTGGGTTCCGTCGGGGTCGACGCGCGTCTTCACCCAAGACGGGTCAAGGACCAAATGGTAGTCTTCGCTCGCTTGGCGACCGCCTTCCTGGGCTTCCGCGAGTTTATAAACCGAGGCCGGTGCGTACCAGACAATTGTCGGCCGGTCCTGGGAGACGGGCTTGTTGTCGGTCTTTTTCTTAACCGGGGGCAGGCCGAGGCGTTTGAGATTTTTATCGAGCTTCTTGAGTTCGTTTCGCTCCGGACTAAAGGCGATGCGGAGCAGTCCAGCAGGGAGAATGCTAAGCCATCCCAAACCCTTCGGGAGAACCGGGTCGCTCTTATGGTTTTTCCAGGTGGGGAGATTGAGTTGGCGGGCGAGCAGGACCTTGCCGCCGATTAACATGGCTCCCCAGGAGCCAAGTACCGCGCTCATGACGATAAAGGCCATTTGGGAGGGGGTGCTGACGGCGGTGGTAAAGACATCAAAGATTTGGCCAAAACCGATGACGGCCATTGAGGCCATGACGCCGGTTGCCATCGAGATAAAACCGTTGACCGGACCGATATCCTTGTCGGGGGTGAGTGAGCCGATCAGTCCCTTGAGCTTGAGCATGGGGACCACCGAGAGAATACCGAAGGTGAAGATGCCGGCGTAGGCGAGGGTGAGGTTGGTGCCGATCATCGGGAGGAAGGCGATGAGTGAGAGTCCGCCAAGCGTCATCCAGCGCAGGGTCGAGCGCTTGGCCGATACAATGGCATCTTCCCGGGTGAGCTGGCCGGCCTTCACGCGTTTGGTGAGGCGTTTGTTGCCCCACATATTAAACACTGTGCCGATCAAGGCACCCGCGCTGTAAAGCCCAACAGTCCAGGCCTGAATTTGACCGGCGGCGGTTGCGGCGGCGTCAGTCATTGCCCCGGTGGAGTTAAGAATAAGACCCGGATCCATGGTTTGGCCGACGATGAAAAACCCGAACGCTGGCGCAATCGCGCTATAGAGGAAGAGATTCAGCATTAAGAAACCGGCATCGGAGAATGCTGCAGTTCGCAGGACCTTGTTGCCCATGACGACACGTTTGCCGTCCAAGAAGCGGGACCAAACCAGCTTGAGGGCCGCGCCGGCCGTCTTCTTTTCCGTAGGCTCGGGGGTCAATTTCTCCAGGGCTTTTTTAACCTTGCCGGCGGTACCAGGGGCCGCTGTAATTTGTTTCTGTGCGGCGGTGCCACCCGAGTCCCCGGGAATTCGGAGGAATTTCCAGAAGAATAGAATCGCGGCGCCGAGAATGAGAGGATAGGCCCCGAGCGTCCAGGTGAAGGTTCCGGTGGAGGCCATGATAAATCCGGCGAGGATCGGCGCACCGATGCCAGCGAATTCGGTGATGAATTGGTAAATGTTGTAGAAGCCTTCCAGCAGGCGCTGGTCCTTGCCGACTAGCTTGCGCGCAATTGAGGCATGGGCGGTAACGGTCATGCCGGTAAAGAGTCCGTTTGCCGCCATGAGAGCCGCAAATATCCCGTAGCCGACCGGTCCGGCCGTGATCATGCCGGTCAACAGGCCCAAGGCGAGCACTCCGACCGAAAGCGCGCGTCCAATTTCGGCGGCTAGATAGGTTTTTTTATCGCCGTAGATTTCGGGCAGCACACCGCCCACCGCGTTGCCGATGGTGCGTCCGACAATCCGGAAAATCGTCATGGAGGCGTAGACGCTAAAGGACCCGAAGGCGACCTTGATGAGCGGCGGCATGCTTTGCCCGTAAAACTCTTGGGCGACCTGCGCGATGGTAAGTCCGCCGATGAAAACGATGACTCCCATGGTGAGCACCTTGGGATCGGCGATCGCAAAAAAGGCCTTTTTCCCATGATGTTTGAACCAGTCCCAGGGCGCTTTCGAAAATTTTGGATTTTTGACCGGAGCGGCTTTTTTTCCAACCGAAGGGGAGGCGGCATTAAGCGCTGGTTCAATTGCGTTGGGAGATGCGGCGTTTTTGGCGTCATCTGCGGCGTTAACCGCGAGATCGGGGCGCTGGAGAAGAATCTTGCTGGGCGCGAATTGAGCGGCCTTTGTGGTCCCAACCGGGGAAACATTACTTGCACCCGGTGAATTTCGGCGGTGAAACAGGGCCCCGAGTGCAGCGGTGAGGCCTTTGCCTGTGTGGATCTGCTTAATTTCGGGCGTTTGGGCAATATTGGAAACCGCCTGGACCGCTCTTTTTGTTGTCGGGCCGGCGTTTTTTACGTCAGCAGCGGTAGGAGCGGAAATCGCTGCGCGATCGCTCAGTACCCCATTAGGAGAAGGGATAGATTGGATGATTGCGTCTGGCGTTGCCGTTCTGAGGGTCGGATTAGGATTGGAAAGAGCTTTCGCTGCCGCAGGGACAATGACGTTATTACCTTGTGGAATAACGATATTTTGAGCTCCTGGGAGATTGCTTTGCAGCTCCAGGGATCCGACATCGCTAATTTCCAAGGAGATATCGGATGAGTTTCCACCTGAAATTACCTTGCCTGAAGTTGAAACAGGTTGGCTGCCGACCGATTTAGGGACATTGCCGGTGACTCCTGCCAACAAGCGATAGGGTTCGACGCCCGGGGCCAGCACCACGAGGGAGCAGGCCAGGCTCAAAGCGATCGATTTTCTGTATTCCATCTGCATACGTCGATATTATGAGTCCTTGCGAAGATGTGCTCCAGGGCTTTTCTACCCGGTTTTGGGGTAGGCCTCGGCTTAAAAATTATGGCCCTTTAGACCTAGGCGGTCCAATAGGGTCGTTTTTGGTAAAATCTCGCTTCAGTATGGCTTCTAAACTGGCTTTAAGACAACGCAACTCTTCCATAACGAAAGACATTCGTATTACGATCCCACTGCGTGCGGCTTCCGGCGAAGTTTATCGTGCGTTGACGTCCGCGCGGGAGCTTTGCATATGGTTGGCCCAGCGAGCCGAGACGGACGCCCGCAGCATGGGTCGCCTGCGCATTGTTTGGCCAAAAGCGGATTGGATCGAAAACAACGACATGACCGGGGTTTTTGTAGACCTCGAGCCTGAGAAAAAAGTGGCATGGTTATGGGATGATCGCTCTTGCCCCCAAGGAGTTCCTCCTTTGGTTTCAATGTTTATTGAGGAAAGGCCGCGTCGATCCGGGACGAGTCTGACCCTGGTGCATGCGGGATTTTCGGGGGCGGCAGCTAAACGCAAGCTTCTAGAGGCATTTCGTCTGCGTTGGGAAGATTTTCTTGCGAAGCTGCGTTTTTATCTGGATGCGGGAAAAACCTGCAAAGCCGAGCGGCTGACGTTCGCCGATCTGGAAACGCGTCTCAAGCGGAAACGGTCATGAATTCGGAAACCGCCGTTATTATCTTCATCGCAACCGCTGCTGGAGCGGGGCTCGGCGCCGCCGCGGTTTATTTAAGTGTTTTCTCGTATAAGAAAAACGACGATGCGCGTATCGTACAGGATCGAGAGAATCTGAAGGGGCAGTTTGCAGCGGTTTCCTCCGAGGTGATGGACCGGGCAACCGAACAATTTCTCAAGCTGGCGGAAAGCCGCCTGGAAACCCAATCGGTCAAGGCGGCCTCGTCCCTTGATGGGCAGCGGCGCGCGGTCGAAACCTCGGTAGGACGACTGCAGGAAAAACTCAAGGAATACGAGACGCTCGTGCGCGCTTTCGAAAAAGACCGGGGCGAAAAATACGGTTCGCTTGAAGAGATGATGCGAAAATCCTCGCAGACGACCGAGCGTCTGCAGGAAACCACGGAAAAGCTGAATGCGGCGTTATCAAACCCGCGTACGCGCGGGCAATGGGGCGAACGCATGGCGGAGGATATTCTTCGCGCGGCGGGATTGCTCGAGAATGTCCAGTACCGGCACAACCGGACGCAGGATACCTCTGTTAGCCGTCCCGATTTTACGTTCCTGCTTCCGGATGACCACAAATTCAATATGGATGTGAAGTTTCCACTCGACAATTATTTGAGAATGGTCAACGCCGACAAGGACGAAGAGCGGGACCGTTTTAAGAAAGACTTTTTACGGGATGTGCGTAATCGTGTTAAAGAAATCACGAAGCGCGACTATATCAAGCTCGATGAGCGAACCCTCGATTTCGTTGTTTTGTTTATCCCAAACGAACAGGTTTATGGATTCGTTCTCAACGAAATGCCCGAACTCGTCGATGAAGCCCTGTCCCAAAAGGTGATGCTCACCTCCCCGTTTTCGCTCTATGCCGTCCTGGCGATTGTGCGCCAGGCGCACGAAAATTTTCATTTCAGCCAAGCCACGCGGGACATCGTGCGGTCCATAGTTTTGTTCCGGCAGGCCTTTGATAAGTTTAAGGGCCGCTTCGAGAAAGTCGGGGACCAGCTGCAAAAAGCGGTGAAGGCTTACGGAGAGGTCACGGGTCCGAGTTATAAAATGCTTGACCAGGCCGCTTCCCGTATTGAAAAAATTGACGAAGAGGAAGTCGAAGATGACAACTCCGACTCCAAGCGCCCGTCGCACGGCGAATCTCCGGAGGTATAAATAGAGCCATGGTCCCCGCGAGTTCCTGGAAGAAGCAGATTTTTGCCGAGAATCCGACAATCAAACCGGAAATGCGGATTCGCAAGCAGATCGACGGGATAGAGAAGCTGCTTGATCTCAAACACCGCAATCGTGTTTTGGACCTGGGATGCGGGGCCGGCAGTCAAACCATTGAGCTCGCGCGGCGAAAATATCGCGTGGTTGGTATGGATGGTTCGAACAAAGCGCTTTCCATCGCCCGGGAAAAAGCCAAGGCGGAGGATTTGACGGTTCATTTTCACTGCGACAAGATGACTCGTATTCCCTTTGAGGCTGAATTCAATGCGGTCCTCAATCTGCGCAATCCGCTGGGTTCGCATAAATCCGACCGGGATGATTTACGAAGTCTGGAGGCGATCCGCGATTCCATGCGTCCCGGCGGGCGTCTGCTTCTCGATTTGTTGAACCGTGAATGGATGACGCGACGGCTCGGCGCTCAGAATCATGTTTTCAATTTGCATACGGGGCGATTGGATTGCCGCGGATTTCGACCTCGCGGCGGTTCCGCACCGGCGCGCGACAGTCTGAGAATCTATTCGTTGACGGAAATTGCGTCGATGCTCGATCGCGCGCAGCTCCGCCTAAAGGAAGCGTACGGGGATTATGACGGAAGGCCCTACGGCCTCGAAACCCAGCGCATGATTGTTGTCGCGGAGCGCGGACCGGAATGCAAAAAACGCGTTGTGCGTCCGGATGACGGGTTTCAGCGCGCGATTCGCATCAAGGGTCGCCGGCGTTAATGGTGCGATGGGCGGCGCTTTTAGCGCTGATTGCCGCGCCCTCTGTGAACGTCTCGGCGTTCACCATTAAACACTCCACATTGACTCTCTCGAATGGGTTTCGGGTGATTCTGGCTCCGGACCGCTCTGTTCCGGTCGCGGCGATGGCCATGCTTATTCCCGTCGGCGCGCGTCAGGAAACAAAAGGGCGCTCGGGTTTCGCGCACCTATTTGAACATCTCATGTTTGATGGTTCCGCTCATGTCAAGAAGGGACAGTTCGATAAAATACTCGAAGGCCTTGGGGCGGAAAGCAACGCGTCGACGCATATGGACATGACGTTTTATTATGAATCGGTCCCCTCCAACGCGCTCCCGGTTGCGTTTTGGCTTGATGCCGACCGCATGTCGGAGCTTCGCGTCTTTAAAAAGAACATGCGAAATCAGATAGAGGTGGTTAAGGAAGAAAAGCGGCTATCTGTTTTTAATGAGCCTTATATGCCGCTATTGTGGGTCGAGATTCAGAAAAAAATATTTTCGAATTCAAGAAATCAGCTCAAAATCAAAACAAAAAATAAAACCGAATCTTTCAACTTTTTAAGCTCAAGAGCCCTTAGCTTAATGAGCCTTAAAATATTATTTTCTAGAGTTTCAAAAACTGTAAAGCCTAAACCGACATTTGTTTTTAAGGTATCTAAAGGTGTCGCCATGGTAAAACCATCAACAGTAGTACGTAATTGTTCTACGGAATAACCTTCACTAGTAAACCCTGTAAAAATAATACTTAAGGTATTGGCAAAGTCTACGGGGGCAGTCATTAACGCTGACGGTGGCTGCCAAGAGGTCATTTGAAGAGGAAATGAAATCAATAACACGACACGCGCAGCCAATGC
>NVTF01000079.1 GCA_002401485.1 Elusimicrobiota bacterium | reverse complement strand
ATGAATACATCGAACCCGAATGCCGACGCTCCTGAATAGTTGGTGAAGGGGAGTGCCGCTCCCACAGCGAGATTTTCGTTAATAGAAAAAAGTCCGCCGAAGACGAGCACGCGCCCGCCGCCTAAGGATCGACCGCTCACCGTCGCACCTATGGGGACGCCGAGTTGAAAGACAAATTGATATGGATTTCCGTACCAGCTGTTGCGGTCCAAATGCCGGCCCTGATCCTTGCTGATCGTTTCTTCGATGAGAGGTCTCAGGAGATGGCGGCGTTTCGCGTAATATTTCTCAGGACGGTATTTGCGTGCCGGGGGGAGAGTGAGGGATTTGAGCATGACGAGATAACCGGAGCGGAATTTATCGAAGGATTCGTAGTTCGCTTCGTAGTGAATTAAGAATACTCCAACTTTGACGGGAACCAGAATCACTTCGTTGTAGCGTCTTCCACGCCTCTTGCCGAAGAGGTATTCGCCGCCGTAAACATGGGTCGTATATCGAGTTCGGCTCCCAAGCCGTTGTCCGATTTTAATGGTGTCCAAAATATGAGAGTTGTCAATCTCTCCGCGTTCGCGCAGTCGTCGCCGGTATTCGCTGGGCTTCAGGTAGAGACGGTGATTGCGGGGAATAAAACGTACGGTGAAAGACGCGTCCCCCTTGGGAGGAACGTATTTGACGCCCGCATCAACAGCGAGCGGTCCTTTCCAGTCCGGCAGCGTTTTAAAGGTGAAAAAGCGTCCGGAGTAATTTCCGGGACGTGCCGCCGCCGAGGGTTCTAATCGCGGTGCTGCTGTCGGTCCCGGGGCCGGGGGAGGTTTTCTCAGCCGCTTAATTCTTTTTTTTCGTTTGGGTCGTTGTTTGGCGGGTTTGATGACGGGTGGGGCTTCGAGCCCGGGTAAATTCAGCACATCCACGGCGCTCGCGTGCGATGCATACGCACAAGCAAGCCCCAGGATCGCCATTTGGACGCCCCGCTTCCTCATAAGGAAAGCGTAAGGGTATCGCAGGATTTGGTCCAGTCCCCGGATGTTACAGAGAATTAAAGCCAGGCCGCGCCGCGAACGCCTGAGCTGTCCCCGTAGCGGGCTTTCAGCAGTTTTGTGCGGGGTGTTCCTGTGAAAACATAGTCTCCCCATAGGGCGGGAACACGTTCGTAGAGGAGGTCGATATTCGAAACCCCGCCGCCAAGAACAATTGCGTGAGGGTCGAGAAGGTTTATAACCGATGCGAGGGCCCTGGCCAGGCGTTGGGCATAGCGATCGAGGGCGTCTTGGGAGAAAGCGTCTCCCATTTTCGCTTGGGAGGCTATTTCGTCGCCTTTTAATGTTCCACCGTGGTCGCGCTCGAGGGCGGGTCCTGATAAAAATTGTTCGATGCATCCGGATTTTCCGCAGTAACACTCGGGTCCGGGGCGTTCGTGGTCCTGAGGCCATGGGAGAGGATTGTGTCCCCATTCACCGGCGATATTATTCGGTCCGGCAAGAATTTTTACGTTAACGACAATTCCGCCGCCAACCCCGGTGCCCAAGATGGCGCCGAACACGCTTTGGTATTTTGCCGCCGCGCCGTCGGTCGCTTCCGAAAGAGCAAAACAATCGGCGTCATTGGCCATGTGTACCGGGCGTTTTAGCGCTGATTCAAGATCTTTGTCTAAGGGTTTCCCGATCAGACAGACGGAATTTGAATTTTGAATAAGGCTTGTTTTCGGCGAGAGAGACCCCGGTGTTCCTATTCCGATGTGCGGAGCCTTTTCTCCGGTTTCTTCCTCCACCTTTTCGATGAGGGTGCGGACGGCTTCGATGGTTTTTTCGTAATTCCCTTGAGGTGTTTCGACACGGTCGCGAACGAGTTCTTTACCGGCATCGGACAATGCGAGAACTTCAATTTTGGTTCCACCCAGATCAACGCCGATTCTCATGGGTTGCCTGTTTTTTTGTCGAGAGTGATGAGTCGTTGGTAATAGGCCGTCGCCAGGCATGTGGCTGGGAGTGCAATCACCAACCCGAGGAAGCCGAGCAGTTTGCCCCAAATGGAAATCGAAAGAAGGATCATCGCAGGAGACATCCCCGTCACCTCTCCCATCACCTTGGGAACGATGACGGCGTCTTGAATTCCCTGAACGACAATAAAAACGAGTAATACCAGGCCTACCGCCGTAAATACCCCATTCCCGGTTTCAAGCGCCATGACGACCGCGAGCAGCCCTGCCGGGATCGTGCCGATAATCTGCAGGTAGGGAACCATGTTGAGAGCGCCGACAAAAAGGCCGAGCACTATTCCCATGGGGAGGCCGATGAGAGAAAATCCAACCGCGAATAATATCCCAACAAGCAGTGCGACCACGGCTTGTGCGCGAAAATAGCGGCTCATGCTTGCGTCGAATTCCCTCAAGAATTCCAACACCGGTTCGCGCCACGAGGGGGGTAATAGATTTTTTCCTTCTGCTTTGATGCGGCGGAAATCGAGAAGCATGAAAACCATGTACAGACCGATTACGGACATTCCGACAAGTCCGATCAGGATATTGGTGGTTCCTGCAACAAGACCCCAGACGCTGGGCAGGACCTTGCGTAGGATCGCTTGCGCCAGGCTCCAGAAATCGCGCTGTTTTAAGAGTTCGCGAAGATTGTCCTGCGCTGCGTAGTCGCGGATTGCTTCCCAGATTTCGGGGGGGAGGGAGGCGGAGGCGCGCGCGGCGAGATCCGCGTCGGAGAGAACCTTTCGTGCAAGCGCCGCCATATGAGCGAGTTCTCCCATCATGAGCGGGATTGTTACAGCAGCCACGATGGTGACAATGAATGTCACGGCCGTGAGTGTCAGCGCCACGGCGGCGACGCGGTTGGGAACACGTTCTTGGACTCTTGCGACAACTGGATTGAGTAAATAGGCGAGGAGAAAGGCGATTACAAATGGGATTAGTACGTCGCTTAAATGCGCCATGAGACTCACGACGGCATAGAGGATTCCACCGGTTGCTGCGAGTCGAAATACGCGATCAAATGTGTAGGGACGGTTATTGAGAACCATGCTGTTATTCTACGAAACCCGCGACACGTTCTGAGATTGCCGATGAGGCTGTAAGTCCGGGTGATTCAATGCCGAGGCAGTTAACCCAGCCGGAAAATCCCTTTGCGCTTTCTTCTTCGATGACGAAATCACGAAAGTCGCCGTCGGGACCGCTGAGTTTCGGTCGAATTCCGGCGGTATCTGGAGTCAAATCCTCGATTTCAGATCCCGACCAGTAGCGCGCAACCACGTCTCGAAATACCGATGCGCGTTCGGCCGGCACTTCGTAGTCGATGCGATCCACGAATTCCGTGTCCGGGCCGAGCCGCACGCGCCCCTCACGATCCATGGTCAGGTGGATCCCGAGTCCGTATTGGGTCGGAACCGGATATACGAGATGGGGCAGCGAAAGTTCGCCGCGAACACGGTAGTACAGTCCCTTGCACCAATGAATTCGGTAGCCTGCCGCCTCGATATCAAACCCCGCCATTTCGGCGATTTTATCTCCGTGAAGCCCCGCCGCGTTTATGACAATCCGTGCGTGCAGGCGCTCATTTTTCTCTCCGAAGGAGAGGTTGTATCCGCTGGAGGTCTGCTCCACGGAGGAGACTTTGTTGCCGAAGAGGAACATCGCGCCCTTCTCTTCCGCCTCGGTGTGGAAATAGCGCATGTAGTCTTCGGAATCGACGATGCCTGACTCCGGACACCAGAGCGCCGCCACTGTTTTTAATGCGGGGATCCGTTGCCGAGCTTGATCACCGGAGAGCAGCATAATTCCCTCCGCTCCGGAGGCAAGCGCGCCTTCGCGGATGGCGGTCAGGCGTTGGGCTTCCTCGTCGTTGGTGGCTACGATTAATTTACCGGTCTTCCGTACAAATAGGGAGGAGGTTTTTTCCGCGAGTGCGTACAGTGATCGCCGGCCTTCGTGACAGAGCCTGCTTTTTAGGCTGCCGGCCGGATAATAAATGCCCGCATGAATAACCTCGCTGTTGCGGCTGGAGGTCTCAACTCCGTAGCGGCGGTGGCTTTCAAGAACGACGACGGTTCTGTTCTTGCGCGCGATTCGTGCCGCGATAGCGAGGCCGATGACCCCCGAACCGATGATGGCAACGTCGACTTTTTCCATTTTATAAGAGTAGTGAAATGCACAAAGCCCAGCGATTCACGCTGTTATTTTATCAATTCGTTCCAGGCTCCATCGCGCTTGTTCTGCGAGGATGGCGTCTTCGTGTTCAGCGTACCGCTGGAGGGTGGGGATATGGCGGGAGTTTTTTGAATTGCCCATAGCCAAAAGAACGTTGCGGATAACTGCGGCCCACCCTGTTCTGCGGAGAGGGGTTCCTTTGAAGCGTTTGTTAAAAGACGTCGGATCCAGGGCCGCAAGTTCCTCAAGGTTCATATGAAGCGGGAGGCGTGATTCAAATACTGAGGATTTTGGTGCGAAGCGGTTCCAAGGACAAACGTCCTGGCACAGGTCGCAGCCGAAAATCCAATTGCCGTGGCCTTCGCGGAATTCTTCAGGGATCGGCTTCTTTCGGTGTTCCACGGTGAAATAAGCGATGCATTTTGAGGCGTCCAGTACGCGTGGCTCGGGGAAAGCGTCGGTTGGGCACACATCCAAGCAGCGGGTACAGGACCCGCAATGATCCGTTACCGGGGCGTCGGGTTCGAGATCGCGGTCAAGAGCCATGCCGGCGATCAGAAAATAGGATCCCGTCCTGGCAAGGAGCATGGAATTCTTTCCCACCCAACCCAGTCCGGCAAAACGTGCGTAAAGGCGTTCAAGGACGGGGCTTGTATCAACGAACACCTTCGCCGACGTTCCCGGCCACTCGTGAGTGCACCATGCCGCGGCCTCTCTCATTATATTTTTAAGGGTGTCATGGTAGTCGGGCGGCTGTGCGTAGCGCGCGAGTCTGCCATCCGAGTCGGACGGGTTGTTGGGGGAGTCGATGAGATAACTGAACGCGCCAAATACAACCGTGCGGGCTTCGGGGAACCAGCGTTTGATGTCGGCGCGCGCTTCGGGATCGCGCGCCATATAGGCCATCTCCGCGTGCATGCCTTTATCGAGCCATGCCGCCAGCGCATCTTTTCCACCTGATTCGCTAGGGGGCGTTGCGGGAGCGATACCGACCTTAAAGGCCCCGAGCGAAATGAGTTTTTCGCGAAGCCGTGCGGCGTCGTTCAGACAGCGGCTTCCGTCTTGAGGATTTTAAAGGTCTTCGATCCTGCGGGGAGAGCCACGGTTACTTCCTCGCCGACCTTATGGCCGAGCAGCCCCTGAGCGAGCGGTGAGTCGACTGAAATTTTCCCGGAGGTCGGGTCGGACTCGACTCCGCCTACGAGGATCCAATCCATTTTCATTTTGGATTTGATCTCTTGCAGCGAAACCTTAACCCCGATTTGAACTTCGCCTTCTTTGATCTCGATATCCTCAATCATTCGCGCACTCGCGATGGAATCTTGGACGCGGGAAATCCGCCCCATGATTTCACCCAATTTTTCTTTGGCGGCATGATATTCGGCATTTTCTTTTAGATCGCCTTTTTCTCGAGCCTCGGCGATATCCGCCGAGCATTTTATTTTGACTTGTTTTAAATTGGTAAGCTCTTTCTTCAGTTTTTCCAAGCCGTCGCGGGTCATATAAGATTCGGTCATGAGAGTGTTCCTCAAAATTTACATTAGTGGGGGCAAAAAAAGCGTCCCCGACGGGGGACATTGTAAGTATAGCAGGAATTCAATCCGATGCAAGAGGGATTTGAGGCAGTAAAACTAAAGGTTTTTCCAGGCCTGGCGCAGCGTGGAGGTCAGTTGACGGTATATTCGTCCGATTCCGATGCGTTTTCCCGCTATGACGCTGAATGAAGAAGCGTCCGGGAGGTCGGCAGAAATCTCGTTATTTAGATTGATTCCGATGCCAACTGCAATCCAGTCGAGAGCGGTGCTGCCGCCTGAAGCCTCGATCAGGACTCCGGCAACTTTTCGCCAGCGGCCATCCGCACATAATGCCAGGACGTCGTTGGGTTCTTTGACCTTGGTGGAAATCCCGGTTAATTCCCCGAGTGTCCGGGTCAGCAGGCGGCCTGTTTTCAGGCTGAAATCACCAAGACCGGCCGCTTTCATTCTTGGCCGCAGCACGATTGTAAAATACAAGCCGCCGGGGTTTGACAAAAATTTTCGATCCATTCGGCCTCGGCCGCCTGTTTGCCGATCGGCCCGGACGATCGTCCAGTTCGGGGTTCCCCTGTCCGCGAGTTCCCGTGCTCGTGTTTGGGTGGAGACGATGGATTTGTAGTGGTGGTTGCGCTTCACGCGGCGAGCTTCATCGAAATATCGATGGCCGGAGCGGAATGGGTGAGGCGGCCGACGGAAATCCGGTCAGGCCCAAGTCGAGCCAAGCGTGCAACGGTCTTTAACGATACGCCGCCGGATATTTCGATCTCAACTCGTGGATTGCTTCGGCGGATAACGCGGATTTGCCTTCGTAAACGGCCGGCGTCCATATTGTCCAGCATGATGACATCGGCGCCGAGAATAAGCGCGAGCTCGACCTCCGTAGCGTTTGAGGCTTCGATTTCTATTTTAACGCGCGGATGTTTTTTACGGAAAGCGCGAACCCGATCATCAAGATCCTTGTAGGCGGCGAGATGGTTATCCTTGAGCATGACCATGTCGTAGAGTCCCTGTCGGTGATTGTTGCCTCCGCCGATGCGGACCGCGTATTTGGCGAGTTCGCGCCAGCCTGGAAGCGTCTTTCGAGTGTCGTAGATTTTGGCGCGCGTACCCCGGATTTCGTTTACGAAGGCGTGCGTCAGCGTCGCGATGCCGCAAAGATGCTGAAGAAAATTAAGGGCTGTTCGTTCCGCCGTGAGGAGATTGCGTCCACCCGTGATCGTAGCAAGCACGACGCCTTTTTTAAATGGAGTGCCTTCCTTTACCGCCCACCGCGGCCGCGCGCCGGATGCGGCTCGGTTGAAGACCGCGTCGACGATTTTCCTTCCGCATAAAACGCCGTCCTGTTTAGCGATTAGGCGAGCCTGCAGGCGCGCATTTCGTGGGAGGAAGTAAATCGTCGACAAATCCCCCGAGGTTTTCAGGTCCTCAGCGAGCGCCGCGCGAATGAGAGCATCAACCTTCACGTGCTTTCCTCTTTTTTTCCAGGCGCCGCCTTATGGCACGCACCGGGGCGCTGGGTTTTTTGGGGTGTTTGCGGCTTGCGCGCGGTTGAGCCGGAGTTCGTTTAAGCCCCGTCATTTCCCTCAGCTCAAAGAGTTGGTCGCGCAGCATGGCAGCAAGTTCAAAGTCGAGGTTTTCGGCGGCGTCCTTCATCTGTTTTTCCAGCGTATGAATGAGGGTTGGGATATTTTTCTTGTTGAGTGATTGGGTTGCGCCCGCAGCGTGAAGAAGTTTAAGTCCCTCGCGTTTTGCGTCGGATTGAAATTCGGCGAGGTCGACGATGGCCTTTTTTATCGTACGGGGTTGGATGCCGTGTTTTTTATTGTGAGCGACCTGTTTATTGCGGCGCCGGTCCATTTCCGCCACGGCTCGTGCCATGGAGCCGGTGGTTTTATCCCCGTACAGAACGACCTCCCCACCGACATTGCGCGCGGCGCGGCCCGCGATTTGAATCAGGGTGGATTCCGAACGGAGGAATCCTTCGTTATCGGCTTCCAGGATCGCGACGAGGGATACTTCCGGCAGGTCGAGGCCTTCACGCAGGAGGTTGATTCCGACCAGTACATCGAAGATCCCTTTGCGTAAATCCTGCAGGATCTCGATGCGCGTGATTGTATCTATATCGGAATGGAGGTAGCGCACTTTTAATCCCTTGGTGAGAAGAAAATCGGAGAGATCTTCCGCAGTGCGTTTCGTGAGGGTAATGACGAGCGAGCGTTCCTTTTTCTTCGCCCGGAGGCGCACCCGCTCAACGAGATCGGTGATTTGCCCGTCGGTCGGCAGGATTGTGACGGGAGGATCAACGAGGCCTGTCGGGCGAATCACCTGTTCTACGATTAAGCCGTTGGCTTCCTGGAGTTCGTAGGGGCGCGGCGTTGCCGTGACATAAATCGTGGGGGGGGAAATCGCGCGAAATTCGTCGAATTTGAGCGGACGATTGTCGAGAGCCGAGGGGAGTCGAAATCCGAAGTCGATAAGTGTTTGTTTGCGCGAACGGTCGCCTTCATACATCCCCCGAACCTGCGGGATGCTTACGTGGGATTCGTCAACGATGAGGAGGAAGTTATCGGGAAAGAAATCGAAAAGGCAATGCGGTCTTGCGCCTGGAGGTCGCCCTGTTAGGTGTCGTGAATAATTTTCGACTCCGGAGCAGAATCCCAGTTCTTTGAGCATCTCCATGTCGTAGCGGGTTTTCTGCTCGAGGCGTTGGGCTTCGATCAATTTTTTCTTTTTCTTCAATAGTGCGAGACGATCGATGAGCTCCGCTTCAATCGTGCTCAGTGCCCGTTCGAGTTCCGGCGGTCTGGTGACGAAATGCTTCGCGGGAAAAATGAGGGCACGGTTCAGGGAAGCCGTCTTAAATGCGGAAACGGGATGAATGACATCAATTGAGGCAACGCGGTCATCGTCAAGAGTGATTCTAATCGCCATTTCATCATAGGCGGGATAAATATCTACGACGCCGCCCTTAACTCGAAAGCGGCCGGGTGCGAATTCTGTTTCGTTGCGTTGGTAATGGCTGGCGACGAGTTTGTCGAGAAGGGCGGTGCGTCCGATTTTGGCCCCCTTCTCAATTTCAACGCAGTAGGCTTTATAATTTTCCGGTGAGCCGATGTTGTAAATACACGATACCGAGGCGACAACAATGACGTCTTTGCGCGACAGGAGCGAACTCGTTGCTTTTAGCCGAAGGCGGTCGATATGCTCATTGATCGAGGCGTCCTTCTCTATGTAGGTGTCGGTTGAGGGTACATAGGCTTCGGGCTGGTAGTAGTCGTAATACGAGATGAAATATTCAACCGCGTTGTTAGGGAAAAGGGATTTGTATTCCGCGTAGAGCTGGGCGGCAAGAACTTTATTCGGGGCGAGGATGAGCGCCGGGCGGTCGAGTGTTTCGAGTGTTTTGCCGATCGTGAATGTTTTTCCGCTTCCCGTGACGCCCAGCAATACTTGGTGGCGGCGTCCTTCCTCAATCCCCGCTACCAATTCCTCTATCGCGCGGGGTTGATCCCCCGCGGGAGTAAATTCCGTAACCATCTTCAGCGCGCCCACAACACCATTGTAGCATTGGGGGTTTGGGGCCGTACGTTGAGTTGTTGAGTTATTCGCAAGCGAATAACTCAACAACTCAACGTACGGCCCCAAACGAAGGGGGTCTTGGGGCCTAAAATCGGGTGGGACTTTTTTTTATAATGGGGGGCCCCATTGGCCCAACCGTATGGGTGAAACTGAGGCTACAATGAAGGTGGAAGGATAGATGTATGCTGTATATTAGATTTGTATTCTGCCTCGCGGTCGGCCTATTTGGCTTGGCATTGCTCCTGAGCACGGTTATGGATGCCGTTCTTGTGGATTGGGACGTTGCCAGCGATTTAAAGGCCTTTATTGACCGTTTAACACATCGGGATAAGCGGCGCTACGTCCTTATTGGTGATGGCGCCAATCAAATTCGCCTTGGCGATACTACAAATTCTGCTGAAAAAGCCAGGGTAAAACAGTTCCTGGCTCCAGTAGATCCGGGAACCTTGCTTATTCCGGTTCCGCCTCCGGCCGGGCCGCCCCTAAAACGGCTTGATATTTTCGCTCCAAAGGCATAACCCTTAAAAATTAAGGATTTTCTTCCAGGCCTAAGGGCCTATTTTGTTGTGGGTCCACTGTAGCCCCCCCCCTCGCCCCATCGGCCCTGACCGTTGCTGCTACTCTGGGTTACTGTAGTATTGAGAGGTGGCAGCCATGAAAATCCGAACTCAGAATTCGTCGTTTGCAAGCATTCCCCAGTCTTCCAATCGCGTCGTTTGGCGCAAGAGTTCCGAGAACCGATTCTGGATCCAATCCCGTGAACGCCAGGTGTGGACGTTGACTCCGGAATCACGGTAATGGATTGAATCAAACGTAGATCTATGAGAAAAACCGCTTCAATTCTTCTTTCCACCGCATTGGTGGTGCTGGCCCCGGGCCTCGCTCCTTATGAGGTACTGGCTGGTGTTGCTGTGCGTTCGGCGGGGACGGTTCGAAGCGGAGGCATCAACGGAAAGTATTCGGCAGGAGCCAGTGCGGGACTTTCCCAAAACGGTGTAGAAGCGATAACCGTTGGGACTGTTGTTTCCAATCTTGTCACGGTCGGTCCTGGAATTACACTTTCTGCGCCTGTTTCAAATGCTGCGGACCTTGTGGTCTCCCCCTCTCTCTCTGTTCCAAAAAGGACGGCTAAAACCTTGTCGGCCGTTGTTTCTCATCCCAAGAAGGTTGCAAAGGCTGCCCAGAATTCCCGCGGCCCGCCCACCGCCGCGGTGCCGGCAAATGGGAACAAAAATAACGGTAATGTCTCAGGCCAAGAGGCGACCCCGGCGTTTTCACTGGCAAGCGCTGCTTCGCTCCAGAGTGTCCGGTTTGATGGAGCCGCTTTCCGTTCGCCGAACCGGATAGATCGAGGCCTGGTTGCGCCGCAGAGCGCTCCGTGGGTCGGCCGACCCAATCTCCTGCGGGCCAACCCGGCGGACTCCGCTTCCAAAACCGATATTGAAATTCTCTTCGCAGAAGAATTTATTAACGTCGCTCGCGAACGATCCATGCTTAGCGGAAAGGACCGTTGGGCGAAGAATGAATGGGCTCGCCTGAAGAGAGATGTTCAGAATTTCGTTAATGGCGCTGGATCGAGTGCGGTTGCGACGAAGCGAGGCAACGCGCTTCAAGCCGGTATTTTTAAGTTCAAATGGAGCAATAAAGGGATTCGGATTTTTGCCCGTCTTGATCCAACGGGCACGCAGTTGACGATTCTGGATCTGAAATTAAAAGAGGACCTGCTTGGCGACGGCGAAGCTGTTTTTTACGAAGAATTGGCGGAGCGGGTCGTTTCTGGAGAGGTAGAGGCTTACCAGGTGAGCGCGCTGCCCAAAAAAGGGCGCCATGAGTTTCGCAAGCTCAAGCTTCCCGATACCGCGATTTCTGGAAAATTTAAGAAGGCAAAGACCGCCTACGGCTGGCGCATCGATGAACGCGACGCCGAATCCCGGCGGCAGCTAAAAGAGGTTCGCAACGGGGCGGATGCCGCGCTTGGCTTTGATCCCAATACCGAAATTGGAAGTGACGCGGAGGCTGCGGGGGTGTTTGAGCCTCAATTGGATGGCACGCTCGACGCTTCGAAACTTAAGGTTCCTCTCAGTCTTCGTGCTAAACGCTCTGCGTGGTTGGGGCTGCACTATGCTTCTGTTGCGGGATTCGCAACGTTTCTGGCGCTCGCCGTGGGTTGGATGCCGATGTTAATCGGCTTTGGTGCTGCCGGTTCCATGTCGCTGGCCCATCGAGTCTCCGGAAATTTCAACGCCTCGTCCGTGTTTGTTCCCGCAGGCACAACCGAGCGGGACCTTCTTGAAGTTCAGAAGGGTCTTGTGGCGCTTCAAAACGGCAAATCCTTGAGCGAAGAAGAAATGGCGAAGCTCAACGAGAGAGTTGCCCCGCTGCATGCCTTTATGAATTGGGCCGAAGGCGCAGCTCAGGTTCTCGTTCTTCGCGCGGGCCTGGACGGGTATCGCGCCCCGCGGTTATGGTTTAACGAAACCTTGAATGATCCGTATGCGGCTCACAGCTCTTTGGGAGATTTTGATCGCGCCAGTAGTGTCTACATCGGCGTGGGATATCTCCTGCGGCCCATGGGCGAAACACTTTCGATGATGGCTCATGAGATGGGACATCTCTTCTTCGGCGATTATGGAATGGTCCGTGAGAAATTTCGCTTGAATAAAGACGGCAAGGGATTTAGGAGTGGAATGACATTTGCGACCAGAATCACGTTTGTCGCGGCGGCCGCGGCGACGGCTATTTATGCCGCGCAGTCTGTTTTGCAGGGAGCCTTGATCGGTGTTGATCCGGTATCTGCTGCGGCATCGATCGGTTGGATCGCCGCCGCCTTCATGACAATCGTAGGGGGGCTTATGGCGGGGTTTGCGGCGACCCGACAAGACGAAATGCGAGCGGATCATTTCTCGGCGTGGCTGACGCATCCGCGCTGGTGGATCTCGTGGCTGCGCATGCGCCGTGCTACACGGGAACAGGTCTATGAAAATTCGCCTGATGAACGTTCGTCGCTCCAGCGTTTATGGGACCGGCTCATGTCGACCCATCCCGATTACGACACTCGCATTGCGGCACTCGAAGCCTTTAAGGCCCCGGAAACCGGCCGTGATATCCCCGCATTGCCCATGTCGGACTCTCTTTACGGGCTTAACGGGGAAACCACGTTGGTGTTGAGTGGACTGAATGCAGACGCTCTTGAGGCATTTCAGGCGAATTTAGAAGGACCGTTTGAAGTCCAGGTTTATTTTGTTGAGAACCAAGGCGAAACGACCGGGGCGACACTCGTTCGCGTGCATCGTACCGATAGAGTGCAGTTGGATAATAAAGTGGATCGTGAAGTGGTTGCCGCTATCAGGGCCGCCGCTCAAAAAGCCAATCCGAAAGCCAAGGTCATTTCGGCAACCTCAAAGCCACATGACGTTTTCCGGTGGGCCGCGAAGAGTGCGACCGCCCGGGCCGCTCTCCGGTCGCTCAAGAAATCCGGCGTTCCGATCCGATGGGATAAGACGCTTGGTCCCGAAGACGCCCGGGGCATTTTCCGGGCGGAGGGTGAAAACGGCCCGGAGATTCTCGTTAATCCGTCGATTTTATTAAAGGCTTCACCTAAGGCTTTGTTGGCGTTGATTTCCCACGAAGCCTACCACGCCGGGGTATGGGCTAAAATGAATGAAATCGGAATCGACTGGCTGAATTTGGGAGGCCTCGAATTTGAGCGGCTTGCCCATACAATCGGGCTGAGGGTGTTCTCTGAACTGAAGGCGTCTGCGATAGATGACATCGTAGACTCGCAGGGGGAGCCGGTTTTTGGAAACGCTGTCACTCAGTGGACGGCGCTGGATGAGGATGCCCATATCGACTATTTGAAGAAACACGGATACGACTCTTTTGTACGTTTGCGCGATATTCGCGCCTTAGCCCCCAAGGATTTGGCCGCCGAACTCGGCCGAGAAGAGTCTCCGACAGCGACGGCCAGGAAGGTCGAGGCCCTGTGGAAGTTCTATTTGAGCGAAAGTAGAGCCGAAAGACGCTGGCATTTCTGGTCCTTCCTTCGTTAGAATTACCTATTGATGGACCACGACCCTTCCGTATCGGAAAAAACCAAGCCTTTCGACCACACCCCTGACGGCGGCTTCAAGTTGCTTTGTTTAGGCGCGCTCGGTGTTGTGTTTGGTGACATCGGCACAAGCCCTCTCTATGCGGTTCGTGAGTGTTTTTATGGTGCGCACGCCATCCCGCTTACCAACGCGAATATTTTCGGCGTTCTTTCTTTGATCTTTTGGTCTTTGACCATGGTGATCAGCATTAAGTACCTCCTGTACGTAACGCGCGCGGACAATCACGGGGAGGGCGGAATTCTTGCGTTGATGTCTGTGGTGCGCACACGATTGAAGGGGGGGAAACGAACCTGGATTGTGACCGGCATTGGATTGTTTGGCGCCTCCCTTCTTTACGGCGACGGTATGTTGACTCCGGCGATATCGGTGTTGTCTGCGGTCGAAGGTCTGGAAGTCGCCACGCCGGTATTTAAGTCGATGGTCGTTCCGATTACGGTTGCTATCCTGACCGGTCTCTTTTTCATTCAGCGGCGGGGAACCAGCGACATCGGAAAGTTATTTGGACCGGTAATGTGTGTTTGGTTCGCTGTTCTCGCAGCGTTGGGAGTGTCGTCCATTGTGCAGACTCCCAGTGTGATTGCGGCATTTAATCCTCTTCACGCCGTTGACTATTTTCTGCGAAACGGCCGCGAGGGTTTCTTCGTTCTGGGCGCGGTCTTCTTGGTCGTGACCGGCGGCGAGGCCCTCTATGCCGACCTAGGTCATTTTAGCGCCAAGCCGATCCGCTTCACGTGGTTTCTTCTTGCGGGGCCGGCCTTGGTGCTGAATTATTTCGGCCAAGGAGCACTGCTGCTTCGCAATCCAGCCGCGGCTGTAAATCCTTTTTACAACATGTGTCCCGAATGGGCTCTCTACCCGATGGTGGGTCTTGCGACCTTCGCCACTGTGATCGCCTCCCAGGCGGTTATTTCGGGGGTCTTTTCGTTGACGCGTCAGGCGGTGCAGCTCGGCTATCTGCCGCGCATGACAATCGTTCATACCTCCAAAGATCGAATCGGCGAGATTTATATTCCGTTTGCGAACTGGGCATTGTTTGCGGCGACCACGGCTCTCGTGATTAGTTTCGGCAGTTCGAGCGCGCTGGCCTCCGCTTATGGGATTGCGGTTTCGCTCGACATGGTGATTACCACCATCCTCGCCTGCCTGGTCGCGATTTTTGTGTGGGGTTGGAGTCCGTGGCTTGCGGGGGGCCTGACCGCTTTGTTCCTCGTTATTGATTTGGCTTTCCTCGGAGCAAACTTCGCCAAAATTGTTGAAGGCGGTTATGTGCCGTTGATCGCCGCCGCAGCAGCGGTCCTCGTGTTTACGACCTGGCAACGCGGGCAACGCGCGCTTCAAAGCCTTGAGATTGAAGGGCGGCTTCCCATTAAGACCTTTATCGGCGACAGCGGCCCCAGCGGCGTTACGCGTGTTCCGGGGGATGCTGTGTTTTTAAGTCCGGATCCGGAGGGCACTCCGATTTCTCTGCTGCACAACGTCAAGCACAATAAAGTTCTTCACCGCCGCAATATTATGCTGTCTGTCGTAACGGAACCTATCCCCCGAGTGCCGTCCCTGGAACGCGTGGAATACGAAGACCTTGGAAATGATTTTCATCGGCTGGTGCTGCGTTTCGGATTTAAGGAAGTTCCCAATCTTGAAACCGCACTCGATGTCGCAGCCGAAAAAGGTCTCAAGCTCAATCCGATGACGACCACCTTCTTCCTCACACGCAACACGGTTTTAACCGAAGGCGGCAAACGCATGCCGCGTTGGCGGGCTGCGATTTACCACTTCCTCTATACAAACGAATTGCGTCCGGCTTTGTATTACAATTTGCCGCCGAACCGGGTTGTTGAGATCGGCCGTCAGATCGTCCTCTAATTCCTATAATTGCGCAGATGTTTAAAGAGCACCCTCGTGCCGTTTTCGCCGCGGCCGCTTTGTGGTTGTTGGGCATATTCCTCGGCGTTTCCTTTATACGCTCGGCAGCGGCCACCTATGATGAACCGGTGCATCTGGCCAGCGGATACTCCTATTGGCAGGAAGGCCGCTATCGTTTGAATATATCGGACCACCCACCGCTGGCGGAAATGCTGTCTGCGGTTCCACTTCTTTTTATGAAACCGCAGTTGAATCGGACTCATCCGTATTGGATTCAGATGCGGCGTTATCCCTTCGCCGACGACTTCCTGTACAACAACTCGATCCCTCCGGGGACGCTTCTCAACGCGGGCCGGACCTTTTCGCTGATTGTTCTCTGGACTGCGCTTGCTGTGATGCTGTTTTTCTGGGGCATGCGGCTGGGTGGTCCTGCGGCAGGAGTCGCGTCTGTTGGCGCAGGCGCTTTCTCTCCGGTTCTGATTTCAAATATTTCTCTGGTGACGACAGACGGTCTCGCGGCGGTTTTATTCTTCGCGGCCTTTTTCATCCTTTCGGTCCGGCCGTTGACTCGTGTTCGTTTTGCGGCCGGAGGCATCTGCACGGGACTGGCTTTGGCATCAAAATTCTCGATGATTGTGCTCCCGGCCTTTATTTTGGGACTGCTCCTCCTGGAACATGGATTCTTGGCTCGGCCCGAGGCCCGTGAGGGAATCGTCAAGAAAAAGGGTAAGAAGAAAAAAAAGGAAGCCGAACGCGCCCTTCCTCGGTTTGACTGGCCGGGTCTCGGGATAGCAATCGTTTGCGCCTTCGCCGCGCTTGCGGTCGTTTATCGTTTCGGACAATTGGATTTATTTTTCTCCGGGCTTCGCTCGACCTTATCGCGGCTCGGGGGAGGGCGTTCTTCGTTTTTATATGGGGAATATTCATTAACCGGATTTGCGTTGTACTTCCCGATCGCGCTGTTGATAAAGACGCCGCTGCCGATTTTGGGTTTGGGAATGGCCACCGCGCTTGCGTGGGGACGCCGCTTGCAGCGGGATCGATTATGGGTCTTATTGCCGGCGATTGCCTATTTCGCGGTCGCGTTGACCGCGAAGGTTCAAATCGGTGTGCGCCATTTGCTGCCGATGATTCCTTTGTTGGCCTTGGTGGCCGGCTGCGGCGTGGGTGCTTTGTGGTCCGCCGGGGGCAAAGCGCGCGGGTTTGCTGTGATGCTCGCCTTGTGGACGACGATTTCAGTTGGGCGCAATTTCCCTTATCAATTGGCCTATTTTAATGAGATTGCGGGTGGTACCAGCGGCGGGCATCATTGGTTGGCGGACTCGAATCTTGATTGGGGTCAGGGGTTGAAGGGCTTGGCGGATGTTTTGGCACGGAAAGGCAATCCACCTATCTACCTTTCTTATTTTGGTGTGGCCGACCCTTCGGCGTACGGGATTTCCTACGTCTCCGTTATTCCGAATTGGAACGTCAAGCGCTGGGGAGATGACGTCGACCCGTCAGCGTCGAAGCGTCTGTATTTCGCGATTTCTGCGACCAATCTTCAGGCGGTTTATATTCGCGACCGAACGACTTTCTATTGGTTGAAGCGGCGCCGACCGATAGAAACGATTGGCGGGAGTATATTTCTCTACGATCTTACAGAGGACAAGGAGGGGCGTGCGGCACTGGCCCGAATTCTCACGATGTCGGGGCATCCGCGTTCCCCTAGCCTCGTCGGACCACTCCTGTTACAATAAGGACAATTCATATGGCTGAGCTTGAGCGACGCCTTCGTCGTTGGCGCTGGCAGCGCTGGCGCGAGTTATGGTCGGAGGGCGGGGCGCGATTTGCGGCCCTGCTCGCCGCGTATGTGCTTGTCGTGCTTCTGGGGGACCGATTCTTAACCCTGCGGCAGGATTGGCGTTGGGGCCTTTTCTGGTTCGGCCTCGCGGCATCGGCGTTTGGGGCATGGCGCTATTTGATTCATCCGCTGCACGCGTTAGGGGCTTTCTCCCTGCTGCGCGCGGTGGGTGAACGGTACCCTGAACTCAAGGAATATCTCCTCAGCGCCTGGGAATTGGCCCTCACCCGCCAGGAACATTCAGGAACCTCGCGTGCGCTCGCCCAAGAACACATGCGCCGCACTGAGAAGTTATTGAAAAAATTAACATTGGGAAGCCCCTTCCCGTTTGCGCCATCGCAGGAAGCCCGTAAGCGCCTGCTCTCTATTGCGGCGTGCTGGGCTATCAGTCTCCCCGCGTTTACGACGGGCAAGCCGCATTTTCAGCGTGTTCTGGCGCCGTGGCTGGATGCACGGTTGGAGGAACGTCTCGTCATGACTCCCGGTGATCAGAGCGTGCCCTGGGGCAAGGAGGTCGAAATAACGGCAGCCTGGAGAACGAATGGGTTGTTGCGCCCGCCGACATTGTGGGCGCGTGCGGGGGAAGAGGCGTGGGGACGCGTTGAATGGGACCGCCGGGATGGGAATCGATTTTTTTTCACGGTCGCTGCTTTGACTGCGGAGTTTCAATACCGATTCGAACACGAGGGAATTCGCACACGCGCCTACGTTTTGACGCCGATTCCCATGCCGCGGCTTATCAATCTTCGAGCCCGCGTCCATGTCCCCGGAGCGGGGCCGCGCGTTCGCGAGTTGGAACTTGAGGGAAGCGGTCGGATCGCCGCGCTGCGGCGCAGTTGGGTTGTTATTCGAGGTAGGGAGTCCCGGCCGTTGGTTGAGGCTAAACTCGAAATCTCTTTTTTGGGGCAACCCGTTTTAATGCGTTCCAAAGGCGGAGGAATATGGGAGGCGGGATTCCCGCTCAATGAAGACGGACGGATGCGCATTCTTGTTCGTGCCGAGGACCACGCCTCCGATTCGGATCCTGTGTCGTATACGCTGCGCGCTCTTCAGGATGGGCCTCCGGTTGTGGAGCTGCTCTCGCCGGCGTTTGCGCTTGAGATCAGTCGTAAGGAGATTTTGCCCGTTGCCTACGAGGCTGAGGATGATTACGGGTTGAGTGAAATTTCGCTGGTTTATTCAATTGCAGGTCGTTCTGGTGAAACGGTGGTCGGTCTGCAGCAATTCCGCGATCGTCCAGGTGATTTTCTAGGGGATTATAATTGGGATTTGAGTAAATTTCCAATTGGTGCTCTCATCGAGTTCCGGATTCGGGCGGTTGATGACGCGCGCCCTACCGCTCAGACCACGGTTTCAGCGAAGGGTGTTTTACGTATTGTGGATTTTGAGTCGTCCCACGCGAAAACCGCTCTGACCTGGCTGGGGGCGGAGGCTTCACTTGACCAACTGGCGAAGCGTGAGGCCGCTATGCAGAAATTTCTTGAAGAACTTTCGAAAGCACCTCCTGGCGACCCCGATGCTAGGACGCGTTTGGCTGACGCCGAACGGTCTCTCGATTCCCAGTGGAATGAGACCCAGAAGCGGATGGATTCATTCTCCCAGACGATGAAGCAGGATGCTTATGCCAACCCCGGAATGACTGAAGCCGCGATGGCCATGAGGCAGGCCCTTAAAAATTTGCGGCACGGAGAACGGGAAGCTGCCCGCCGTGATGCCGCACAAGGACGCCATGAAGAGGCGCGCAAACGCCACGAATCTCTTGAACGCAAAATAAAACGGGCGGGAGAAATGCTCAATCAGGGACGGGAGCTCCAAGCGATGCAGGATTTCTGGGGAGAGGCCCAGCGCATGGAGAATCAAGGAAAAGAAATTTCCAGCGCGATCAATGAAATGGCGGCGATGTCGAAGAAGGGGAAAGCGCCGACCGCTGAACAGAAGCGTGCTTTGGATGCGGCCATGTCGGAGCTCAATAAAAAACTTTCGGCGCTTCAGGACGCCATCGGCAAGCTTCCTGAAACGGAGGAAGGGTCCGAGCGAGGGGAGCGTCGGAAGGTGTATAACGTGCCGCTGCTGGGAGCGAAAGACAAAATGGACGCCCTGCAGGAGGCGATCAAGCGTGGTGATTTCGAAGCCGCCGCAAAAATCGCCAAGAGCCTCGCTCGTCAGTTGGAGCGTGTTCATGAAGCGATCGCGAAAGCCGCGCAGGACCAAGCTCGCGGAGGAAACAATTCGCCCTCATCGCGGATGAAGAAAATTCAGGCGAAATTGGACGATGCCATTAAAGAACAGCAAAAGGGACTTGGCTTAACGGATGCACTCGAAAACAAAAAAATCCAGGCTCGTATGCGCGAACAGAAAAAGCTACTTCGCCAACTCGCTGAAAAACAACGCGCGGTGATAAAAGACGCGGCGTTGGTGGGCCGCCTAATGCCGAATGATGCGTTGGCGTGGATGCGGGAAACCCTTGAGGAATTTGAGGCGGAGAAAGTCGAAAACGCGCCGGCGATTCTGGGCCGCACCATAATGCGCTTGAAGGGAAGGGCGAAGGATCTTAAGCCTCGGGGCGAAAGTGATCGTCTGAGCGCTCTTGCAACGCGCGAAAATGAAATTTTGGAAGAGCTTAAAAAGGGCGCCCGCAAGCCGAATATGAGTGAGGGGGAGCTGTCGCAGTCATTTGCCGCCAGCGCCGTGCAAAAGCAAGCAAGCCGTAAAACCGAAAGTGCTAAACAAGAGATGCAGTCTCTCTCCGATGATTTTGGACTGATGCAGAGTAAAATTCAAGAGTCCTTATCCAAGGCGCGCTCGGAGCAAGGGAAAGCTGAAGACGCTCTGCGCAGCCAGAACACATCTGCGGCGCGCGGGCATCAGCAGAAAGCTCTGCATCATATGTCTGAGGGGAAAAAGTCGTTGGAGCAGGCCCAGAAGCAGCAGCAATCGATTTCGCGCGGATCAGGCAATCCGTTTGGAAAGCCGCGGGGGTTC
>NVTF01000078.1 GCA_002401485.1 Elusimicrobiota bacterium | reverse complement strand
CCCCCGCGCGCCACGCGAGAAGGCCAATACGTAAACCGGTCACTCGTATCATGCGGGCCCACAATAAGCCCCGGCCGGATGATTGTTGAGCCGATCGGATAGAGTTCATCAACGGCGACTTCACAGCCGACCTTGAGGGCGCCATAGGCTTCGCCCGTCATTGGGACCGGGGGCTGCAGCATGGCGGGGTGCACCTCGCCGTCTTCGTCTTGGGCGCCGCCCCAATCCCGGTAAACCGAAACCGTCGAGATGAAAATATAACTGCCGACACGGTCTTGAAGGAAATCCGCCGATTTACGGACATCGGAGGGGAGACGCCCACTCACATCCACCACCGCGTCCCATCGCCCGTTGGCCAGCTTCTCAATTTCCGTGGAGCGGTCGCCCAACACACGAACGACTTCAGGGAATAAATCGAGCCCCGTTTTGCCGCGATGAAACAAGGTCACCTCGTGGCCCCCAGCGAGGGCAGCGTCAACAATATGGCGTCCTACGAAAGCCGTGCCGCCGAGTAGGAGGAGTTTCATTAGACGCCTTTTTTCAGGCAGTCCTTGGAGAGGAGGCAGGAGCCGCAATCGGGGTTGCGTGCGTAACAGGCGCGGCGCCCGTGCCAGACCATGCCGTGACCGAAGAAATTCCAATCCTTGGGGTCGACGCATTGCATCAGGTCTTGCTCCACCTTCACAGGATCTTTTTGAACCGTGAGCCCGAGACGATAGGACACGCGCTTCATGTGGGTGTCGACCACGATGCCTTCGGAGAGATTAAAAGCGCTGCCCAGAATGACATTGCCGGTTTTGCGGGCGACGCCGCGCAGAGTCAGCAATTCTTTCATCGTCTTGGGCATCTTACCGCTGAAGCGCTCGATCAGGGCTTTTGAAAGTTCCTGTATCGATTTAGCCTTGTTGCGGTAAAAACCCGTTGAGCGAACCAGGCCCTCCAGTTCTTCAATGTCGATCGCCGCGAAATCTTTTACGTTTTTGCACCGCTTAAAAAGAGTCTTCGTCACGACGTTGACGCGTTTATCGGTGCATTGCGCCGACAATATGGTCGCGACCGCCAGCTGCAGCGGCGTCTTGAAGTCGAGTTCGCAATGCGCGTCGGGGTAGAGTTTTTTCAAACCCTTAACCGCTCCCTTCGCGCGTTGTTTACGAACGGCGAGAGACGCCATTACTGCGTCCGCGAGAGCGGGTAGAAATAAACACCCATAAACACCGCATTGTCATAGAAACCTTTCACATGTTCGCGCATGGCGTACACGCCCTGGGGGTGAACCGTGTAGAGCTGCGGGACTTCTTCAAAACCAAGCTTGGAGATCTCAGAATACATGGTCTCCCGTTTCTCGGGGTCCACTTCCCGGACCGCCGCGTCGATTAAGACATCGAATTTCGGATTGCTATAGCCTTGGGTGAGCGGGTAACGCCCCTTCGAGTGGTAGTAGGGGAAGGCGAAGTTGTGGGCGTCCGGGTAATCCGCCGTCCACCCGCGTGAAAACAAAGGCATGACCTTCTTATTCGCGCGGTCCAAATACGCCGCCCATTCAAGCCCGCGCATGTCAATCTTAAACTTCGGATTAAGAGCTTCAATTCCCTTCTTGAGGATGGTGCAGGCGTATTCGCGCGTCTCGCCGCCGGTGTTATAGGTCAAGGTGAACTTAAAGCCGTTCTTCCAGACCTTGCCGCCCCAGGCCTTCTTGAAATGGTAGATCGCCTTTTCTTTGTCGAAGGTATACCTCGGTCCGTCTTTGTCATACCCTGGAAGACCCGGCGGGATCGGACCAATCGCACGCGCGGCCTGCCCCTTAAAGGTCTCTTTAATGAAGGCGTCGTAGTCGAAGGAATAGGCGAAGGCCTTGCGCAGATCCTTGTCGGTAAAGAAATCCGTTGGGATGCCCTCTCCGTCGAATTTTCCGGATCCGATGTTCGGATTTCCCTTCGGGTTAATGTCAAAGGTGAAATAGAAAGAAGGGTCGGTTAACAGCCGCGGGAGGCCGTCGCGAACGACCACCTTGGGCATGCCGTCGATTTGGGAGATATAGGTTCGCGGGACTTCGATGATGTCGGCATCGCCCCCCTGCAGGAGAAGTTTGCGCGTTCCAAATTCCGGAATCGAAAGCACGATGACGCGGTTAAGTTTCGCCGGTTCGCGCCAATAGGCCTCGTGACGTCCTAAAATCAATTTGCGTCCGACACGATCCCAGCGCTCCAGCAGAAACGCGCCGGTGCCGTTCATCGCGTCATAGAACTTCGTATCCTCGCGCTCCGGATCATTGAATTTCTTCCACGTGTGGGCGCTGCCATCCCAATCACCGCGGTCCCCCGCCCATTTTTTGTTCATCACATACGACCACCGCGCCATAATGGATAAAAACGGAGCGAAGGGATCCTTGAGGGTGACAACCACGTCATCGCCGTCGACGCGAATCGCTTTTTCGACATCCGCAAAATCGACGTCGATTTTTCCGTCTTTACGGGTGCTGGCCATGCCGAGAATCGGTTCCAAGAGCAGCGAGGACGGCCCACCCGCGCGGTCAGTTAGAATAAAACGCATCAACGAAAAACGAACGTCTGCCGGCGTCATGGTGGAACCGTCATGAAAAAGAACATTTTTTCGGATTGGGAAACGGTAGGTGCGTCCGTCAGCAGAGATGAGCCCGTTTTTTTGACTCGGCACCTTCGTCGCAAGCATTGGAACGAAGCGATCATTGCGATCCCCCTCAAACCCGATGAGAGTTTCGTACACGTTAAAAATCAATCCTTGGCTGACCGCATCGTAGGGGAAGACTGGATCAAGACTCGTGATTTCGCCCGTGGCGGCGAAGGTAAACGACTTTTCAGGAGGGGGCGATCCACAGCCGTGCAGCGGAAGAATCAGCAGCGCCGACAACGCGAGTGATCGTTTCATACGGGGGCCTCAATTACTTCGTAATGATCGTCCGCCTTCTTGGTGACGGAGTTCCTTGTCGAGTCAGGATGAACACGGATTTTGATGAGCATCGTCGGCTCATCTTACTTTTTCTGCGGATGTGTTCGGATTTCCATAAAAACTCGACACCCGGGAATAGGGCGCTTATCTTCTTAAAAAATAAGACTTTATTCTAATTTTTCGGATTTTTCAACGCCCCCAATTGACGCTGATTTGACTGGCCCGGAGGAGGTCACGGGAGTACCCTGTCTTAGTGACTAAAGATACAGTTTCAATCTTTGAGTGCTGGAACGAAAATCTCAAGGAGATTTTTATTGCGATTTCCGGTTCCTCTCTCGAAGAATTGCAGAAGATGTTCGCAGAAAACACGCCCGAGGTAATCAACCACTGGGACGTCAATAAACATTCGATCAGCTGTCAGGTTGTGGAAAAAAATATTTCCGAAGCGGACGCCACAATCTTCGCGAAAGCCTACACGCAGTCCCGGTCCAGCCGGGGATACCGCTTCGTCGTCGCCAACATCGACTCTTAAAAAATTTTCGGGGTAAGAGGACTTGAACCTCCAGCCTCCTGCTCCCAAAGCAGGCGCTCTAGCCAATTGAGCTATACCCCGTGCCGGTATTATAGCAGTCAGCGCAAGTCGAGTTTCCAAATAAGCACGCCGATGAACGCCAAAAGCACCGCGAGGATATAAGGCCAGCGGTCCAACCAACCGACTTTTTCCTCTTCCAAAGCCCGTCCCGATCGCGCGTACACGGGAAGTCCATTTCTTTCGGCATCGGTTAAGGGAAGGCCGTCAGGTCCTACCAGTGTAGTTCCGGGGGACATGCTGGCTTCATCATATTGCGCTTCCTCCGGCGATGGGACCTCCGAGACCGCCCCGCGTAAATCGTCCGCCCGGGATCCAGCCGGTGCGTGCGTTGCGGCGAACCGATGCCGCATCTGCGCGTCCAATAGACCCCGGTCGGCCCGATCCCAGACTGCCGGGAACGCCCGTGCGCATCGCCCCGGCATTGCTTTGACCCGCCTGCGGACCATAACGTGCATCCATTTCCTCGCGCGACATATCCGTTGGACGCCCGGCGGAGTCGAGTCGTTGGTCATTCATCAGAAGATCTTCGCCGGGCAAAGGAGCGGACCCATCCCCGGGACCGTCGTCGTTGCCGCCTTCTTCGGGCGGCTTCATATCGGGAAGTTCAAATGGCTGCTGGGGATTCTTCGCGGCCATCTTATCGACTTCAGAACGCAGCTTCCCGATCTTTTGTTCCCGCTCTCGAATCTGTCCTTCCTCATAATTAACGTCAGGATGGGTCTCGGCATCCCGCTGTTGTTGGCGGGTTTCGGCCTCCGTATTTTTCTGCTGTGCTTCCATCAGCGCGTTTTGGTCGGGAGGAGTGGTGGAATACCCGCGCTCTTCGAGCTGCTGGGCGCTCGTTCTCAATTCTTCGGTTTCGGTATTGTATTCGGAGATTTTTGTATCGATCGTCTCTTGAAATTGGTTTCGCTCATTTTCAAGCGACACGATCCGGCGCTCGAGATCAGCGCGCGTGATGGGTTTGGGGGCCTCGACAGCGGGATCCGCGGTTGGCTCACCGTCCTCGGCCGCGTGCAGCGGCCCGCAGAGCAGCGCGGCCAGGAGCAGGAACCTCATCCCCTGAGTATAGACCCGTCAAGCCTAGAGCGCTAGGCCTGTTTTTTTCGAACCGACCAAACAAAACCGTCGTACCAAAAATGCATGATACTGACGACGAGCGTCAGGGAGAGGACAACATCGCTTTGATCTCCGGCGATGCTGGAAAAACATCCATAAAGAAAAGCCGATCCGACAAATACCGACAGACCCAATATACGCTCGGAGCGTTTTTCGGTCAACCCGAAGACCCGCAGAATATTTTTCTCTTCGTAGGCCCAGACAACCGCAAAATACTGCAGCGCGTGAAAGAAGTTCATAATAAAAAGAGCCATGCCGAAGGGATTAAATCCCCACGCCCAAATCGAAACAATCGCAGTCGTTCCCAACAGCCACGACTTTCGTCTCGAGACGTGATAACCCGCCTGCGACAAGCGATAATAAGAGAAGCAATACCACCCCGCAAATGGAACTGATACGGCCAGAACGCCCATTAAGATCTGCCGCTGCTTAGCCATAACGGCATCGGGCAAGGCTGTAAAAAAAACCGATCCGGGCAGGCCGGAAAACTCGTGCAGGGAACTGAGGTGATAAAGCAAGGAGGTGCCACCGAGGATCGGACCGATGTAGAGGAAAATGTTCAGCCACCAATCCAGACGGCGGCCGATTTCAGGATCGTTCCCATCCTTCACGTCATAAATCCGTCCTATGCCGAAGGTTTGCAGACTGGAGTGATACACGTCCCACCATGTAGCAAGAACCACCACGGCGGCCCGCACCCACAGAGATCCCATCAAAGCGGCAAACAAGAGAACCGGCACCCACCTAAATCGAAAAGGATGCAGCGCGAAAATTCTCGGATTCGCATGGCTTCGAAAAAAAACGATAACCAGATGCGCCATGATAAACGCGCCAAGAAATCCATCCGCGGGTGTTCCCGAGGTGCCGAATAACTTGAGGGTGTTGGAACCAAGAGGTGTAAACGCCAATCCCAGCCCCAACACAAGCGCCATGGCGGGCGCGAGGATGATAAGCGGCCAATCAAGACGGGGTCCGAGGATATGCGGCTTCAAATGAGTTTGGTGCTGACCTTAATTTCCGCGTGCAGCGTTTTGTGCACGGGGCAGCGGTCGGCGATCTCCAGCAGTCGGGCCCGCTGAGATTGGTCAAGATTTCCGGTAATTTTTATTTCCCGCTCGATCGAATCGATTTTCCCTGTCTCCGTTTCGCAATCCGCGCAGTCCTCGACATGAATCTTCCGGTGCTTAAGCTCAACGGAAACGGATTCCAAGGGCCACTCCTTGCGATGGGCATACATGCGCAGGGTCATGGATGTACACGCGCCCAGAGAGGAGAGCAGCAAGTCATAGGGACTCATGCCGGCGTCCTCGCTCATCGGTCTCGGTTCGTCCGCGTCAATGGCGTGCTCCGAACTATGGATGCGCTGGTGATACTTGCGGCCTGTTTCCGCGACGCGAATAACCCCGGGCACGGGCGCATACTCCTCCGGTTTGGGATCTGCAATACGACGTTCCGCCCAGGCGGAGATAACCTCGGCGACGTATTCGGCGTCGCGCCGATCAGTAAGAAGATGATCGGCGCCGGGCAAGGCCAAAAAACTCTTCGGACCCTTGGCGGCCTCAAACAATCGCTGCGCGTGGCTAAAACCGACAATCTCATCGTCCGGCGAATGCAAAACGAAAAGCTCGCACTGCATTCTTCCCAAATGTCTGAAAAGGTTGGGACCCGACACATCGTCTAAAAATTGCTTTTTTATTTTAAATGGCCGGCCTAAAATTTCAATCTCGGCGACCCCATCACGCTTAATCGCGTCCGTATCCATATGACGCAGAATACTGTCCGTTTCGCTCGGAGACCCTAAAACCGCGACCGCTTTTGCTTCAGGGATTTTCGACGCAGCCGCAATGACCGCCGCCCCGCCAAAACTGTGGCCTATCAAGAGATCCGGCGGCCGCAGCTTGCGCCGCATATGATCGGCCGCCGCCGCCAGGTCCATCAGATTCGATGAGAAATTTGTGTTGGCAAAGTCCCCCTCCGACCCGCCAAGACCCGTAAAATCAAAGCGAACAACGGCAACGCCCCGACGACCCAACGCCCGAGAGATACGTGAAACAGCCAAAGAATCCTTCGAACAGGTAAAACAATGAGCAAACAACGCCCACGCCTTAGGCTCCCCCGCCGGCATCTCCAACTTAGCCGCAAGCTGATTTCCCGAAATACTCTGAAATTCAAATTTTTCCGTTCTCATTGGGGCCGTACGTTGAGTTGTTGAGTTGTTTGAACTATATGAAATACTTCTTAGAACTCAAACAACTCAACAACTCAACGTACGGCCCCAATTGACGGCGTAACAAGGTTGGGGTACTCTTGGGGGAGTGAGGATAATGGGGGTTGTTTTGGCAGCGATATGGGGGGTGCTTCCGGTCGAAGCGTTTGCCTCTTATTGCGGGAAAATTCGAACCTTTGAGACCCGCATCGGCGCCCGATTTCCCAAATCGAGTCCTAACCTGATTAATTGCGGTCCAGGTTCTGAGGGGGCGTCCAATTATTCGCTGCCTACCGATCCAGAGGCGCCCTTTGAGATGCATATCGTCGGCATCTACGATGGGAGTTTTCCTCCCGAGCCCGGAAAACGCGGCGGAATGTCGCGCGAACGCGGCGTGCAAGTCCTTGTTTACAAAACACTCAAACCCGCGGTGCTTGTTTTGTCCTCTGCGAAGCCGGTTCGCTGGGAGATTACGGTGAACAAGAATGCCGTCGTTGAATTGGTGATCCTCCAGGGCCGCTACCAATCCAAAATGAGCGGCCTTCCTGCAGGAATCCCCGTACTTCGCCGCGACTGGAAAAAGAGCTGCAGCTGGACCTATGGTTGGGAACGCGAGTTTAACCGCCGCGGCGGGCATTACAAACGAATGATCCAAAGCCTGCGCTGCGCGACCGGCCTGCGGGAAAGCTCCTTCCAAGGCTGCAAGGTGGGGGCGGTTTTTGAAATCCCGCATGTCAAACAGCAGCGGGCCCAACCCGGTCTCGCGTTCCCTCAGCCCTGCCCTCTGGACCTCGAACCGGAATTCCCGCTGGGCAACGGTGCGGCGCAGCGCATAGCGCTGCGACCCGCGCCCCCGCGCGCGATGGACGAAAAGTCCCTGCTCCGCAAACGAAGTCCCGCCCCGAAAACACGCGACCCCTATGCGGGGTATGACTATGCACCCGAAACCCTCGCCGATCCGCGTGTTCCCAGTATGCGCGGCGATATCAAAGCCTACGCAGACGCACACCGTTTTGACGATACCGCCAAAGAGGCGGCATCATTGCCTGCCCCACGACGCAGCATGGGAAAACCGGAGACCCTCCCCGCTCCTAAGATTAATTCCGCTCGAGGAGATATTCCCATTCGGGCGCTCGCGATCCTTCTCGAAGGAAATACCGCATTGCTCACTCACGACGCCATTCCGGATCTGCTGACAGCGCTTAAACGCGGCGGAGAGAAATTGCGTTCTAGGGCCGCCGACGCGCTAGGTCAACTGCGCCCGCCGCCCAAACGTGCGATCAAACCGCTTATACACGCGTTGAAGGACCCCAGCGACCGCGTGCGTTCAAGCGCCGCTCTCGCCCTCGGCAATATCGGACCGGACGCCGAAAAGTCGGTTCGACTGCTTAAACGCGCCCTTCGCGACCGCAATGCGGATGTTCGCTACAGCGCGGAAACAGCACTGGAACGCATCGGAACCCGAAAAGCTCTTAAAGCACTTGGGAAGCGGCGACGCCGCTAATCGGTAAAGTAAGCGTCGAAGGTTTTTTCGAGATCCTGCAGACCCTTCTTTTGAACAGCGAATGCCGTACTGTCCGCGAAACAATCCAGATGCACAAGTGCGTTGAGACTCGCATCTTTTTCGACAACTGCGTATAGCCGCTGACAGAAACTCCGGTTAACAACACGCATCGCATCCAACATGCTGACAAGCCCTTTCATATCCCAGTCAGGCGTCTTCCCTTTCTGATAGACAAAATACTGCCCCAGCATATACATCGAAACGAAGCGATATAGAGACTCCGAGAGATCTGCAAACGGCAAGTGTGTTCTCACCATCGGCTTAAGTTTGCTGAGAATCGGACAACCACTGGTCACCATGTAAATCCCGATCAGACTCGAAACAGCCGTTGACATCGCCTGACGCGCAGTATGGGTACGGGCCGGCATCGTAACAACAACGTCAACCTGGTCACTCGAAAGTTTGTCCTTGAAAAAATCGATGGCCTCCACGAGAGCCACCGCAACCGGGCAACGGGGATTTGTCTTAGAATCTAAAGGGCAATTAGGGCACTTCTTGTTGTCGAGATAGGTCCAATCAGGAGGCAAGGAGCCGTTGCGTTGGCTCAAATTAAGAGTCACTGGATCGAGATCGATGAGAAAAGTTTTTTCCTCGCCGTCTGCAAACTTAAATTTATAATTCAGTGTGAATGAATCCACCACGGGTATTCCCCGGAGGTCGCTCGGCCGCCTCAGATTCTCAGCGTAACTGGATAACGCTTTTCCCGCAAGGCTTCCCTGAGGTCCTCGCGGCCCAGGAGCAGGGGGGCCTAAATACTAATCCTAATTGGGAAATAAGGCCCCCTGGCCCCCTGGGCTAGCACTGCTACGATTCAAGGATGCGGAAGCTGCTTTTTGTGCCCTTGCTCGGTCTAACGGCGGTAAACTTACACGCCCGAAGCCTGCGTCTGCCGATGCTGCGCCCGTTTTCCTCAGCACCGAGGAGCGCCCCTCTAACGGTGCCGTCCTTAACGCCAACGCTCTCGTTAGGCATCCCGATTCCCTCCCTAGATGCTTCCCCGGCCTTCAACGCCGCCGATACCTCGGGCGCACGCACGGGTGTACGCTCCGCCGAAAGAGCCGTTAAGCGGGCGCGATCGGAAATTCAGAAATTCAACGACCGCTGGAGAACACGCAAACATCTGGATCGTCTGGAACGCTCTCCGCGTGCGCAAAACGAGACCTTCCGATTCGCGGTTATCGGAGATGCCGAACCGGGCCGGTTCTGGTTCCAACGCCTGTTCTTCGGACAGAAGGGCGTCTTCACCCGCCACATGAAACGAGTTCGCGATAGACCCGTCGACTTCACGATCCAACTCGGGGATATGGTCAGTCGTGCAAAAGCTCGGAACTTTCGCGCGTTCTTCAATCAGATCCGTGCCGCCGGTTATGAAAAACCTTTTCTGACGGTTGCGGGCAATCACGACCGACATGCCCCCCACGGAAAAACCAACGCCGTGATGTACAACGCCATATTCGGCCGCCGAAACTATTGGTTTGACCGAGGCGGAGCACGTTTCATAATCCTCGATACCAGCGATGCTCGACTCACAGCTCGCCAGATTGCCTGGCTGGACCGCATTCTGGCAACCGATAAAAAAACGCTCATCTTCACGCATATGGCGCCCATTACTCCGCGAACGCTGGCAGCGACTCACAGCCTTTTGAAACACGGCGGATTTAGCAACGGGGCCCAAGCCTTTCTTGATGTGCTGCGCTCGCGCGGCGCTGACCGAGTCTATTTCGGACACATCCACGGTTTCGGTTCCCTCACTATTGATGGAACACGATTTGTCCTATCCGGCGGCGGGGGCTCCCCGCTCTATCCAAGTCCATGGATCGAACGCACCTACCACTTCCTTGAAGTTTCCGTCGGGCCGGATGGAATCCAGGATAATGTTTATCCGCTGGACGCACCGCCTTTCCCGATTGACTAATTGCTAGACTCGGCGCATGCCCTTCACCACTATAGACTGGTGCCTCATTTTGGGTTATCTGGTTTTAGCCTTCGGGACCGGCATCGCCCTCTCCCGCCAGGCCGGCAAAAGTCTCGTCTCTTATTTCGCAGCGGATCGGTCCTTACCGTGGTGGTGGTTAGGGACTTCCATGCTCGCAACTACCTTCGCGGCCGATACTCCGCTCGCGGTGGCCGGCATCACCGCTAAAAACGGAATTGCCGGAAATTGGCTGTGGTGGTCCTGGGCTCTCGGCTACGCCGCCTTCGCCGTATTCACGGCCGCCCGCTGGCGCAGCGCGGAGGTTCTCACCGACGCGGAACTCCTCGAAGTACGTTATGGCGGTAAACCAGCCGCGTTTTTACGCGCCTTCAAGGCAGGGTTTCTCGCGATTGTTCTTAACTGCATCATTCTCGGGTGGGTCTTCCGGGCGATGAGTAAAATCGCCGACCCGTTTATCCGTTGGAAGGAAATTCTCGGCCCGGACACGTATACGTCTCTGCTCAACGTCTGGCCCTCCTGGCTCGTTTTCGATAATCCAAACCACACCTTCACTATCCTGAGCATTTTCTCCATCACGGTCGTTTATTCGAGCATGGGAGGAATTCGCGGCGTCATCCTCACCGATCTCGTGCAATTTACAATGGCGCTGGTCGGATCGATTCTATTTGCGGTCTACGCCATGAGCAGCGTTGGCGGAGCGAGCGGGCTCATTAAGACCCTGTCTTCCCATTACCCCGAAGCGGAGGTCGATGCGATCCTCAGCTTCACGCCCTCGTTTGACGCGGCGTTGATGCCGCTGCAGGTATTTCTCGTCTACATATTCGTTCAATGGTGGGCGAAACATGAAAGCGACGGCACCGGCTATTTGTGCCAACGCGCGATGACGGCGAGAACTCCGCAGGACGCGACGAAGGGCGCACTATGGTTTACCATCGGAAATTTTGTGATCCGCACCTGGCCGTGGGTGATCATCGGCCTCGTCGGCCTCGCTGTTTTTCCCAAAGGCAACGAGACGGTCGTTTATGCCGAAGGTGTGCGCGTCGCCGCTGACCGGGAAATGGCGTATCCGATTCTCATGAAATTGCTGCTCCCCCCCGGAGTCCTCGGTCTTCTTTTCGCAAGCCTGCTGGCAGCATTCATGTCGACCGCCGATACGCATCTCAATTGGGGAACCTCATACCTGATCAACGACTGGTACAAACGCTTCATAAAACCGGGCGGCTCAGATGCGGAGTATGTAAAAGCCAGTCGCATCGCGCTCGTGGGGCTCGCGATCGCGGCGATTTTCATCGCCAGTCAAATCGGCTCGATTGAAAAGGCGTGGAAGTTTTTCTTCGCGCTCAGTGCGGGAATGGGACTTCCAATGCTGCTGCGATGGGTGTGGTGGCGCGTCAATGCCTGGACCGAAATTACAGGCATGATCGCAGCCATTGTCATGACGATTGTTCTCACATTCGCTGCGCCCGGGATGAGGGGTGACTACACGCTGTTTTGGACAGCGCTGTTCTCTACGGTCTGCGCGCTGATCGCAACCTTTCTCACGCCGCCGGAAGATGAAGCGACCCTCAAGGCTTTCTACGAAAAGGTCAAACCGGTTGGCTGGTGGGGCTCCATCGGAGAGGAAGAGAAAGATCTTTCAGGATTTAAGACCTCAGCCGCCGCATGGGCCTTGGTATCGGCAAGCGTCTACCTTCTTATGTTTTCCGTCGGGAAATTCGTGCTCGGCGCGCCGGCGTTGGGGGCCGTGCTTCTGGTTCTGGGTGCCGCCTCGTTGAACGGAGCCTTAAAACTACTCGACGTTTAAGCCGGAGCCCCGACTTTGGCGATCCACTTGAAGGGGTAGACTTCGTCGGAAACTCTCAGCCTCTTGGCAACACGTCTCATTCTGCCCGGAAATGCCATCAAGGTGTCGCGCGCTTTCTCGGCTTCGTCCGTCAAGCCGCCCACCCGGCTGATATCCCATTCCCGCAGCAGCATCTCCAAAATATCAACATAATCGGCCGCAGTGTAAACGCCCAACCGCTGAGCGGCATTGGAGAAGGGAGCGAACAATTCGCCGCGCTTTTCTCCGGATTCCCGCAGATAATGGGCCGGCATTGCGATTTGGCGTTTAATAATTTTAAGGAAGGCCAGCATCAGTTCGCTTGGATCCATTTCAATAAACCGCTTCACAAAACTCATATACGCCTTGGCATGGCGCATTTCATCTGCGGCGATGGTGCCGCAGATATTGGCCAAAAGTCGGTCATCGCTTTTCTGAGCCAACGCGGCGACGCGACGGTGAGAAATATTCGTGGCCATTTCCTGAAAACTCGTATACAGAAAATTAAGATAGGGGTCCGCTCCGATGCCTAAATCAAACCCGTCGCTGATCAAATGCTGCGTTGAAATCTCAACCTCCTTCATATCGATGCGTCCCGACAGATAGAGATATTTATGGAGAAGATCCCCATGACGGTTTTCTTCAGCCGTCCAGCGCCGAACCCATCGCGACCAGCCGTTGGGAGTCAATTGATCAACACCCACCACATCCATCAGCCAGGACTCGTAGGTGGGCAGGGCTTCCTCGGTGATGGTATCACCCACAAGAACAACCAACAAGTCCGTGCTCAAGCGCTGCGACACGTCGCGCAAACCTTCGACCTGCTCGACGAAATCCTTACCGCGCGGATCCGGAATGATATCCGAAGGCTGCCAATTTTCTTCGATGGGGATCAGATACTCATCTAAAATCGCATCCATGTCCTTTTCGATGACCTGCATGACTTCAAAACGTTTCTGAGGGACTTCCATAAGATGACTCCTAAATTCCTATCGACCGGCGGGCTTGCCGCCCTTTCTGGGATCACACGCGGCATAAAGACGATTCCCTTTTCGGTAAACGACCTGGGTCGCAGCTTCGCGTGTTTCCGGCAAATCAACAACGACGTGCCCGCTTTTTTCCAACAGCGTTCGCGCCTCGGGGAGCAGGCGTTTTTCCGCATAAATCTTATTCGGGGACCACTGGTGATGGATGCGGCCAAACGCCACCGCCTCATCGGGAAGACGCCCGAACTCAATAATCTGAACGATGGCCTGCAGCGTCGCGGAAATAATGCGAGGCCCCCCCGAACCGCCGGCCGCCAGAACCACTTCCCCGTTCTTAAGCAGGAGAGTCGGGGACATCGATGATAACGGACGCTGGCCCGGACGAATCACGTTGCGCTTGGACATCATCAACCCGAATACATTGGCGACATCGGTGCGGATCGAAAAATCATCCAGTTCGTTATTGAGCACGATGCCCGTGCCGGAAGCCAAGACCAACGACCCGAAATAGGTGTTCACGGTTTCGGTCGCGGCCACGGCGTTGCCCGCTTTATCCATCACACTGTAATGCGTCGTCCCGTGATCATCCTTCAGCGCGGTAAGGCCATAGTGTTTGGGAGGAAATGTTTTTCCTTTCACGAACGCCGCGCGAACCGTGTCCGCGTGCACCGTCGATATCATCTGGGCGACATCCTTCTTGACGCCCGGATGCACATCCGCATCGCCGAGACTGGCCGCGCGGTCCGCGAAGGCATGCTTCATCGCCTCAGCCAAAACCGCATAATACTCCGGCAGTGATAAGGATCCGCGGGGGTAGCCGTCAAGAACCTGGAGAACCTGAACGACGCAGGCGCCGCCCGAACTCGGGGGCGGCATGCCAAGAACCTCGTAGCCCCGGTACATCCCGCGCAGCGGTTCGCGAACCTTGACGCGATACTGCGCGAGATCCTTTTTAGTCATCGGCCCGCCGGCGTCCTGAATCGTGGCAACAATTGCCTCTCCGATCTCCCCTTCGTAAAAAACGGATTCTCCCTTTTTCGCGATCAGGCGAAGGGTTTTTGCAAATTGGGGCCGCCGCAGGATATCGCCTATCTCATAGGGCTTTCCATCCTTAAGAAAGGTGCGGGCGATTTCGTCGTAGAGGGCCTTATCGAGAGCGTGTTTCTTAGCGCGGGACACGATATTGCGCATGGATCGCTGCATATGTGCGTCTACCGAAAATCCCTTTTCGGCCAGACGGATCGCGGGGGCCATGACATCGGCGCGACTCATCGAACCGTATTCCCGCAACGCATGCAAAACCCCGCGCACATGACCGGGAACACCGACAGCCCAAACACCGGTCTGCGTTTTTCCCTTAATAACCTCCCCTTTATCGTCGAGATAGGCTGCGGCCCGGGAGCCCGACGGAGCCTCTTCCCGGTAATCGAGCACCACGGCTTTTTTTCCCGCGGGCTTAATTAACATAAATCCCCCGCCGCCGAGTCCGGCGCTTTGCGGACGCGTCACCGCCAACGCAAACGACGTCGCCACAGCCGCATCAACCGCGTTCCCGCCTTTCGCCAAAATCTCCGCCCCCGCCTTCGACGCCAGCGCATGATCGGCTGCGACCAAGGCCTCGGTTCCGGAAATTCCCCAGGACTTGGAGACCTTCGCAGGCGACGGAGCGCCGGCGCACCCAAGCATCGCGGCCAACAGGAGAATGGAGAAACGCTTCATAATCGGCCTCCCACTATTTTTCCAGCGACGAAGGAGGCCTTCACCGCATGCCGGCTCGCACGATAGACGAGGCGCGATACGGCCGTTTCCGCGTCAACCGGGGGTTGACCGCCGGTATCGTAGACCGAGGGATCCATCACGACAAAGTCGGCGTCCTTTCCGTTTTCAAGCGACCCGATCTTATCACCCAGCCCCAAGGCTTTGGCACCGCCGAGCGTCGCCATCTCGAATGCCTTCGCGGGTGTTGGCTGGGGATTGGTCTTAAAGAGGTTATGGGCGGCGGCCGAACGTTGTAAATAAATGGATTGCCGCATAACTTCAAAGAGGCATAAACTCGGGCCTGCGGCGACGTCAGATCCCAGCGTCACGGGAATTCCCGCCTGGCGCATATGGGCGAGGTCCATGATGCCGCTGCCCAAAAACGCGTTGGATGTCGGGCAATGGGCGACGACGGAACCCGAGGATGCGATCAGCCGGTGTTCGTTTTCGTTCAACCAAATCGAATGAGCGAGAATAGTCTTGGGACCGAGCATGCCCGCGCGCCTGTAAACATCCGTATAGTTTTTTGCTTTCGGAAAAAGTCGCTTGATCTCGCGAACTTCGCTGCGATTCTCGGAGAGATGGGTCTGCACATAGGTGCCATGTTTCTCGGCAAGGGTGGCGCACTCCCGCAATAACTTCTCCGAACAGCTCAGGGCAAAGCGCGGTGTAAACGCGTAGAGAAGTCTGCCTTCGCCGCGGCCATGCCATTTGCGGCACAGTTCTTCCGATTCCGATAAAGAGACGTCTGTCCGGCTGCGCCCGGGATTGTACACACCGAATTTCTTGTCATACGAGGCGCGGTCCATCATGACCTTGCCCATAATAACCCGTACACCCGCTTTCAGTGCTTCTTCAAAACAAATTTCGGTCGATTGCTTCCAGATCGTCGTGAAGACACAGGCCGTCGTGGTCCCGTGTGCGGCCATATCTTCAAAAAAGTGCCGCGCGAGACCCCGCACCTTCTCTCCCTTAAAGGACGCTTCGACAGGGAAGATGTGCTTCTCAAGCCATGGGAGCAGCTCAAGGCCGTCGGCGGCTACCGCTGGATATTGAGGAAGATGACAATGGGTATCGATCAGACCGGGGATCGCCAAAAATCCGCGCAGATCCTTAACTCCCTTTTTTAGACGAGAGGCAACGCCACCGCGAACGGGCCGCATCTCATCAATGCGTCCACCTTCTCCCACTGACAGAATGGCATCCGGATAATATTGAAGCGCCCCCCGATTGTTGTAGGTCAAAATCGAGAGGCGATAGCGCTTAGCAACCACGACGAAATTATATCATTACGGCAGGTCCTCAACCTCCTCGTTCAAAAAGAAGTCCAGATAGACGTCGTCTTCATCTTCCTCTTCAAACTTGGGAAGCAGCCGGGTCACACGGACCGGGACCGTCCAACGGGGCTGTTCCAGCTGCGGCAACGCGGCCCAAAAGGCCCGGTTTGTTTTCGGCCGCGGAGAGGGTTTGGGTTTTACCGTTTCCGGCTTGGAATCCGGGACCAAAACCGCGCCATCCGGACGCACGGCGGCCGCAAACGCCGATGGCGCTGAGATTAGGAGCGAGAGAGTGAGAGAGACAAGAAGACGCATCCAATCCACCTGGGATCGAGGGGCCCGATAGTATAGCCCCCGCTCTGCGTAATGCAAGAGCGGGGGCTAATGAAAATATCGACTGCGCTTAGGGAAGAAAACGCGGGGTCATCGCGAAGTTCGGATGGTTGCGAAACGGCGCCCGGCGCGAAGCGAAGAGAACGCCTAACTCGGACGGATCGCCATGGCGGGTCGCATACTGACGCATCGTGCTGGCCTCAATTTGACCGGCTTCCATGAAGTAGAAACCCTTATGAACGCCGACACGGGCTTCCGAGCCTTTGACCATCACATGAAACACCAAGGTCGGATCGCCGACGAGATCGGCATCAAGACCCACGGCCTTTGCGAACTTCCGGGGAGGAATGCGGCACTCGGTGAGAATCGAAATGCCTTTTCCGTAAAGTTTATTAACGTTGGCCCACATCATCGCGTCGTGCTTCGCCTTGCACTTGTACTTCCACGTGGAGCCGTCCTTGCGGGTGATCTCGACCTTCATCACCGAGCGGCGATTCAACCGGCGCTTGGTGGTGTCGACGTCGAGCTTGTAGTCCACCTTATAGGACTTCCAACCGTAACGATTGGCGAACTCGATGCGGCGACCGGTATAGCCGAAGCCGCCTTCGTCTTTTACATGATAGCGCTCTGCCCCGGCAGTGCCGACGGCGCAGACCAGGAATGCTAATGCCGTGATGAATGTGCGCTTCATGGGATTCTCCCGACCTGTAAGGGTCTTCCAAATAGTATCAGGCGCGGCTTCCCGTTGCGTGGGGAAATCGGCCTGGTGCTGAATAGGTCTAAAGTCCCATGTAAATGAGCCTTTCCCAGAGAGGTGGTTCGTGGTGTCGTTGGTGTCAACGGACTCTCGGCGCTTCATAATACTACCATACACCCGCCGCGTTACCGGGGCGTTTCAGAAACTTTAAATAGTTGTTACAGAATCGAATAGTCAATTTATCCTTTAGATTTAAACAAAAAAAAGGCCCGCCCGGTATTTCGGCGGCCTTCTTCAAGTAGGTTAACAGAAAAGTCCTTATTTTTCAAGCCCTTCTCAAATCATTCCCATTCTCCCCTGGTCTTAAAACTCTGAAAGACGGATAATCTCCCATGGCAACTAAAAAAAGAATCGTGATCGTCGAAGACGACGAAGCGATGCAACGGCTTTTTCGCACCTACCTAACGCAGGACGACCACATCGTTGAAATCGCCGGCGACGGCGTGGAGGCAGTCGAAAAGATCGCCCTTAAAGACACGGATCTCGTGATCATGGATTTCATGCTTCCCAAAAAAGGGGGTTATGAAATCATTAAGGAGATTCAGGAGATGAATGGGGGCAGTCCACCGGTGATCGCCGTCACGGGGCGTTTTCAAGACGCGGCGGCCGAAAAAGACATTCGCTCCCAACCCAACGTCGTTGATTTCTTCTTAAAGCCCGTCGACCACAGCGAGTTTATGGCTGCCGTCGACAAAGCTCTGAGCAACGGATAATTTGTATAATTGGGTTCGTTCCTACCGCATTATCGTTTGCCCCATAGTGTAACGGTAGCACGACTGCCTCTGGAGCAGTTTGTCGGGGTTCGAATCCCTGTGGGGCAACCATCACCCAGCCTAATTTGGCAGAATTCACCTCCGAAGTATTTTCATGCCTAAGCCTGATTCAAAACTCGATTCCAACTGGTCGATCCTCTTTCTATGCTGGATTGTCGCCAGCGTCTCAACCTTAGGTAGCTTGTTTTTTAGTCACGTCATGGGTTTTGCTCCCTGTATTCTATGCTGGTATCAGAGGATATTCTTATTCCCCCTAGTCCTAATAATCGCGGTGGGACTTTTTCCGTTCGATAAAAGGGCCATCAAGTTCGCACTCCCGCTTGCGATTTCAGGCTTCTTGGTCGCGCTGTATCATAACTTGCTGTACGCTGGAATAATTCCCAATAGTATTCAGCCCTGCGCTCAGGGGATATCCTGTACCGAAGAATACATTGAACTATTCGGATTCCTTTCGATCCCCATGTTGTCTCTACTTTCATTCTCAGCAATAACAATCCTTTTAATTATCTTAAAGAAGAGAAAACCCGAATGAAAAAAACGATATTTGGGATCTCCGTTATAGTTTTAATAGCGGGATTCCTGCTCGCCAGTTCTTATTACAAGAGCCAACGCACCGAAAAACTCGGATTCATGGCCAAAGAAAACGCTTCAATTTTCGTGAGGGAACATTCCCCAACACTTGGCAGTGATGACGCGAGGGTCTACCTCGTCAAATTCACCGATCCCGCCTGCGAGACTTGTGCAGCTTTCTCGAATTTTATCAAGCAAGGTATGGCCGCAAATCTGGGGAAAATAAAACTGGTCGTCCGATACGCTCCTTTTCACCATGGTGCCGCCGATATCGTGAGAATCCTCGAGGCCGCCAAAAGGCAGGGGAAATTCTGGGAGACTTTGGACGTCATGTATAAGACTCAGAGCATCTGGACCCACCACCACCAGGTGCAGCTTCAACAAATATGGCAGATCCTGCCCCAGGCGGGGCTGGATGTGGAACAGATTAGAAAGGACATGAAAGACCCGGCGATCACAAAAATCATCGAACAGGATCTAGCTGATGCCAAAGCCCTAAATATCACAAAGACGCCGGGTTTCTTCGTCAATGGGCAGCCCCTCGAGACCTTCGGCTATCGGCAATTAAGCGAACTCATTGAGAGTGAGATTCTTAAAGAATATCCAAAATAATCGCCCGAATTAGAATGCGACCATAGCGACTAAGGCTTGCCCGGTTTAAAACTCGAACAAAGTTCGAAAAGTTCTATCTATTAAATAGCTCGGGCAACCACTAAACTAATAGGAAACCCAAACGCTGCCTTGCGCGTCGGTGTGCGTGCAGTTAACGGAAACCGTTCCAAACTCCGAATGCCCGGGGACATTGTTGTAGAACCACCCTCCAATGTCAGAAGCGCCTTCGCCGTAATAGACACTAGCGGAATCCTCGTGATAAAATGGAGTCTTCACAACGGAATTCTGGGGAAGACTCTCGGTAATCAGGGAATCTAACTCCGAGGGAAAAGTGTCATTCGCAGCGCGGTAACGCGTAAGGGCATCTCGGATTGCGACTAGCTTTCCCTTCGTGGCACCTTCATTGGATTTTACTACGAAGGGAGACTTCTTAATTTCCCGAACGAATAACAGGCTGGACGCGATCAGACCAAGGCAGATGATCGCATACGCCGCACGTGCCCCCAACGCTCCGGATCTCGCAAGTGCGTAACCTAAAAATAGCGCTGTGGCGAATAAAAATGGAGGTAATATGAATGCATTCCCTAGAAAGGACTTCACTACTGCCCCGAAGATGGCTGCAGCAACCATGAATAGGCCTAAATGAAACGCCCATCTCAATGCGGATTCCTCCTTTTCCGGAGGTAAAGGGGGCGTAGGAGCGATTTCTAAGTTCTCGTCATTCTCGTTCATTGTGTCTCAATCATATAGCTTTCAGAATCCATAAACCACGCTCGAAATTCGCGGATTAGGGGAGTTCTAACATCGTCCATTTGCGTGTCTCACTCGTACAAGCTATGTGGAACGAACCCCCATTATTACAGAAGAACAAATCGGAGAACTGATTCATTTAATCCGCGGAAAGAAGGTTATGCTGGACAATGATCTGGCCAATCTTTACGGGGTGGAAGTAAGACATCTCAAGCGGCAGGTCAAGAGAAACGCCTTACGGTTTCCAAAGGATTTCATAATCACTTTGACACAGGAGGAGTATGATTCTTTAAGGTGCCAAATTGGCACCTTAAAGAAGAGGGGCAGTCACGCAAAATACGCGCCTTATGGGTTCACCGAGCATGGCGTCGCCATGCTTTCTAGCGTGCTAAAAAGCCCTTGAGCGATCAAGGTGAATATCGCCATTATCAGAGTATTCGTAAAGCTTCGGCGGGTTTTGGCCGCGAACAAAGAGCTTGCCAACCGCCTCAATGGTATCGAGCGTGATTTACGCGGCCACAATGCGGAACTAGGAGCTCATGCCAAGCAAATTCGATTGATCCTTGATTCGATCCGTCAGCTTATGGCACCGCCGAAAAGACCTCACAAACGCATTGGGTTTAAAAATTAACCTCTAGATTCTAAACCCAATAGAAAAAGTTCTTTCTATTAAACAGTTCGGGCAACCACCTTTTACTCTAGGCCAAACGACCTTCCAAGCGGTCCATATCCCCCCACAACTCCGGTACTTGTTCGGTCGCACAAATTCCAGGGAACCATTTGCGGGCCTCATTCGTATGATGAGTATGGAACTACCTTCAGGGCCAGAGGCGATCGAGTGGAGTATCTTATTTTTCCGTGGCCAGCGTGTGATGCTCGACGCGGACCTCGCTGACATCTACGGCGTCTCTACCAAGCGCCTTAACGAGCAGGTCCGGCGTAACCGCACTCGCTTCCCAGCCGACTTCAGGTTCCAACTCACCGCCATTGAGGTTGAATCTTTGAGGTCGCGATCTGCGACCTCAAAGAAAGGCCGGGGGCGGACGTCGATACCGCCCCTACGTATTCGCCGAGCATGGCACCGCCGGAAGGACCTCGCAAGATTAATCCCAGGGAACCATTTGTCGGTCTCATTCGTATAAGAGTTGGTGGCGGCGTCCCGAAAGCTGGAGAAATTTAATAATCAAAAAAGCGTAACCTCTGGTTGAAGAAAACAAAATCCGGCCAATTACGAGTTGGCCAACACCA
>NVTF01000077.1 GCA_002401485.1 Elusimicrobiota bacterium | reverse complement strand
CGCCCGCCTGCGACCGCGGAAAGTTTGTTTTTTTCGATTCGAACCGCCGTCACCTTGCCGCCGGTTCCAATGATTTCCACCGGAGAGACGCAAAAACGAACGCGAACCTTTTTCGTTTGGGTGCCGTTATCACGCGCGGCGACCTCACCCATGAAATCCGCATTTTTCTTGTCGTTCGCGTCGACCCCTCCCTCTATCGCCGCTTTCGAGGCTTCATCCAACGCGGCTTCCTCAGGAAGAACGGTCAGGTCACTGGTGCTCAGCTCATCGATCTCTTTGATTTCCTTGGGAGAAAAGGCGGCCTGCAGCGGCCCGCGGCGCCCCAAAAGAATCACTTCCTTAACCTTACTCTCTCGCAGAGCGTCGATCGAATATCCGGCGATATCCGAATCGGCTAATTCATCCGGTTCCTTGGCGAGAATACGGGTGACATCCATCGCGACATTGCCAATGCCCACAACGGCAACACGCTCACAAGATAAATCAAATTTCTTTTCGCGATGGTCGGGATGACCGTTGTACCATCCGACAAATTCAGTAGCAGCGTGACTGCCGGCGAGGTTTTCTCCGGGAATGCCGAGACTGCGGTCCGACTCGCAGCCCACGGCGTACACGATCGCATCGTAGCGACGCCGAAGATCCTCCACGGAAATATCCCGCCCCAGCATGACGTTGCCGTAAAACCGGAAACGGGTGTCTGCGGCAATACGTTCGTAAACCTTCACGACATTCTTGATTTTCTGATGATCGGGAGCGACTCCACCGCGAACCAAGCCAAACGGCGTCGGAAGACGATCCAGCATGTCGACCTGTACATCCGTTGCCTTGTCTTTGAGAAGGGCTTCCGCGGCATAAAACCCCGATGGACCGGACCCAACGATAACGACCCGCAGCGGCCGTTCGTTCTCATCGGATCCTTCTTCGGTGTCGGTAACTCTCATGAATGTCTCCCTGTACTCGCTACCCTGGAAAGTCTTGAATCCAAAGGATGTCCCAGCGACGGTACTAGAGCGCGGGCCGCCGCCGTCAATTTTTCAATATCGATTCCCATGTCCGCCCCCTCTGCGGACAACGCAAAAACAAGGTCTTCGGTCGCGATATTGCCGCTCGCTCCCGGTGCATAGGGGCAGCCCCCAAGACCGCCGGTGGACGAATCAAAGCCCGTGACGCCGAATTCACGCCAGGCCGTTAACGCGTTGGCGATCGCCATGCCGTAGGTATCGTGAAAATGAAGGAAAAGTTTTTCAACGGGAACGATGTCAAGCAATGGTTTCAGTAACGAGCGAACGTCTCGCGGAGATGCCTTCCCGATCGTATCTCCGATGGAAAGCTCATCCACCCCAAGGCCCATCAACGTTTTTACGATGGGGAGCACCGCGACCGGTTTCACCGGTCCCTCATACGGACAATGGAACGCCGTCGAAATATAGGCGCGCAGCGGCAAACGAGCGGCCTTTGTCTCCCGGATAACGGGCCGAAACCGCTCGATAGACTCGGAGATCGACGCGCGGATATTTTTTTGATTAAAGGTTTCCGAGGCCGCGGTAAACACGGAAATTTTGTCGGCACCCGCCTGCATCGCTCGCTCCAATCCCTTTTGATTGGGGACCAACGCGGAATATACGACACCGGGCCGGCGTTGAATTTTCGCAAAGACTTCCGCGGTGTCGGCCATCTGCGGGACCGCTTGCGGAGAAACGAAAGCCCCTGTCTCAATCTCTTTGAGTCCCGTCTTTGCGAGGGCATCAACAAATGCGGCCTTTTTCTCTGCGGAGACGACAGCGCTTTCGTTTTGCAGCCCGTCACGCGGGCCGACTTCAACAATCCGCGGTTGGGGCTCGGCGCTCAACGCGTATCCCATGACGGTCTGCGTTTTTCAAGAAACGCCGCGAGCCCTTCTTTTCCTTCCGCAGAGGAACGCGCCTTAACGAGGGTGTCCAGCGATAATTGCACGCGTTTCTTGTACGGAAGTTCTGCCATCTTGGCCAAATAGGCCTTGGAGGTCCGAACAGCATTGGGACCGTTCTTCAGAATATTTTTAATCATGCGTTCGAGAATGGCGCCTACTTCATCGGCGCTGCCGACTTCATGCACCAGCCCGACCCGCTGCGCCACGTCCATCCCAAAGAGTTCGCTGGTGAGGTACAGTCGGCGCGTGTGCGACAATCCGATTTTCGGCAGGACAACCGAGGATACCACCGCGGGAAGAATGCCGAGGCGGCACTCGGAGAAGCACATTTTTGTCCGGGTCTGGGCGATGACAATATCACACGCGGCAACCACGCCGAGTCCGCCGCCGTAAACCCCGCCATGAATAAGCGCGATCACAGGCACCGGACTGCGGTCGATCGCTTCGATCATGTTCACCAAGCGCATCGCGTCCTTGCGGTTTTTAGCGGGGGTATAGGTGGACGCACGCTTCATCCACCGAATATCGGCACCGGCGCAAAAATCCGGGCCATTGGCCTTCAAGACAATCACCTGGGCTTTGCCGGGTTTGGCAAGCTGCTTAAAGACGTCGGCAATTTCCGCCAGCGTCTGTTCGTCCATCGCATTATGAACCTCTACGCGATTGAGCGTCACTGTCGCGACCGGCCCCTCAACGTCGACTAAAAGATGTTCGTATTGCATCACCGTCCTCACATTCTAAAAACAGGAGTCTTGCGAGGTCCCTCGGGAGCCTGGCATGCGGCGTCAAAACAGCGGATGAGGGCCTCGCGCGTCTTTGCGGGTTCCAAAATTCCATCGTCCCAAATGCGCGCCGTTCCATAATACGGATGCCCTTCGGATTCATACTGCTCGCGCACAGGGCCGGCGATTTTCTCAGCGTCTTCCTCGCTCAAGGTTTCTCCCTTGCGAGCCAATTGCGCCGCCTTCACAATCGTCAAAACCGAGGCTGCCTGCTCTCCCCCCATCACGGAAACCCGCGCGTTGGGCCAGGTAAATAAGAAACGGCCGCCGTAAGACCGTCCGCACATCGCGTAATTTCCCGCGCCGTTGGAGGAGCCGACGATGACGGTTATTTTCGGCACGGACGCAGTCGAAACAGCCTGCACCATTTTTGCGCCGTGTTTGATGATTCCCGCCTGTTCCACCTGCGTACCGACCATAAATCCGGTGATATTCTGAAGAAATAAGATCGGTGTTTGCCGCTGGGAGCAGAGCTCCACAAAGTGCGCTCCCTTGAGAGCCGATTCCGGAAGCAGAATCCCGCTGTTGCCTACGATGCCGATGGTGCGCCCGCCTAATTTCGAAAAACCCGTCACCAGGGTGGTCCCATAGTTCCGTTTGAACTCATGGAACCGGCTTCCGTCTACAATGCGAGCGATGACTTCTCTCACATCGCCCGGGCGGCGAAGGTCGCGATTGACCACCCCGTAGAGTTCCAAAGGGTCATACAACGGAGCTTCGACGTTTTCGTTTTTTTCAAAGCGCCCGATATTGAGATTTTCAACGATCTGCCGGCAAAGGGCGATCGCATCCTCGTCATTATCCACGAGATGGTCGGTCACTCCGGAAATCCGGCTGTGCATATCGGCCCCGCCCAAATCATCGGCGTTGCACTCTTCCCCTGTAGCCGCTTTCACCAGCGGCGGACCGCCGAGGTAAATGGTTCCCGTTCCCCGCACGATGATGCATTCATCAGCCATGGCCGGCACATAAGCGCCGCCTGCGGTGCACATGCCCATCACCACGGCGATTTGAGGGATGCCTCTGCCCGACATTTGGGCCTGGTTGTAGAAAAATCGCCCGAAATGCTCCTTGTCGGGAAATACCTCGGCCTGCTTCGGAAGAAACACCCCGCCGGAATCCACCAGATACAAACACGGAAGATGATTTTCCATCGCGATTTCCTGAGCGCGAAGATGCTTCTTAATCGTTTCCGGGTAATACGTCCCCCCTTTCACCGTTGCGTCGTTGGCGACGATGATGCAGCGCCTCCCCGACACCACTCCCAGGCCCGTGACGATTCCCGCCGAGGGCACGGCATCGTCATACATTCCGTTGGCCGCGAGCGCCGAGAACTCCAGAAATTCCTCCCCCTCATCCAGGAGAAGTTCAATACGGTCCCGAACCGTTATCTTGCCGCGTTTTTTATGCAGCGCCACGGCGCGCTCAGAACCTCCCGCGTGCACGATCTTGATCTTGGCGTGCAGATCGTCAAGCAATTCCTGGTGGTATTTCTGGTTATCCCGGTAATCGACGCTGGAGGCGTCGATGCGCGTTTCGATGGCAGGGGTTTCGGTATCTTGGATGCTCGGGCTCATACCCGAATAATACAAACTAGAGTAATGCTTTTTCGAGGTCCCCAAGCCATTGTGAGTATGTTTTGAGGAACCCGGAAGAGGAGGGCAATGCGAGAAGCAGGACTTTCTCGACGGGCTTAGCGTGTGCGGCGATGGTTCTATGAAGAACCTTCACTTCCCAGAGGCTCAAACGGGCGACATTAATTCTCCGCATGCAGCGCTGGACGGCTACCTGGGTATCCAAATACCCTTCCTCAAGCCGCATCCAGGAAGGAGTCTCGGACGCGATTTCATCCTTCATGCGCCGCGACTGCCTTTCCAAATGGAGCAAGGTCCTCGAATAGGGGTCATTCCAAAAAATGTCGGCGCACAAATCGATGACTCGCTCTTCTCCCAAGGCATCCGTAACCAGAAGGTACGGATGAAAGACATTCTTCGATCGGACCTCGACCTTATAGCCCAAACCGGAAAAGTACACCTCCCCCGCGAGACAGGCGAGATCTGCAAAACGTCGTGTGCCTTCCGCAGGACGCTGGCTCTCAATCAATCCTTTTAAAGAATGAGCGGCCTTTACCAGTCGGTCGGCCTTCGGATGCCGCCGATTCTTGCGCGCGGCGATTTCCCGGCGTATACGATTGAGAATACGCCCGACCACATAAGACGACGACGAACGGATCTGGTCCTCCTCGATCGGTTCGGTTTGCACCTTCGGATTTCCATACAGGACTCCCAGGTCTTCCTCGGTGGAAATTTCCGCCGCATCTAAAACGAAGGTTCCGCCCTTAAAATTCGCAATGGGCTGGAATGGATCCAGAATATCAGCGAGCGTGCTCCAGGAAAAATGAGACGCTCCGAGGCCTTTGCCGTTAAAGGGGTCGTAATACTCCCAGTAGCCCTGTTCGGCGACTAAATTCTGAGATCGTGCGGAGAGGTCCGACGCCAAATCGAATTTCTGAGACCGAATCAAGCCATTCACGATCATCCATTGCAAATTTATCCAAACCGGCCCGCGCCAATAGCATTCGGGGTTAAACGTTGGGTCGCTGAACGAAACACTCGGCACACCGCTCTCACCCCGAAATTCCCGCGGGTTGCGCAAATGGTCGACCAAGGATTCGATCATGCTCTCGCCGGCGGCTTGGGCATACAGAGGAGCAAATCCGCCGACGGACTTCACCTCGATCGCCCGACCGGTCCGCAAATCGAGCGACAGGAAAAACTTTTCTTTGGCGGACCACAACCGGTCCCGAATCGCCCGCTTAGTTTTCGCCGTTTTAAAGCGATATTCAGCGGAATCGCTTTTTTCGCCCAACCGCCACGCGATTTGAGAAAGATCTTCATTCGCCTTAGCCCAAAGACTGTTGAACATTACATCCGCGACGAAGAAGGGAGAGCGCTCCGCCATTTTTACGCCGTCCCATTCGGCCTTCTGAAAAATTTCAATGAGGCTCCAATAATACCGGTAATCATCATCCGTCGGCCGCTGCGCCGAAGGCACCGTGCGCGTATCCACGCGCGGCGGGATTTCGGGTTCGATCGTAAGCGTCTTCAGAAATTCATCGCGCAGTCCGTCCCACAACGGCGAATTATCCATGCCGCTTTCCCACGGATGTACAATGCCGACCAGTCCGGTTTCGCGGGGATCCCGGGTCGACTGAATCCACCGATGGAAGGTCGCAATTTTTGGATAGACCCGCCGTAAAAATCCCAGATCTCCGGTACGCTGAAAAACGGTCTTCGCCGCCGAGGCTATGATCGGCGGCTGGATAATGCCCGAGCTGTCGCGGCCGGTTTTCCAATCCAGTTTATTGGGTCGGTAACGGTCTACCGGCACCGTAGACGAGAATGCGATATGCGGGACACGTCCGTCGTCCCATTGCGACTCCAAAAGGGATTCGATTTCACGAGCCGAGTTTTCCGGTTTAAGATGCGCGAGAACAATCGCGTGGAAACAGCTGTCCCATAACCATTGATGCGGGTATTGGGAAAGAGAGGGAACAATGCAGCGTGCGGTATCATTCGACGATAACTCGCGAAGCGGTCGGTCGATTGAGGTGGCGCTCATGACCACAGTATATAGCATTTCAAATCGGAAATAGGTCCTAAACTCAATTAGGTCCAAAGAACTCCGCATTATCCCCGAAGGTCCGTATACGGTCAAGCGGGCAAGGTGTTTAATGCTCACGTGCTTCCCTTTAATAGGTCGCTCCCTACGCTGCTAGCGCTGGCCATCGCTCTCCAGCCGGCTTTGGTTTCAGCCCGTACCGTGACCCGGATTGCCCCCCAGTCGCTCCCGACGGCGTTTGGCAACGCTGGAGCGGCGCTGATGGGAGTGCAGGGCACACATGTGCCTGGAGCAACCCCGGCAATCACCTCGCTGGGGCTCACAAGCACCATCATCATCCCCCAGGCGACGGTTCTCCCCACCGCCGGAGCAACAGCCGCCCCCCAAGCAGCGGTCGCCATCCAACAAAAAGGGATTACGATTTCACCCACGGCAGCGCCCGCCCGAAAAATCTTCGCCAAACACGTCGCCGTGATTTCACGGGGCGTCACCGCCGCCTCCAACAACCTGCCCAAACTGAATGCCGCTTCCGCGCGCCCGGCAGCCTCACGCCAATTTGCCATTCTTACCAACGGTTTCAGCGCCGCCCGTCCGGAGGCCGCCGACCTCGTCCCCGTGGGCACTGCACTCGGCAATTCAAAAGCGATTGCCCTCAATGCAGCTGATGAAACCCGCCCGGAGGCATTTCGTCCCAACGCCGAACCGGCCTCCCCTAATAAGAAGGCCGCCGCCCCGAAGGGTTTCAGAAAAATCTTCAAGTTCAAAATCTTCAAAGACCCCGAGCGCAACAAAGCCTATTGGCGCTGGTTTTTAGGGGAACAATCGATCATGGTCGGCTTCTACATGTACATGGTCGCCTTGCCCTTCTACATGCAGTCCTTCACCGGCAACCTGCTTCGCGAAGCGGGGGCCTTTGACTCCACCACCAAGGAGCAATTAGCGGAGACGGTTCGCCAAAACCGCGCCCTTGCCCGCATCGCTCACTGGGCTGCCCAAGGCATCGGGTATCTAGCGCTCCCCTTCTTCACCCGCGGCGACCACGGTCCCCGGCGCTGGATGGTCCGTTCCGCCTGGGCGCGAACCGCAATGTACGGCGGCATTTTCGGCATTTTCTACGGCACAGGGCTCGTCGGCGCCCAAACCGCCCTCTACATTCTTCTCGGCCTCATCGCGGGCGCCTCCTTCTTCCAGGGCATCGCGGCCACCATGTCGGCGGGGGCCTCGGCCCGCATCATGGGTGATAAAACAGTCACCAAGGAAGAACGTAAATCCGCCAACTCGATGCGGTCGTTTGTCACGGCCATTATCGCGATCATCGCCCCCCTCATCGCCGGCCAGATTCTCGGTCTCGGATCCCTTCTCGGGAAAGACGGCGGCGGCGGCGCGCTCATCTACGGCATTTACGCGGCAACAGTCGGCGTGGCCGGTCTTATTTTCGCCTCCATTAAAATGCTCGCGAAGAAAAAAACGGTCAGCGAAATGACCGGAGACCATGACGCGATGGGCGTCGATGCCGGAACCTCCGGATTCTTCGGGACGCTTAAGGGCATCGGAAAATCAATGATGCGCGGCGTTAAACTCGTCTGGAGCAATCGTTTCCTGCGCACCATGGTCCTGATCAACCTCGCGATGTCGCTGTTCACCGATCCGCTGATTTTCAACGCCCTTCCCCAATACGTGGCTCAGATTCTCGCCTCCGATCCGGGAGCGACCTCCGCTCTCGGCGGCCTTTTGGGTTTCTTTATCGATTCCCCGGGCGGTCTCTTCGCGCTCCTGATCACGTCGTCAAGCATCGGCACGGCGCTGGCGGCCGTATTCGCCAAACCCTTGGATAAGTTTTTAGGCCGCTGGTTTAAGACCGAAGAAGCACTGACCATTCCCTATTACATCCTGGCGGCGCTGTCGGTGCCGGCGTTCTGGGCCATGATAAACTTCCCGTCGGTGCTCACCGTTTTGGGTCTCTACGGCCTGCAGACCCTGCTCGGCGGCTTTGTGGGTCTCACCATGGTCGGCATTTATCAGAAGAATCTGGGCTCCTACAGCTCTAAACAGATGAATCAGGTTTTGGCGGCGAGCTCGTTTCTGAGCATCATCGCGGCCATCGCCTCGACCTATGCCTACGGTTTCCTGCTGGTCGACGTCCCGCTGCAAACGATGCTCACCGTGGCAGCCATCGCTACCACCGTTGCCGGCGCGCTTCGCCTCGCCGCGCCGTGGCTGATGTTCACCAAGCAGCAACGTAAGGGAGCAGGCAAAAAGCCGAAAGACAGCTTCCAGCCGAAAGGCACACGTCTCCCGATCGACTCCAACGAGACCCCCGACGGCATCAGCGGGCCTCTCAACGTACGACTCTAATCACGAAAACAAAAAGCCCGCCCCTAATTTCGGGGCGGGCTTTTTTGTCTTCCTCGAATCTTAAGGAAGCGCTTTGATCGTCGCCGCCATTCCCCTGAGGGACATGAAGACGGACTCGGGCTTCTTAAACGCCGCACCGGGGCCCCGCTTGGGAATCAAGGACGCGACTTCATCGACGTTGGTAACATCTTCGCCGCGACATCCCTCATCGCTGCAGACTTTGGAACGCCGGCAGCTATTGGCGCGGTCATACACAAAGTCGGTCTCTCCGCGAACCAGGATGCCTTCGATCTGGCCGGAGTGTCCGTTAAACACGGCACTTCCGGAGTTTCCTCCGTAGGTGTCGAGGTTGGCGATGAAGTAACCGGTCTTCGTGTTGTCGCGAACATAGGCACCGCCGGCGATTTTCGTCGGCAGTCCCGCCGGGTGTCCAATCACCACCAGCGGCGTACCCTTGGCCGGCACTCCGTCTCGCGTGATCTTTAGCGGCGCGTGACCGACTACCTTGCGGTCAAGCCGGATCAAAGCCCAATCGGGCCCTCCGCCCTGCACGGTGCTTCCTAGGAGCTCCTTGCAGCTGTAGACATCGGCGGAGGGCACCGAGCCGGGCGTGCCTGCTTCCTCGTTCTTGATTCCAAACCCGAACACGAACTTCGTGGTTTCACAAGAACTCTGGGAACGGACACAATGCCCGGCAGTCATGATCAGGTCTTCCCCCACCAGGGAGCCTGAACAAAAGGCACCGGCTCCTTGATCTCTAAACGGCTCGTCTTTGCAGAGATTGTAGGAGTCTCCGTAATTACGCGACGAAAGTGAGGACTGTCCGCCTTCAGACGATACGCCGCTTCCTCGAAACAGGGCAACCGTCGAATCGGCCATGGCTAACAATTTGGGGCTGGTGACTTGATGTAGATCGAGGCGATCATCGTCGCCGTAAATGACTTCGGGGGTTACTTGCGCGGATACTAGGGCGGGGATGAGCAGCAAGCTCAGGCCCATCAGGCTAAGGGACTTCAAGGACATATTCCACCTCTCAGTTAGAGTGCACGGCCACCGGCTAACTTCCATCTGCCCCATTAGACCAAGTGGGGAAGTTTAGGTCAACCCAAAAGACCTACTTATTTTTAGGTCTTTTGGTCCCCTGGGGAATTGCTATCCTTGTTTTATATGAAGCTCTTTTTCGCCGACACCGAAACAACCGGACTGGACCCAATCAAAAATGAGATGTTCCAACTGGCCTTCCTTATAGAAATAGAAGGCAAGGTGGCTGAAGAGGTGAATATCACCTTCCGGCCTGAACGCTGGGATACGGTGAGCCCGGAAGCGCTTGAAATTACCGGGAAAACTAAAGAAGAGCTGCGGTCTTATCCCCCTAAACAAGAGGGGTATAAGAAGCTGATGACGATTCTTGGGAAGTATGTCGATCGTTATGACAAGACCGATAAGATGGTTTGGATCGGTCAGAATCCTGATTTTGACGTTCGGTTTTTACGGACTTTCTTTAGAGAGATGGGTGATAAGTTTTTTGGTAGTTGGTGGGATCCCCGTCCTGCTGATCTGATTTCGTTGGCTGTTGCTTCTAAGACGCGGGGTGTTTTTGATCCGCCGAATTTTAAGTTGGGGACGTTGGCGGCTGAGTTTGGCATTGAGTTTGATGCGCATGATGCGATGGCGGATGTGCATGCTACAAGGAAGGTTTGGCACTTGCTGGCTGCCAATATTAAGCCGTCGCGTGAGAATGTGCCGAAGTCTGCTCCTAAGCAGACTGAGCTTTTTTAGCTCCTGTCTGGTTTATCCATTACTCGTTAAAAATCGAAACCATGTAACTGCGCCTAGGCGCAGTTCAATGTTATGTTTCGTTTCCTGGACTCCGTTTGAGGTTTAAGACGTCTGGGCATGCGCCAATTTCCGAAATACCTCTGGGTCAAGTTCCACAATTTCAAGCAACCCACGAGCCGGACCTCCGGGAGATTTTTGCCCTTGTTCCCACGCACGTACCGCGGAAACTGTAACGCTTAAGCAAGAGGCAAAGATCGGCTGGCTAACCTTTAGGCATTCTTTTCGGAGCCTAACGAAGCTGTAGAAAAACTCGATTTTGGCGCGGCATAGCCGTGTCCCGTCGTTTTTCTACGCTCATCATGAGAGTTTGCACCGGCCATTGGCCCTTCGGCAGGACTAATTTTGCTGTTTTTTCCCGGTAAAGGGCCCGGGCTTCAGATTCCGAAGGTCGATCTTGGCCGCCCCATAGTCCCGCTGGAGCCTTGTGGTAAGATCGTACGCCTGCCGGTTAGGCAGCACAAGCGCTGTCAACTCCGCCGGCTGCTCACCAGCGAAGATCCGAGATAGTCCATATAGAATCCGTCTGTTCTTCGCCGTAGTATCGCGCCGCTCGAGGAGGCTGCCTCGGATCTCGGCGTCTTGGGTAGGGGTAAAAAACGATGTCTTGATGTTTGGGAATACGACATAAGAGATGATGGTCATGATGACACCGACGGTCAGGAAGGTAGAGAAATCAACCCCCAAGATCATTAGGAGGAAGATGCTCGCGATCGGCATTAAGCGCGCGATTCCATCGATCACGAGCCATCTGTTGCGGGAGAGCCATTCGATAGCCGAGGGTTTGCCCGCGAGCCCGCCCCCGGAGGTCAAGTCCGCGCTGGCGGGACTCTCGGACAAGAAGACATCCGCGAGGTCGCTTAGCTGGAGAGCCGCTTCCCTGGATGCCTCATTGGACCGCTTCACCCCCGGTTCGTCCGGTTCGCTCGCGAGGAGGACATAGGATGTCCGTCCCTGAGTCGCGCCGACCTGAAAAAGCGAATACGAGAAACCGGAATAGGCCTTGGCCCGAAGCCATGCATTGTAACTCTCGCGCGGCAAGACCAAAGGCTTCACCTCGCCGGCCGCGGAGATAGGAGCGACTCTCTTCCGGTCCTTTCGCGCACTCCGGATTACAAGGAAAGCGACCAGGAGGACTCCGGCCAGCAAGACGACGTCTCCCCCCGCCTGATGCACGGCGGAGACCCCCGCATCCGGAGCGGCCCAAGCCGCAGTGGTGGGCATGCCGAACGTAGCGCCCAAGAATGCCAGTGCCCCGTAGGCCAATCTAGCGAACGGATTCGATCGACCGCGCTCGCGCCCTTTCGCTGATTCTCGCTCAGGGTTGGGAACTTCCTGCCCAACCCGTTCTCCCGTCTCTTCAGCCCGCCTGAGAGAGGCAGGCTTGAGTTCCTGATGGATACTTGCGACGGTGTCGGCCTCAGCCACGGGCAGGACCGTTGCCGCCTGCTCCTCTCGCCCCCTGTCCCAAAATCTGTGCAGGGCCGCCGACATCCCCGTCAGGCCCTTCTTCATAGCTCCCGCATTCTTCGAGGGTGATATTGCGATGTCGTCAGCCAAATTCGCAAGTCGCGCTACGGTGGTGATCTTTCGCTCGCCCCGCGTTTTCCCCACGATGGCGACGGCTTTTGGCGAAACCGCTATATCCTTTCGGGCAGAGACGACGGCGTCCTTGCTGACGACACCAGCCGTAGGATTGGTCTCAACCAAGGAACCATGAAAGCTAATGTCATTTCCCATGACGCCAACACCTAAATTCAGAAAGGGGGTGGGGGCGACCACATTGCCCGCTTGGCCGATTCGTTCCATGTGTCTGATGTTTGTGTTGACCTTGACTTTGCCGGGTGCCATACGGAACGCAAAAGCCTGGTAGCAAGGGAGTCCGGGAGCTGTGATAAGAAGGGCCGCCGCAATCGCAGACGCGATGGCTTTCTTGGCAATTCTGATTTTGTTCTGCTTGTTCGCAATCATGGCGTTCACGTCTTTGAATCCTCAAAACTCCCAGTCATAGGATAACAGTCCCCCGAGATTTTTGCAGATGTCTTTTGACCCAAACAACTCAAAAACAGGGTCTCTACTTTTCTGGGCATAAGGGCCTAGACCCCCTCCCTCCTAAACACCCACCCGCTTCTTTTTCTTCCTCTTAGGAACATACTGAAACTCAAAGCGCACCCTCTGCCCCGGGGAAAACCCCTTCCCAGAAACAAGCGCCCGAGCCAAAGAAGTATCCACATCCAAGTGCGCTCCATTAGCGTCCTTGTAATACTTAAAAGCAAGATAAGTCTGAATAAACGAGTACCCAGGCAACGCTGTGTCTGGATAAATAAACTGCAGCTTCGCCTTCTCCATAGAGATCGCCTCATCTTTCAGACTCATGAGGTACGAACCCTTCAACTTCTTCAACTCAGAGACCCGAAACTCCCTCTCATCAATAGACCAAGAGTAATTAGCAAGCGGCGTCGTAGCGTAAGGAGGCAAAACAACACCCTTAGAACAAAACACCTCACGAGCGGTTTCTTCAGCGATACTTCTCAAATAAACATGCCGCTGAAAAAACCGACTCCGAAACTCCCGCGGGATCACAGCAGTAGAATAAGCCCCGTCAAGAACAATGCCCCGCGGCCGTGCGATATCATTAAGACGAGCAGCAAGATTGAGGAGCTGGCCAGAATAATCGATGATGTGTCTCTTGGAATAGAGACAGCAAGTCGTACCGCGCGCGATCCCAAACCCCAAACTCGATGGCGTCTTAAAGTTGACCATCGGATCATCCTTGAACATAGTCGGGAAATCTTTCAGAGCCTTAAAACACTGGGAGATAACAGTCCTAGAAACTTCATCCAACAAATTTTCAGAGTAACGATAGATAATGAGGAGCCCATCCCCAGTCGGCTTGGCAAAAACAGCATCCCGAAAATAAACCCGCAGCAACTTGAGATAAAACCGCTTAATGAACATCGCCAAATCAGGAGACTCATGAACAGAGCTAAATTTTGAGAACCCCCGTATATCACACATCACCGCAATTACAAACTCGGACCGTCCTTGGGCCGCCTCCAGCCGCTTAATAAAATTCTTCATCACCCCATCTCCTATAAGACACGCACAAAACAACAAAAACCATCCCAAAAAACGCCTAACCCAACCCCAACTATATAGACATAGATTTCCCCCTGACACTCACTCTACAACAAAAGATCCCAAAACAATAAAACTCAATAAAAATAAAAAGAAAACGAACTCCGAGGATCAGAATTCGTACGCCGAGCGATGCTCCCCATGCTCAGCAATAAAGTCCAAAAACTCACGATAAAACGAGTGGTTGGAAATCGTCACACTGTCGCCGACAATCACCGACAGCCGCCGCGCGCGAGTCACCGCCACATTCATCCGCCGAGTATCGGAAAGAAAACCCACCTCGCCCTTTTCATTGGAGCGAACCAGCGACAGCACCGTCACCTCTTTCTCGCGTCCCTGAAACCCGTCGACAGTGCCGATCTCGAGACCCGGAATAGAAAGAGCCGCCTTAAATTTTTTCACCTGCGCCATGTAGGGAGTTAAAATCGCCAAGTCGCAAGCGGCAATACCCGCATCCAGCAAGGAATGAACAATCTTAAGAACCAGCTCGACTTCGCCCGCGTTCTCCCGACTCTGCAGCATCTCGTTTAAGTGTTCTTCCCACCCAGTCCCCGCAGTGTCGATAAAAATCAACGGCTTAGACGTCAGGTCCCCTGAAGCAACCCCCTCCAACTCATGCGCCAGATGCCCCTTCACCGAATCATCGGCGATTAACTTGTTGGAATAAAATTGTTTGGAGGAAAACCCCATGATCGCTTCATGCATGCGGTATTGGACGCGAAGCATCGTCTGCATGCCCTCAGGAAGGAGCTTCTGCAGACGTTCAAATAAAGTAATCCCTAAGCCGCGATTGGCCGCGTCGCGCGAGTGCAGGGTAGGAGGAAGCTGGCAGGAGTCGCCCGCAAACACAACCTTCGTGCCCTTAAGAAGCGGGATCCAGGACAACGGTTCCGTCGCCTGAGACGCCTCGTCCAAAACAACCAGATCAAAGATGCCGCGCGCAAACTGTTGAGAGATCCCGCCATGCGTCGATAAAACGATCTGCGCCGACGCCGCAATACGACGGGAAATCACCAATTCTAATTTCTTGGCGTCCTTCCAGAGCTGCTGGGATTCGCGTTTGGCGAAGCGATAATCATCACCGGTTAAAGCCCCGCGTCCAGACCGCGCCAGTTTTTTCTGGAGGCGGACACGCCAAGCACTCATTTCCTGGATCTGTTCGTATTGATCGTCCTCGGCCGTTTGAGCCCGGAGCGTCGCGTGACGAAGACTCTCCAGGGTTCGGGCAGGATGACCCAAACGGACAATGCGCAGGGGTTCCCCCCCTTCTGAGTCCAAAAGTTTTTCCAGCATGTTGTCGACCGCGACGTTGGAAGGAGCGGTAGCCAATATTCTCAGACCCTTGGCCGCGGCCTGGCGAATGATTTCAACCAGCACCGTTGTTTTGCCCGTGCCGGGAGGACCGTGCACCACAAACACATCTTCCGCCGCGTGCGCCCCCACCACCGCATCTTTCTGCCAGGAATTGAGCGCGTCGTTAAAAAATCCGAGATCCTCAGGACCCTTCGCCATCGGAACAGATAAACCGTGTAAGACCGCCCGCAAACGCGTATGTTCCGGTAGTTTGGAGCGCGCGGCCTGCTGCAGGGCCTTCATCATGCGGCGATGAGTCGCGTCGGAACCCAGAAGATCGACAAAACAGCGGCCGCTGGGCATGGATTCGGGCATGCGAACATCCACCGCAATCGCCACACGGTAGCCTTCCACCTGGTCCAGGGTGCCGTCCACGAATGCCGGCTGGGTGCCCTCCGGGAAGGTCAAACGAACATTGTCCCCCTGATTCATACCATGAAAAGGAGCCAAGGGCTCATCCCGCGCCACGCGGGAGAGGTGGACCCGGGGGTAGCCGCCCATGCCTTCATCAATGCCGTCAATAGTGAGCCGGGTGACTGTTTTGCCCAGGGATTCACGCACCGCTAGGGGCAAATTATCCAACCGGCGCCGGTTTTCCTCAACCTCAGCCTTGCGCTCTATCTCAAGAAGTTCAGCGAGGTGGTCGAAATGGTCGTTAACGGCGTCGTCGGTCATGCAGGATTGAATTCTATCTTTTTGATAAGATTTCATTGTGAGAATCTACCTCATGCGGCACGGCGCCGCCCCTTCCGCAAAAGAGGCCGGCGTGGATAAAGACTTCGATCGCCCCCTTTCGGATTTAGGCCGCAAAAACGCGCGCAAGGCCGCCAGCTATATCGCCAAGAATGGCGGTGCGCCCGCAAAAATCCTGGTGAGTCCCTTGATACGTGCGCAGCAAACCGCGGCGGAGGTCGCCACGGTCCTCAATGGCGACCCGGAAAACTTTGAACCCTTGGCCAATCAAGTGGACGGCATGACCCTCATTCGCAGGCTCACCGAAGATTACAGCTATGTGACCGAAGTGCTGCTGATCGGACATCAGCCTCAAATCGGGGAGGCGGCCAATTACCTAACCGGCCTATACTTCGAACTCCGTCCCGCAGGGGTCATCGGACTCGAACGTGATGATCGCGGGAAAACCGCCGTGCTCTGGGCCGCCAACCCGGACGAATACGCATGATCATGCGGCCTTTGGGGACGCTGATGGCATTTCTGGTTTTCACCGCTCCGGTTTATGCTGTCTTTGACGACAGCGAACCGGACCGCATAGACGCCGAGATTCATTTTGACCGTGAATATTTTTTAGACCTGAGAAGCTTCTCCGCACCGATGCAATGGGAGCGGGAATTCTCCCAATACGAGGGAGCCAAATATTTCATTAACGGTTCCAGCCTCGATTGCTGCGATCTCTTAATCGATCAGCGTTTGCAATTCGGGAAAACACTGACCGATCGCATTAGTTTTGCGTATACGCTGGATCACCTAGGGACCAAGGACGGGGAATCGCTGTTTAATTGGGTGGCATTTGACTTCAAGCTCGGAGGCGGCCTCACGGCCGGCATCTTCGGAGAACCCAAATTCGCCAAACAGGATGCCGATATCGGTTTTAAGCTGGCCTACGAACCCATCCCGGATTGGTACTTCGCCGCCAGGGTCAACGCCGTCGATTTCAATTTCAACCAACGTGGAGTCATAACGCAATCGTATGCGCGAAAACCCGCAACCTTTGATTTTAACGCCGTTTACTCCCCCGGAGATGACAGTTTCAGCGCCTCAGCCGAATTCGACACACCCCTGATCCGGCTTTACCCGGACGAAGGCCGTACCTACCGCTACCGCAAAACGAGTTTTGTGCTCCAATGGCAGCGCTACGCCTCCGACGACTGGAGCTGGAAATTAGACTACGGCTACGAATTCAAACGAGAGGCCGAAGACTTCGTTCCGGATGCCGCCGGAGATTCCCAGGACCATCACCGGCGCGTGCATCGCCTGGGTGCCGCCTTCGAGACCGCATTGTCGCATAGGGACCGCCTGGAAGCCGGTATGGGCTTTTTTGTTCGCGGCGGTCGATCGGATTTCAAGAATCAAATTGCCAAATCCAGCCGCCGCAAACGCTGGGAATGGGGCCCTCATGCCCGTTGGCGCCGCACCCTCAATGATTGGTCGGTTTCGGAACTCGCGTTTTTCCTCAGCACCGGTGAAAACCGCCGTTCCCGCTTTGCGGCCACTACTGCCGAAGAGCTCGAAACCCTCATCGAAGCCAAAATCGGCACCGGCATCGACCTCCTCTTCGGCCCCTCCGCCAAAATAGGCATTTACGCAACCTTCGACATCGACGAACTAACCTCCAACCACTGGGACGGCGGCAGCATTCGCGCGATGTTCCTCTTCTAGGGGGAGGTGCCAGGCACCGCGTGCGTTTGTTGCGTTTAGGACTCGGTGAGGAGGCCGCCGGCGGTTAGGGACGTGGCGATTGTGGCGAGTATGCCGAGAATCAGGATGCCCTTGGGGCGGATCGGGACGGCGGGGATCGTGTAATTTGCGCTTAAACCGCGGGCGCGGGAGCGGCGCGGGGTTGGAATGGGGTCTGCCTCGGTGCCTTGGCCGTCTACGGCTGTGGGCCGGACAAACGATACTTCGACAAATTCTTCTTCTTCGGGGATGGCAACAGCCGCGGCGGCGTCTGTCTGGACTCCAACCGCACGGCCTGAATCAAAACGGATGCGGCCGTTGGAAACCTCTTCAGCCAGTCCTGTATTCGCGCCGGCCATCACCGGGGAGATCAGGATCGCCAAGAGGGCCCACCGAATCTTTCTCATACCCCTATTATAAGGATAGGCCCCTCGACATTTCAGTGCCGAAGGGCCTATCCTAAAGACCAAAAGACCTAGATGGAATCTGGGCCCAAATTACTCCCGCTCCAGATGCAGCGCGGGTCCGGCGTGCCGCACTTTAGATGATTTTTGTCGCGAGAATGCCGTTAATTCAGTGAAGAAAAAATTTTTAAGTTATAAACTCCCTCAATGGCAGGCGAACGACGCCACACACCGGCCCCCCCGCAGGGGATCGATGGACCTTGGTGGAAAATACCGCACACGGTCATTTATCCCTTAATAGGGTTGGGACTGGGCATGCTCACTCCGGTCGGGGCTTTTCTTTTGCGCTTTCTGCAAGCCGACCCTGTTCTTAAAATGCTGTGGGCGACCAGCGAACTTTCCTACAACGCTGTCTTTTACATTTACATGCTGATCGGTTCGACCATCACCTTCATTTTATTCGGCTACGTAGTCGGCCTGACGAGTGAAAGCCAACGCATTCACAATCACTCTCTGCGTGAACGGGTGGAAGATCTTCATATTCGTTCCGTCACCGATGGATTGACCGGCGCGTATTCTCACGCCTACCTGCAGGAATCGATCGCCCTCGAACTCGAGAATTCCATTCGCCACGCCTTGCCCCTCTCGGTTGTCATGATCGACCTCGATGACTTCAAGAAAATCAACGACACCCAAGGCCATCTTTTCGGAGACCGGGTGCTCAAGGAAATCACCGAAACCGTGAACATGAGCATCCGCGATGGAGACATTCTCGGGCGCTATGGCGGCGAGGAGTTCATGGTGGTGATGCCGGGCGCGGCTGCCGAAGTGGCGCGAACCGTCGCGGAGCGAATTCGAAAATCCATCGCGCGCGCAATGATCTCCGATGACAAGCACGGTGTTCGGGTCACCGTCAGCGTCGGGGTGGCGACCTTTGAAGGACGCGGGAAGGTCGATGCCTTGCGCCTTGTGGATGACGCCGACAAAAAACTCTACGAAGCGAAAAATTCCGGAAAGAATAAGGTCGTCACTTAAAGTACGGCCATCGTGCAGCGATCGTTAAGGCCGCACGACACGCAAAAAGATGGTTCCGCGGGAAACTTCTTCCCCAGCGCGATGCAATCCGCCACCCGCTCCAACAACTGCAGCACCTCCTCAGCCGCCTCACGGTTGTACCCAACCGTCACCTTCTTGCCCAGCGCGACGTAATACAACGAAAGCCAGGACGGTTCGACACCCATGCCTTCCTGAGCGCCCAGCCCGTAAATTAAGAGCTGAAGATTTGTTTTCACCTCATCCTCGGTTTTTACATCGAGGTGACTCTTGTAGTCGATGACTTCGAGCGTTCCATCGGGGCGTTTGTCGATACGGTCCACAATGCCGCGCACCATGTGGGGACCTAATGGGAAAAAGAATTCCCGCTCAAGGTATTCAATCGACGACTCACACTCTTTTTCCGCCTCAAAGAATTTTTCGAGGATGTCCTCCCCCTTCCGGTACCATTCCATCTGGGTCGCCGGATCCGGGAATCCTTCATGCACCCAGCATTCTTCATACGCCTGCTGCAGTTCATCCAAGGAAGCACCGTGGCTTCGATGATAGGCCTCGAGAGTCCGGTGAATCGAGACCCCTAAGGAGGACGCCGGGGTGTGTGCGGAGCGCCAGCGGTCTTTATAACGGAGTTTGAATTGCCACGGACATTCGAGGTAGCAGCGCAATTGCGAATAACTGATCTCGACGCCGACCGGGCGGGCCTGTTTTTTCGGCGCGGGGTTTTTCTCCAACCACTCTGGAATCCAGCTCACGCTTGTTTATAAAAGGAGATGAGCGTATCGCCGTATTTTTCTTGGCGGAATTGCTCCAGCCCCGGCACGTCTCCCGGCTTTTCTTTGTTGTGATGCTGGGCGATCACCCACGCCCCGTCCGCGAGAAACTTCGCCTGCGCGATGCGCTGCAAAACGGGGTTGGTCAACGCCAACGGGGTGTTATCTTGCGTCCGGTACGGCGGCCCCATAAAAACGAGATCAAACTCCTCGATCCCGCTTCGAAACGGCACCCAGGAAAGCGGCTCGGTAACATCGGCGCGAAACGGTTTGCCGCGATCCTGCCAATTAAATTTCACAAGATTCTTCTCGATGGTTTTCATGCAGCGCGTGTCTTTTTCACAGAAGACCACCCGGCCCGCGCCGCGACTCAAGGCTTCCAGGCCCACCGCGCCGGTGCCGGCGAAGAGATCGAGAAAATGACTCCCGGTCACCTTCGGTCGCAGGATGTCGAACAGGGATTGGCGCATGCGCCCGGAGATGGGCTTCACCATGATCTTGGTGGAGACGGAGATAATTTGACGCCCGCGGGCTGTGCCCGCAATAATCCGCATTGCCATAAGTACATTCTACCATGGGGACAGGTACTATGCATTTAGCTTTTGGTTCAAAAGCGAATGCACTGGACCTGTCCCCTAATCACCGCTACCCTTAAAACCGAATGCCCCTCACCCTCCGAGCCCTCTTTTTCCTCTCCGGCTGGACCGGCCTCGTCTACGAAGTCGTCTGGGCGAAATATCTCGCACTCACGCTCGGGTCCACCGCGGCGGCGCATACCTTCGTGCTGGGAACCTTCCTCGGTGGCATGGCGATCGGTTATGCCGTATTGGGCCGCGTCGCGGATCAGATTAAAAATCCGCTTCGTTTTTACGCTCAACTCGAACTGGCGATCGCCACTTTGGGAGTAGCGTCTCCACTGCTGCTCGGATCGAAATGGGGCCTGCTGGTAATCCCGGCTGCGGCCGCGCTGATGGGAGGAACCTTGCCCGCTTTGAGCCGGTGCGGCGCGGTGGCCAATCTATATTTTCTCAACAGCATCGGCGCGGCGTGGGGCTCGTTATGCGCCGCTTTTGTCCTGATCCCACGGCTCGGTCTCGATGGATCCGTATACACGGCCGCCCTCGTCAACGCCCTAATCGCTGCGGCGGCATGGCGCTTGGCCAGTGCTCCGCCGCCGGAGAAAACCCCCTACCGCGAATCGTCGCTGCCTCCCCGCCGCTTATTTTATGCGGTGGCCGCGGCATCGGGATTTATTTCCCTGGCGTTGGAAATAGCATGGATTCGCATGCTCGCACTCATTTACGGCTCGACGGTCTATTCCTTTGCCGGAATGCTCGCGGCGTTTATCGCGGGGGTCGGGGCCGGGGCCTGGTTGATCGGGCGTCCGCGATTTGAACGGGTTGCCCCCCTGCGCGCTCTCATCGTCGTCCAGGTCGTATCCGCAGCGGCGCTCATGGTGACCTTCCCTTTTTATGAGCGTCTCGCCTTTCTCCCCATATGGCTCGACACCTTCATCGAAAACCGCAAGGGCTTGTTCATGGTGTACGAGACCGGCAAGTTTTTCATCAGCTTCACCTTGATGTTTATCCCCGCGGCCTGCTTCGGAATGGTGCCTCCATTAGCGGCGAAAGCGGCAGTGCGCGACCCGAAGGAAACGGGCACTCGCGTGGGAGCGGTGTTTTCATGGAACGCGGTTGGCAATGTACTGGGAACCGCGGCGGCCGGCCTTTGGCTGCTTCCGCTTTTAGGTCTGCAAGGGTTGTTCTATGCGGCGGTTGGACTGCAGGTGCTTC
>NVTF01000076.1 GCA_002401485.1 Elusimicrobiota bacterium | reverse complement strand
CCTTTATAAGGGTCTTGCGAACCTCGGCAGTGGCCGGAAGTTTTGCGGCGGCTGGCGCGGGCGTTTTGATGGAGCGTTTTTCGGTGAGTTCTTTTTCCTGTTGGCTGCCCCGGGTCGCATGTGACTGGCCCACGTGAGGGTCTTCGGTTTTGGAGGCGTGTTCGGCTTGAACGGGGAGCGCAAAGAAGAGCGCGAAGGTAAGAAGGAAAGCGGCGGTTTGGTTTCTCGGCATTTGGCTACCTTTTCCCCGGCGCCGCTAATTGGCGTCGTGATGGTTTCGGTAGCCCGGCGAACGATGATGCGACTCGCTCCTTGGCTTTGCGACCCAAAGCTTGCGCTTCGGTGTGCCGGTTATCGTCCTTCAGGGATTACGTAACAGGCAAAGCTCGCGATTACCATTACTACTATGGTCACACTGTGCAACATTGATGTTACATTGGATTTCGGCGTTCGTGAGATCGAAAAAAATAGCTTTTTTATATGGAGAATTTGCAATTCATCACAAGAGCCGGTTTTCGGCCGCTGTGATGATAGTCACGCACTCTCAAGCGAATTTTAGCTCGAAAAATCAGCCCATCAAGGCGCCCGACAACTCCTTAACATCGGCCTTGCAGTTTTTTATGCGCTGATTCCGGCGCTCTTCGCGCACATAACCGTCGATCGCGTCTATAGCGTCCACGGTCACGTCCCAGGACGTATAAATCTGCTTTTTCGTGTTGGCGCGCAGGTCCCCGCCGGCGAAAATACCGGGGACCGTTGTTTCCCCTTGCTTGTTGGTCACGACGTATCCTCGCCCGTCCACCTGGCAGCCGATCGACTTCGCAAGTCCGTTGTGCACAATGGTGCCCAGCGACACAAACGCGATCCGGCACTCGACGACCGCACCGCCTTCGAGCTCAATGCCGGTCAGCCCCTCACCCTTGGGTTCGCCGAGGAGCCTTAGAATCGGCTCCTCAATAACCTCAATGTTGTAGCACGCAAGCCTTTCCTTTAGAGCGGAATTCTTCGCCATCTCGAAAGGTTTGCCGTTGGTCAACACTGTCATCTTCGGGCAATCGTAGCGCTCAATCAGCAGCGAGGCAATCCAGCCGGCAACCTCCTGGTGACCGATGACCGCGGTGGGGTTTCCTTTGGTCTTGTGGCCATCACAACGGATGCAGTATTCGACATGCCCTTCATTGGCGAAGGGAAAAATGTTGGTAAAGTCTCCTTGAATCTTGGGCTGGACATCCATGATCCCGGTGCATATAACGACGTGTTTCGCCTTATAAAGGTCACCTTTCGACGTTTTAAGAACAAAGTTCCCCCTTTCCCCCTCGATAGACTCGACGGCGTCAGCCACCTCAAAGAGTTTCTCCTTCCACAGTTCTTGTTTGCGGATCCAGCCGAAGACCTCCCGCGCGCTGCTGAATATCGCCTTGGGTTTGTCAAAAAGCACCGGCATGTTCTCAACCTTCCCGACCCAGGTCGCGCGCGCCGATTTCATTGTCTTGGGGCTGCCTTTGAAGCAGACGGTATCGAGGTTGTTAAGCACCGCGCGCAAAGCCCCCATGGAGCCTGCCGCGCCGGATCCAACGATTGCGATTTCAAATAGGTTGTTGTTTTCAGACATAAGCGTCTCTCCTTAACGTATCCGTTCCTTAACGTATCCGGCCTTTGGCGGAATTACTTAGAGTTCTATTCTAATTTCAAGAGTATCGCGTTAAACACCGTAAACCTGGCGCGAGGACCACATTGAGCCTACACTAAAATTGCAGGAGCCAGCAGTTCTAAAACAACCTTATGAAGAAATTTATTGATTTTATCTGCCTCGCGGTGGTTTCCGCCGCATGTTTAGCGGCGAGCGCCCAAGCGGGCGTTAAGGTTGAACTACATAATCGAGAAGACGCGACAGAGGACCACGAATTTCTCCGGATGTTCCACTACTACACGCCCCAAGCGCTGCGAATGGACCTTGAGAATGATTTTCAAAAAACCGGAGATCCCACATGGGTGACGATTATCATTCGATTAGACAAAAACCAATTGATCACCATTGATCCACAGAAGAAAACATACTCCGTGGACAAACTTGATGAAACACCTCTTACCGGTGACGATTTAACCGACACAATGGGTTATTTTCTTCCTGTTATAGTCCGTCTTGAACGCACAGGTCAAACGAGAAAATTCAGCGGGTTTCTAGGGCGTTTCCACCGCGGCTACGACCAAAAAGGCAATCCTTATCAAGGCACATGGGTTTTTAAAAGCAACAAGCTTTCGGTCGTGCGTGAATTTTGCAGGAACTACGAGGCATTCGCGAGAAAGCGTAAACGCAAGGCGAAGTATAATCCGATCCCGTGTTTAGGAACCGCGATGATCCCCACAGAATCAAATGGCTCCATCAGACGAATCGCCGTGAAGTTATTTAAAAATTCGATATTTCGAGCTCCTAAAGGTTATCGCCTCACTAAAAGCAGTCTCTCAATCTATAAAACCCAGATTCAGCCCGGCATAGCGGCATTTAAAGATCATGCTCAAGAAATGGATAAGTATGAATCGTCAGATGCGCCGCTAGAAGAAGAAGAATATGAACCCGCTGAAGAAGAGGAAATAGAATATTCCGAGCCCGGCAATGAAGCTCCCAAGAAAACATGGGGGAGGGAGATCGGGAAGGATGCGATCAGAAAGGGCATTCGGGGCCTTTTTGGGAAATAGGCGGTTTAATGATCAAACTCTACGCCTGGAATACCAGCAAAGGCCGCAAAATTTCCATTCTGCTCGAGGAGCTCGGCCTCGCTAATATTTCCAGCCATGCCTTGGCCTCCTACGATCAATGGTTGAAACCGAAACCTTAAGCGATGAAAGTCCCTTGCGATTAAGATAGAGAGCTCCTTGCGATTGCAGGATAGTTCTCACTCGCCTCGCTTCATGCGGTCGGACCAAAAAGGAATTAAAAGAGGTAAATCCTAACCTCGGCCCCCCCAAGTCTTTCTGCAACCCGCGCAAATAATCAGCAAATTCGGTATCACTCCACGTTGCATCTACGCGCCGAAAATAAAAGATCCTCTCCGGAGAAACACGATTAACAAACTGAATTATGTTTCTAAATTCATTATCCAAAATGGCGACAACGTCTGCATTAGGGTCCTCATGAATTTGATCGATGTATGCTCCCTTATTATGGTGGAAATCCAAATGAACTTCGGATTCGACAGAGTCTGTTTTCGTAGGGTCTAAAGACCAAACAATATGCTTCCCCTCGAGCAATGATTCCGGAATTCCAGAATAGATAAGTGACGCTTTTGTCATCTCTTTATATTTATCTTCTCGACCGGAAGCGACCATAACCTTGCCGCCAATCGTGTGCATGAGGGATAAAAGATTACTGAAGAAAAATCTTGCCCCCGGATATAAAAAATCCTGCGACACTCGTTTAGGATCAAAAAACACTTTGGAAAACAGCTGCTCAGCCGGCACCTTGCCATCAGCTTCCGGGGTGTATATTTCAGAGATGCGTTCCGAGGGAACACCTAGAGACTCTAAAGTTCTTTTCATGGTCCCATTAAAAGAACTTGCATATTGAATACTCAAAGGACTTATAGGATTATTCCCATCCGCATCAATCCCGAGATCAAACCGTTTGTTCATGGCCCGTATCGTGGCTATATACCTGGGTGCTGTTTGGGAAAGAGTGTCGTCAAAATCAATAACCACATAAGGCACTTTTCCTTCTTGGCGTGTTTTTAAGATTTGATCGAAAATAGAATAAGGGGAAGAAACCTCATGGGCGTCTCGGTCTCCGGAAGGACGCTTGTTAGACCCAAAAGAAGCTCGAGCGGAGACCGCAGGCAAGGTCTCCGTCGTCCTAGTCCTCGACCCACTCCAAAAGTTATGAAGGACTGCCGACATCTCAGTCAGGCTATTTTCAAAACCTCCCTTATTCTTCGAAAGTGAAACCTCGATGCCCTTTGTAAAACTCTCAAGATGCCCGACAGTACCTGTATTTTGTTTCTCCCGCCCTCCAACCGATTGGGTCCTGCCGGAACCGATCCCCGGATATGCTGCCTCAGAGAGGTCGACTGACAAGGTTTTCGGGACGATGGCAACGGGTGTCGGCAAGGTCACGGCATCGTTGTTAATCCAAGTCCCAAGGGTAAGAGTTGTCCAAATCGAGGAACTCTGAAGATCAATGCCGCTGCCTATTGCGTTCAAATCAAAAGCAGCGGTGTGAGCAACGATATTTCCGGATTGGCCTATCTGACCCACTTGCCGAATATTCATGTTTACCTTGAAATTTCCAAGGGGCATGCCGGACGCTAAAGCCCGGTAACAAGGAAGACCGGGGGCTGTAATAAGAAAGGCTGCCGTGATCGCAGACGCAGCCATCTTATTGAAAATTATCATTACGTACGGGTGTTTTGATGTCACAGTTTCCAACCGACCTTCAGCTCGAGGATTATTATGCCAACCTTTTAGGCCTCCGATCGTGAGTCCTTTGGGTAGAGGTAGACTGTCTTTCAGCCTGGAAAAAACACTGGGAACTTATCCAGGGTTCTCGGGGTTATAGTTATGGACGACTCAATCGTAAAATATAGCCAGGGACTGTAAAATGATCGAACTGTACGCGTGGAATACCAGCAACGGCCGCAAAATTTCCATTCTGCTTGAGGAGCTCGGCCTCACCTACAACTACCACCCCATTAACATCAGTGAGGGAGATCAATTTAAACCTGACTTTTTAAAACTCAACCCAAACGGGAAAATCCCAGCCATCGTTGATACCGAAGGACCGGACGGTAAGCCTATCAGCGTTTTTGAATCCGGCGCGATCCTCATTTATCTGGCGGAAAAAACCAAAAGCGACCTCTTGCCCCAGGATTGGCGCGCGCGCACCCAGGTCATGGAATGGTTGATGTTCCAAATGGGTGGGGTCGGCCCACAGTTGGGCCAGGCGCTGCACTTTTATAAATACGCTAAAGAAAAAGTTTCCTACGGCATCGATCGCTATATGACTGAAGCCCAACGGCTTTATAAGGTAATGGACACCCGGGTGGCCAATAAAGATTATTTTGCCGGCGATTATTCACTGGCCGACATCAGCATCTACCCATGGATTGTCCGCCACAATTGGCTCGACATCGACTGGAGTAAATACCCCAACTTAAAAAGATGGTACGACCGGATCGGTGCCCGTGAGGCGGTGCAGCGGGGTTTGAGTGCGCTGGCGGTTGACTAGGCACTCCCTCCTCCTCTTAATGGCGGCTTGCCTGCTGGCGGCCTCACCACTTTTGACGTCTTACGCCGGAGTCGCAGCGGCGATAGGCAGTCTCATGCTGGGCGCGATTGGGCTGCCGCAGATCGTTCTAAATTTTCGGCTTAAAGAAAAAGGGATTCATGACCTCGCGATCTCAAGCTTCCTGATTTGGTTCTCAGCAGCTTGCCTGCTTTCGGCCGTCTCCATCGGCCAGGCCCTGCTTGCCGGCGCAGTGCTGCACGACATGTCCACGCCCATTTTTTGGTGGAATTTCGTCAACCTGCTTGGCGTCGCACAAAGCGCGATCGTTGTAGCTCAGATCCTCTATTACCGCCGGGACGCGTCCGATCTAAAGAAGACCGCTTTAACTGCCGCGCTCACCGCGTTGCTGCTCGTGCCGATGGCGGCCCAGGCCTTCCTGTCGCTCACGGCCTGGCTCAACCTCGTGTTTGCGGGCGCAGTCGCGCTGTTGTGGGTACTGAACTATCCGCAGATCAGCCAGAGCTATCACAGTTGGAATACCGAGCGGCACATCCCGGAGGGAATTTCACCGCTGTCGAAGCTGCTTGTCCTCGTCGGCAGCCTCCTGCATTTTTACGCCGCGGTTGTGGGTCTTGATATTCGCTGGATGATGAACGGGATCGTTTCGACGCTCGGCTCCGCAATCGTGCTGGCGCAAATCTACGCCCCTCAGGCCTCCAACGACCTGCTGGGCCCGCTAATCCTGGGCATTGAAGGCAGCGTCATGCGGCCTAAAAAGAAACTCGCTGCCGTCGCGAAATAGTCCCTTGATTAAGCGGCTGCTTCCGACTTAATGGCGTGACAGACCTTCGCGACTAAATCCAATCCTGGCACCGATTTCTTTTGAAGCATGTTGTAGGCGGTCCTTCTTGGGATGTTGTAATGCTTGGCGAGTTTTGTCTTATTTAGATGCCGCAGGCTGGCTGCCAAAATTTCCAACGCGGCTTCGTGATCACCGTCTTTCAAGCACTCCGTAAACGCTTTGAAGACGTGTTTGGGGTTTGCCAGGGTGAGAGAGGTGTCGTGGTTATAGAGACGGGGTTTACTGGCTTTTTTTTTCTTTAAACTCATCTTCATACCTCAATTTGATTTGACAGGCTTTCTTAATATCCTTTGTCTGCGTTCCCTTAAATCCACCCCATAACACAATTAGATCCGCGCCCTTAATTTTTTTTCCGCGAATAATAAACGCGCATTCCGTTTTGCCACTTGAGCTCGAAAAGTCCGTCTTTGAGGCTTTTTGAGTTCTTAAAAACCCCAACCTTCATGTTGTCCAACCGAGCGTCAACTTTCACCTGGTCGACGATATTCAATGACTCGTACCAGCGTTTGAACTCACGGGTTTTAAGAAGGGTGAGTATCACAAAATGTGCCATATTAGGCACATATTATCAAGAGCCTGGCGAGAGGATTTTCCATGCCCATCATTACGACTGGGGGGTTTCATTGGTTCCATTGATATTTGAGGTTCCGTAAAAATCCAATATAATCCTGCATAAACAGCCTAGGCCTTGACAGCTGAACATCTGTACAGTATACTCTGAACAAATGTCCACAGAACTAACCCCCCTGCAGCAGCGCGTACTCGACTTCATCACCGAATGCATCCAAGACCGCGGCGTACCTCCCACGGTTCGCGAAATCGGCAAACGCTGCAAAATCAACGCGCCCAGTTCCGTCGCCTACCACATCAAACAAATCGAGGCGAAAGGCTTTCTCAAACACGAAGACGCGATCAGCCGCGGCCTATCGTTACCCGAAGGTTCCGATCCCGCAAGACTCCCCATTTTAGGCCGCGTCGGCGCCGGCAACGGCATCATCGCGCAGGAAGATATCGAAGGACATTTACGCGTTGACCCCGAGTCCGCCAAACGCGGAGACTTTGTCCTGCGCGTACGCGGCGACAGCATGACCGGCGTGGGAATTTTGGAAGGCGACTTCATCCAGGTCCGCCCCGCAGAAACCGCACGCGATGGCCAACTCGTCATCGGTGTGACCGAAGAAGACGCCGAAGGTGTCGTAAAACGCCTCAAGAAACGAGGCTCGTCGTGGCAGTTGGAGTCGGAGAACCCGAACTACAGCCCCATCACCAAGGAGTTCCGCGTGGTGGGCCTGGTTATCGGCCTCATCCGTAATTACTCCTAAATTACTGAAGCGATATCGTTTCAGCCATCAATTTCAAATTGGCCTCTCTTCAGAGGCACGGAGGTGGTTTGTCTCATGGTACACACAATACTCGGCTCATCCTGGCTTCCCGCGTGGTTTTTATCGGCTCTGTCGCCGACGCTTGCGCGCGGAAAACGCGTCTACTGGATTGATGTAGGAAACCGGTTCGACGCCTACGGTCTTAGCCGCACGGCACGCAATCAAGGACTGGATCCGCGCAAGGCGCTCGCCGGCGTGCAATTGGCCCGTCCCTTTAATGTCTACCAACTCGAGACCATGGTGCGCACCAAACTCCCGGCCGTATGGAAAGGCGAGCCAATCATTCTTTCCGATCCGCTCGCGCCGTTTCTGGATGAGGATCTTCCTATGGAGGAAATGGAGCGCCTCCTTCCGAAATTCTTGGACGCTTTGCACCGCCTGCCCGCTCAGTGGATCATCCTCGGTGTCGAACGCAAGACAACCCCCGAACGCGCGATTGTCGAAACCGCGTTATTAGAGGACAGCGACTGCGTCGCACGTTTCTCGGAAGTCGACGGTCCCGTCAGCCTGGCCGCACTCGGCCTCGACCCGGAACTGCGCGCGCCCGAAGAAGAAGAGGGTGAAGAGACCACCTTTGACTGGCCGCTGCCGCCGGTGATGCAAACACCGATTCGGGGAGGGCTCCACGTTTGAGTAAACGACATGGGACGGACACTGCCAACTATTATCCGCACCCTCCAATTCGAAAAGGAGGATTGGAAGAACTTCCGCCGGGCGCTTCGCGCCGAGGACCAAGAGGCATTCGACGCGCTTTGGCGGATCGCGCGGCGGCACGCCGCACCCGCCGCGATGGCGAGCCGCGCAGTGCCGCTGGAGACGGTATTCATGGCGATGCTGGTCGGACTGGCGCGCCAACTCGCCGAGATGGAAGCACGGACAAAACATGGGGAGTAATGGAAAACTCTGGCCGCGGGAAGAAATTCTCCTCCGGGCGCGGCGCCTCCTGGAAAGAGACGGAAACACCGCACGACGGGAAATAGTAAAGACAAGCCTGGAATTGGAAAAGCTCCTGAAATAGCAACGATAGTGGATTTTGGAAAACTAATCGAGAAATTTTAGTTTGCAAAAAATGCCGCGCGAATACTCGGCCCACTACTGGGCCCATCTTCGAATCAAGCCTGTGCATAAGTTTTCATGAGCTACAAGCGGCAGAATCCTCCAAAAAGTTTATCCCGGGATAAATTATTTAAGGGAACTTTTTGAGGGGGTTAAACGTATGAAGATGCTTAGGTTTTGCAAAGTGGATATGCCTGCACCGGGATAAGTTTGTGGATAACTCAACGAGATGGAGAAGGATGAGCGATGCACCTACAGCAATTCGTTTTACTGACAGTCGTTGACTAATGGTCCGCCGAGGAGTGTCGCGCATCGATGGGTGGTTGTTTGATGCCTACACGGAGTCCGAAGGGATACGCGTCTGGGTCCTCTCCCCGGACGGGAAACATCATCATTTCCTAGATCCCTGGCGTCCCGGCTTTCGCATCGCCGGGACGCCCTCCCAACTCGGCGAAGCCAAAAAATTTCTAGGGAAACGCGGCGCAATCCTGCGCTGGGGCACGGGCACCGAACTCTATTCAGGAAAAGAAATCGAGGTCCTGGAAGCACGCGTCCCCCTGCGCGCCCATAAACCCCTTGTGGAAGAACTCAAACGCCGGGACTTCTCGCTCTACGATGCGGACATCCATCACGTACAAGCCTATCACTACGAACGCGGACACTTCCCTACCGCACGGTGCTCATTTGAAGTAGACGCGAACACCGGACGCCTGCTCGACTGGGAACTCAAGGACGACCCGTGGGCGCTCGACTACCCCATGCTCCCATTAAAAACAATGCACCTCGCGCTTTCCGGCTCAGACACCGCGGGAAAAATCGACCCCAACCAGGCCCCGCGCGGCAAACTCGTTCTCACCTACGGGGATATAGAACACGAACTAGAGGGACGTCTTGAGGAGCAGTTGCAAACACTCGCGCAGCGCCTCCGGCAATGGGATCCCGATCTCATTCTCACCGAATGGGGCGACAGCTGGCTGATGCCGCAATTGACCTTATGGTCGCGCAAATTCGACGTCCCCCTGCCGCTTTCACGCGACGTGAAACGAGGCGTGACCGGAGGCGGCGGCCGCAGCTTCTACACCTACGGCCGCACCGTTTATCAAATGGGCGTTCGCTACCTTTCCGGGCGTTGGCACATCGATGTCAAAAACAGTTTTATGCACCGCGAAAGCGGACTCAATGGATTGCTGGAGATCGCACGCATCGCCCGCATTCCCGTGCAGCGCGCGGCGCGCTCCACCATCGGAACTTCTTTGACCTCGATGCAGATGCACCGCGCCATGCTTGATGGAGTGCTGATTCCCATGGAGAAACAACAGGCCGAAGACTTCCGCCCCGCAACCGCACTGGTGGTCGCGGATAAAGGCGGCCTCGTCTATGAACCGGACATCGGTTGGCACGAAGAGATTGTCGAATACGACTTCACGTCGATGTACCCGACACTCATGGTCGATTGGAATATTTCACCCGAAACCGTGAACTGCCCCTGCTGCCCTCACAACAAGGTGCCCGAGATCGGCCACCACCTCTGCACGCGCCGAACAGGCATTGTGCCCAAGGTACTGGCACCCATTCTTCAAAAACGCGCCGCCTATAAAAAAATGTCTAAATCCATCTCGCCGCGCGCCCGCATTTTTAAAGCGCGTTCGGACGCATTCAAATGGATTCTTGTCTGTTGTTTCGGATATCTGGGATTTAAGAACGCGCGTTTCGGGAAAATCGAATCCCACGAATGCGTCACCGCCTGCGGCCGCGAGGTCCTGCTGCGCGCAAAAGAAGCGGCGGAACGACGCGGATTTAAGATGCTGCACGCGCTGGTTGATTCTCTTTGGCTGCAGGGCGGGCCGGGCGTCGACTATGAAGCCCTGCGCAAAGAGATTGAAAAGGAAAGCGGCGTCCCGCTCGCGACCGAAGGCATCTACAAGTGGATTCGTTTCTGCCCGTCACGAATGGACCCGGGCTCGAGTGTGCCCTCAAAATATTTCGGCGTTTTTCAGGATGGAACCCTGAAAATACGCGGCCTCGCCTTGCGCCGCCGCGACACGCCGGAGATCTTAAAACGCCTGCAAAATCACATGCTGGAGCGCCTGGCGCGCGCCGACTCCGTAGAAGCCTGCCGGCGTCTCGTCCCGGGACTGAGAAAACTCGCCGAGTGCGTTAAGGAACGGCTGCGCGGCGGCGGGGTCTGTGCCGAGGAACTCGCGATCACCATGCATGTTTCCAAAACGCCGGAAGAATACCGCGGAAACTCCCCCCAAGCGATCGCCGCGAAAAAACTGGCGGCCTACGGATTTTCGCTGCACCGCGGCGAAACACTGCGCTTTGTGATCGCGTCGGCCAAGGATCCCGTCAAGGAATGGCGCGTGCAGCCGCTGGCGCTCCTGGAGGGCCCGCTCGAATACGACGAGAAAAAGTACATCGAATTGCTCGAGCGCGCGGTGGAAGAAATCATTGAAGGCATTAAAAAAAAGCGCCCCCGGAAACTCCCGGAGGCGCTTTTGCTGCCGTTGGTATTTGACTGATTACGTCTTCGGGCGAAGCAGCTCGAGGGCCTTCTCCAACTGCGGGTCGGCGGTAGGCGACTTCGGCGTTTGCCCGTAAAGATGATCGATAATGTCGTTGAAAATACCGACAAACTGCTGGTCGCTAACGGCAACCGCGACGTCCGGGGTAATGCCGCCGGTATTGGGGATTTTCTTCCCCTCCGCGGTCCTGTCCGCACGAATCTTTTTTCCGTGGGGGCCGTAAAAGTACTGCGAGGTCACGAGCAGTCCGCGCTTCCCCGGCTGCCAGCTAACCGACTGCACCGAACCCTTCTCGTAGCTTTGCTGCCCCACAATCATAGCCCGACCGTGCGCCTGCATCGCGGCGCCGAAAACTTCACTCGCGGAAGCCGATCTCCCGTTCATCAAAACAACCATCTTGACGTCATCGTGTTTGCCGTCGCCATCGGTATAAAACCGGCCGACCAACTTACCCTGAATCCGGGTGATCACAATATTCTGGCCGTCTTTCAAGAATTCGGAAGTCACCTCGGCAGCCTGGCCCAAGGATCCGCCGCCGTTGTAGCGCACATCGACGATCAGCCCGCTAAGCGGACCGAAAGCGTCGATTGCCCCGATCACTTCCGTCTCAGTGTTATTGTCCCACTGCGTGAAATACACGTACCCGATATTGCCGGGGTATTTTCTCGCGTACACATTCGGTGTATCCACTTGTGCGCGAAGAATCTTGTAGACCTTTGGCGCGGCCGAATCCCGCTTAATCGTCAAGTACACAAACGAACCGGCCGGGCCTCGGATTTTTTCGGCAGCCTTGCCTAGATCCCAATCGGTCCCCTCCGGCTCCCAGGTCGGCGGTCCGCCGCGCGAATTGGAAACCGCGAGGATCACGTCCTCGGACTGAAGCCCCCCCTTCTTGGCGCCTGAATTGGGAATAACAAGGATGATCAAAACCCCATCGGCGGTTCTCGATTTCTCAATATTAACGCCGATACCGGTGAACCCGTCTCCCTTCATCGACTCGATTATGGCCTCCATTTCTTTGGCGCTATGAAAAAAAGTATGCGGGTGTTTACTCCGGTCCAACGCCCCAACCGCGCCCCTCATCATCGCCGTTGTGGTTTCCTTCCAGCCCCGCTCCGGCTGGGTGTAATCAAGCGATTTCCGGGCGGAAGCCACGGTCGCCGTGACAATTTTATCCCAATGCGCCTCAGGAATGATCGAAACGGAGTTAATATCAATCGCGGAGTAGATCTGATACCAATCGCGAACATCATCGGTCAGAAAGATATCATCCGGCAAATTAGTCTTTGCGATCAATTCTTCAAACGCATCTTCCGCGGCAGGCGTGTCCAGCGGAACCCCCGCTTTTTTAGCCTTACGAATACGACCCCATTTGGTAAATGGGGCCCAAGATTCAGCCCAATCGGAGAAAACACCGTGCAGCGCTTCCTTCGCCTTTTGATCCGGCAAAACGAGCCCGTAATGCGCCGCGGCTTTGGCGATCGCGTCCTGCTCCACCTGCGCAAGACCCGTTTGCAGGTTTGCGATATGGCGATCCTTGATATGGGGAGGCACTTCCGGGAGGTTTTTGCCCGGCCCGCCTTCGACTTTATAGTCAACAAATACGGTTGGGCCGGATAATTCCTGACCGAATATACTACCGCGAGTAAGCGATTTGATCCCCGGCAGCTTAATGGGCAGCAGCCCGTCCGCAAAAACCGGCGCGGCCGTCAGGCATAGGGTCAATGCGGTGATAAATAGTCGGTGAATAGTCATTGTTATAAAGTACTCGTACATCATCCCCCCCGGGAGAGGCTTGAGGGGCAAAATACCCATGGCAAAGGGCCTATGAGGATTCACCCTCATAGGCCCCTAGAACCAATGACCTCAGCCCAAATCCGCGCCGAGGATCTCCTTGGCCTTTTCGAGCGCCGTATCGGTCACGACCGGCCCCTTCAATTTCCCGCCGTACATCTTTCGGTAGAGTTGCTTCATAAGTGCGCGCTCTTCCTGCTCGCTCACCTTAACCTCGACCGTCGGGACGACACCACCCGTGCCTTTCACAATATTGCCGGTCTTAGGGTCCCGGTCGCCGTCGATGGACCCGCCGGAGGGACCATGCCAACGCTCCGAGGTCACCTTTCCGATGCGGCCCGTGGGTGTTGCGACCTGCTGAACCCCCAGCGGCGTCGGTATCAGCGTTATTTGCCGCCCGGCCATCACGGACTGAGCGGTTCCTTTTCCGCCGGTTGTTGATCCGACAATCGCACCGCGCTTAAGATCCTTGAATGTCAGCGCAAGAATCTCGCTGGCGGAGAAGGAATTTCCATTCACGAGCAAAACAACTTCCATATCCTTGAAGCGTCCATCGCCATCGGTTGAGAAGGTCGTGGCAATTTTCCCTTGGCGCCGGAAGGTGAGGATTTCCTGATTATCCAGCAGAAACTCGGAGGCGATCTCGGCGACAACCCCGACACTCCCACCCGGATTTCCGCGAACGTCTAAGACCAACTTCGTCACACCCTGGGACTTCAATTCATCGATCTTGCCAAGGACTACCGCGTCGGTTCCGCCGTTAAAACCGGCCCAGAAAACATAACCCATCCCGTTTCCGAAATTCTCCGAAAACACATTAGGACGCGTGATGGTGCCGCGCGTCACGAGATAATCCTTGCTCTTCTGCACGCCCCGCTTAATCGTAAGGGTGACCGTCGTGCCGGACAGTCCGACGATGCGCGAGACCGCGTCCCCGGTCGTTTTGCCCTCCATCGAAATACCGTTCACATGGGTAACAACGTCTCCCTCCTTAAGTCCCGCGACCTCGGCCGGGGAATTCGGGAAAATCATATCCAGCGTGATTCCCAAGGGGTTCGGAGAGAGTTGGGCCCCGATTCCGGAATACCCGCCGCCCACCGAGCTTTTAATCATCTGCGCGCTTTCCTTTGGATTCATGAAGACCGAGAAAGGATCCCGAAGCCCGCCATAAGCCTCCTTCAGCATGAGATCCACGACCTCAGGCCAGTTCGATTTGCCGGCATCAAAATTCTTTTTGGCGGCCTCGATCATATTATCGAGAATGGTGTTCCATTTCGCCGCATCAATCGGGTCCACAGCGGTTTTATCCAGCTGGCCCATACGGCTGAGCAGCCGCCTCATCTCGGAAGCCGGCATCGAGCTGCCCAGTTGATGAAGAACCTCATCGCCGCCGAGAGAGTCTCCTTCGACGAGATGCAGCCCTTCCGCAAGTTTGGTGAAGTGCTGCGCATTCAAGTTGGGAGGGGCGGCATTGGGGTTGACGGCTCCCGGTCCGACCTCTCGCTTAAACTTGACAGGCGTAACAGCACTTCCTCTAAAGGAGGGGACAACCGCCGTGTTGGAAAGTCGCTCCTGAGAAAACCCGCGCAACGCCTTGATACTTCCCAGTTTAAGAGACAAAGAGCCCGCAAAGGCAGGGCTTGCGGCTAAGGTCGTGGTAAGAAATGCAGCGACAAGTTTATGTGTCATCAAAGAAACCTCTCTAACAAGTATCTTTGATCAGGGTACTTCCCAACGACTTGCATAAGATGAGTCATCGGGGGACGGAATCGGCGGCATGCGCTCCAGAACCCTCCTATCGTAGATTCCAGAAACGTGAGAACAACCCGTTCCCACTAAAACTTCTATTTTATTTAGGTTTTTTTTCCTTGGCCTTGATGATTTTCCAACGCCGGATGACCTCATCGGAGGAGATCTTCTCTTTTTTGCCCTTGCCGAAAACATGGGGGTGGCGCCGCACCAGCTTGTCGCGCAGGATCGTCATGACATCGTCAATCGTGAAATGACCGTTGTCGGCGGCCATCTGAGAGTGGAACAGCACCTGGAGGAGCACATCGCCTAATTCCTCGGCAAGATTGTCGTAATCCTTCGCCTTAATCGCCGCGGAGACTTCCCGCGCTTCTTCGCGCAGGTATTTGATGAGGGACTCGTGTGTTTGTTCCCGATCCCACGGGCAACCGTTGGGGCCGTGCAACGTGGCCATAATTTTTACGAGTTCAGGAAAACGGGCGGGTTTCTTCAGGGTCACGCGGGACGTAATTCCAATTGTTTTTTTGCGACATCCACGCGACGCACCTTCACCTTAACAACCGCTCCCATCGGCGCACGAAGACCGCGAGCCAGACCGACCGCACCCGTCTCATCCAGGGTAACGAGTGCGCCATAGCCCAATTGCCGGGTCACTTTTCCTTCCAGCACACGCGGCAGCCCTTGCGCGAGATAGGCGATACGCAACGCCTCGACGGATTCCCGCTCCGCCTCCGCCGCAAGACGCTCGCGGTCCGAACAATGCATGGCCGCCTCTTTAAGCGCCTTTCCTTTTAAACGAGGGGAGGAACCGGAAGCCTTCCCCATCGTCGCCTTTAGAGCACGATGCACGAGTAGATCCGGATAACGCCGGATGGGAGAGGTGAAATGCGTATACGCCTCGGAGGCCAAACCGAAATGCAAGGCGGGCTCCTCGGAATACGTCGCCTGCTTAAGACTGCGCACGGAAAGTATGCCGATGGTATCCCCCAAAGGATGATCCTTGGCGATCGCGAGCACGCGTTGAATGGAGCCCGGGTCCCCCTTCGCCAAGCCCTGCGGCACCCTCACCTCTAATTTTTTTAATTCGACGGCGAGGTCCGCGAGTTTGCGTGGATCCGGGTCCGGATGCACGCGATGCAGCGAGGCCTGCTTTTTCTTAATTAAATGCCGGGCGGCGGCTTCATTGGCCAGGATCATAAATTCTTCGATGAGGCGATGGCTATCAAGGCGTTCGCGGCGTTCAACCGATACCGGGTCCCCTTTATCATCCACCTCGACCTTATACTCCGGCATATCAAGATCGAGCGCGCCGCGCCGCATGCGGGCCGCGGTGATCCTTTTCGCCAGCCGGCCCATGCGCTGCACCGATTGCAGAACAACGGCCGACACGGACTTATCGTTCTTTCCCAGCAATATGCGTTCTACGTCGTCATAGGTGAAGCGCCGCCAGCTGCGGATGACTGTTTCCTCAAACCGAGCCGAAAGCACCTTTCCTTTAGGATCCAACTCCATGAAACAGGAAAGCGCAAGACGTTCGACCCGCGGCATCAAACTGCACAAATGATCCGAGAGTTTGGGCGGCAGCATCGGCACAACACGACCTGGCAAATAAACACTGGTCGCCCGCTGGTAGGCTTCTTCATCGAGAATTGTGCCGGGCTTCACATAGGCCGAAACATCGGCGATGTGAACTCCCAATCGCTGGCGCCCCTTGCCCAGATCTTCCAAGGAGACCGCATCATCAAAATCTTTTGCATCGGCGCCGTCGATCGTGAATAACGGAAGATCAAACAGTTCCCGCCGACCCCGCCACAATGCCTTTGTCACCCGCTCCGGAAAATTTTTCGTTTCCTTTAAAACGGCGGGTGGGAAATGATCAGGCAGTTCTCGAGAACGAAGCGCGGCATTGGCCCGAACCCTCGGCGAACCCGCATCGCCCAGAATCTCTTCGACGGTCCCCCCCGCATTATGAGAGGTTCCGGGATAACGGGATATTTTCACAACCACGAGTGCGCCGGGCACCAGCTTCAGCTTCTTCGAAAACCCCATCACCTCAACCGACTCACCTTCATCGGGCTCCACCGTCCATTTTCCGCCGCGTTTACGGAGAAGCCCTACCACGGTTTTTTTCCCCCGCGCCAGAACACGCACGATGGTTCCTTCCTTGCGGTCCCCTCCGCGACTGGGGCGAGGGCGCACCGCGACCCGGTCCCCATCCATCGCAAGACGGAGACTGTCATCGGAAACGTAATAGTCCCCCCCGCCGCCGGGGGGAACAACAAAAGCAAAACGCCCATGATGCTGAACAAGACCCTCGACTAAATTCGAATGCTGCGCCCCTGCCGGCGGGGCCGACTGGCGGCTCGGCGGGGGAGCAACGGCACGGCCGGATTTTCGGGCAAATGATTTCTCCCGCCGTCCGGAACGGGGACTCTTGGATCCGCCCTGTTTAGACCTTCGTCGCGCCATGGTGCAACGCTATCAAATATGAGGAAAACAAACTGCTATCATCGAATTTCCAAGGAGAACATATGCGAACGATTCTGATCCTTTCCATGTTATTTTGCTCCATCGGCCCGGCCAACGCCGCCAAGACGAAAAAACCGAAATCCGAAGAACAAAAAACACTGTACGCGATCGGCGCCGACATCGCAGAACAAATCATCAACCAATTCCTCTTTGAAGAAAAAGAACGCCCGTATGTCATGAAGGGATTTCAGGACCGCCTCGCCGAAGGCAAATTGGATATTGAAGTGAAGGATTATCGGGGCAAAATCCGTCAGATGATTGTGGACCGCCAACAAGCCCTGCGCAATAAGTTCCTCGATGAAGCCACCGCTAGAGAAGGAGCAAAACGATTTCCCACCGGTCTCATCTTCACCGAAACCCTAAAAGGAACCGGGGAAAAGCCCACCCTGAAGGATAAGGTTCGGGTGCATTATCACGGCACACTCACCAACGGCCAGGTCTTTGATAGTTCGGTGGCGCGCAACGCGCCCGCGGAATTCCGCGTGGACGGCGTCATCGCCTGCTGGAAACAAGGCATTCCACTGATGGCCGTCGGGGGCAAAGCGGAGTTAATTTGCCCGTCGGGCATCGCCTACGGGAAGGCCGGTCGCCCCGGAAAGATCCCACCGTACGCGACGCTGGTGTTTCAAGTGGAACTGCTTGCCATCATCAAATAATCCTCCGCACGCGAACGCCAAACAAAAAAGAGGCTGACCCCGGTCAGGGTCAGTCCCGATAACAGCCCGTACCAAAGGCCGATCGGTCCAAAACCCGCATGAAAAGACAGCCACACGCCCAGCGGCAGTCCAATGATGCCGAAACCGATCAAATGAGCGTAGAGCTGTATTTTTGTTTCCCCCAAACCGCGAATCGAGCCGTTTAACACAATCTGCATTCCATCAAAAATTTGGAACAGCCCCCCTACGAACAAAAAGGAGGCGCTCAACGCGAGAACCTCGGGTTCCTGCGTGAACAAACCGGCGAAAAATCTCGGCATCGTCCAAAACGAAACCGCCGTCATGCACATAAACCCGACTCCCATGAACAAGGCGGTCCTGCCGGAGCGAATCGCGGCGACCGGGTCGCCTTTTCCGATCGCCTGCCCAACGCGCACGGCCGCGGCGAACGAGACCCCTAGAGGGATCATGAAGGTAATACTCACAAGCGTCATCGTGATTTGATGCGCCGCGGTCGGCACCGGGCCGTAACGACTCATAAAGGTCGTGATGAGGCTGAACATGCTGACCTCGACGAGCATCTGCAATCCCGCCGGCAGCCCCAATTCGATTAATTTCATCAGCAACGAACTCCGCAGCGAGCCCACCACGTAGCCTGATTGCCGGACGTGCCGGATGGCTGCACTTGCGACGACAGCCAACATAACCCAGGAATTCACCACACTCGCGATGGCGCATCCGGTCACCCCTAACTTCGGGAGCCCCAACTTCCCGAATACCAATCCGTAATTGAGAAACACGTTGACGATATTACCCGCGAAGATCGCGAGCAGCATCGGGCGAGTTACACTCAGCGAGGATAGGTATTGGCGGCTCGCCGCAAACAACAGGAAGGGCAAGGTAATCCAACGCAGAGTCGACAAATACTTGAGAGCAACCGCCGAGATGGCGGGGTCAACACCCACAAAGGCGTAAAAGGGTTTTGCGAGACCGACCAGAAAGAAGAGAGGCAGTGAAATAGCCGCGGCGAGGAGCAGCGCATGAATATAAACCGCCGCACTTTCGTCATTTTTCCCAGCGCCGAACGCCTGCGACGACAAGCTGTCGACGCCGAACAGGGTCCCCATGCCGAAAAGAATAAGGGTAAAAAAAGTTGATCCCCCCAAACCGACACCCGCCAGCTCCGTAGGGCCCAGTCGCCCCATGAACAAGGTATCAACCACTCCGTAGGTATGCATGCCGAGCTGCATCAGCGCGATCGGAGCCGCAAGCGTCCACATGGACCGCATCTCATCACGTGTGGGCAGCAAAATCATCACTTCATTGTACTTTGATACGATCTGCTGATGAGAACAACTCTGCTTCTCTTGATGCTGGCGGTGTCCCCCGCCAACGCCATGCGCGGCCCTTACATCGTCAACGCGACGACCGGATCCGTCCGTTTCTGCTGGCGCGACACGCAGGATCATTGCGCCACCTGGCAGGATCTTGAAGCAGGCAAACCGTTCCTTTATGAAATCCAGGGCAAACTCCGCACCGCGTCAACACTGCCTCTGCCCGGCGGCAAAATCCGTTTCGCGGCCTTCGGAGACTCCGGGAGAGGCAATAACAAACAAAAAAGAGTCGCGGCCGCTGTAGAGGCGTATAAGCCCCAATTTGTCGTGGTGCTGGGCGATATCGTTTATCCACGCGGCAAAGACAAACATTACGATGAAAAATATTTTGATCCCTACCGGAAAACGCTCGAACGAATTCCGTTTTTCCCGGTTATCGGAAACCACGACTACGGGAATTATATTTTTCAAAACGAGAAAGCGGCCCAACGCCTCCAAACCTATAAAAAAATCCACCACCGTCCCCGCTACTATTCGTTTTCCGTAGGCGGCGTCGATTTTTTCTCAATCGACACAAACAAAGAGGGTTACAACATTAACCCAGCGGCTTCCATTCTTAAGGGAAGCGACCAGTGGAATTGGCTTGAAGGCGAACTCCGCAAATCCAAAGCGCTCTGGAAAATAGCGCTCATGCATGTACCCGCTTATTCGTCAGGTGGTCATGGCAGCAGTTTAAGCGTTCGCGCGGCGCTCCACCCTCTATTTAAAAAATACGGGGTCGCCCTCGTTCTCCAAGGACATGATCACCATTACGAACGCAGCCGTTCGATTGATGGAACGGTTTATGTCGTGGCTGGAACCGGAGGGTCCAAGGTTGGGAAATTAAGAAAAAAACCGCGGGAGATATGGTCGGAATTCACCCTCGGCTCCATCGGTTTTCTCGGTGTGGAAATTCAAGGAGCGCGCTTGCGGCTTGAGTTTTTTGATGCGGACGGACAATTACGGGACTACTCGGAAATCACCAAGCTACAGTAGGCCCGAACAAATCCCACCGTCGACGGGAATCACCGCCCCGGTTACATACGATGCCTTTTCCGACGCCAAAAAGGCGATCACCGCGCCGAATTCTTCCGGCCGTGCGATGCGCCCAAGGGGCGTGCGTTTTCCATAGGCGCTCTTGGCCGCCTCAATCGACACACCGGCTTCTTTAGCCCGGTGTTCAAACAGGGCTTTCAGGCGATCGGTGTCGGTACTTCCCGGGAGCACCAGATTAACCAATACCCCGTCGGAAGCGACCTCGGTCGCCAGCGTTTTCGCAAACCCGGCGACACCCGCCCGCATCGTATTGGAAAGGGCGAGCCCGTCAATCGGCTGTTTGACGCTCGTAGACTCAATCAAAAGAATGCGGCCCCATTTACGTTCGCGCATTCCCTGGACAACCGCACGCGTCCACTTTATTTTCGGTATCAAGGTCGACGCGACCGCGCTTTCGATTTCTTCGTCGGAAACAGCGGACGCCGTTCCATGCGGAGGCCCTCCGCCGTTCACCACAAGAATATCGATCGGTCCCAGCGTGTCTTCAACATTCTGGAGAAACCGCTGCCGTGCCGCGTCATCAAGAACGTCCACCGGTTCAAAATGCACTTCCACCCCATGCGTCTTGATAATCGCACGGGCCGTTTCTTGCAGCGCCTCTTCTCCACGAGCGCATAAGCCGACCTTGCAGCCCTCCGCCGCGAGCGCCTCGGCGCTTGCACGCCCGAGTCCCTTCGAAGCGGCCATAACAACGGCAACCTTGTCCTTGAGTCCGAGTTCCATAGGAGTAGGATACTAAAGCGCGATCAATTCAGGATCACCGTCGTCGGATTCCAAGGACTCCCGACCCACGATGGCTTCATACAACGCCCAAATAAACACCGCGGCGGCGATGGGAACCGTCTGATCAGCGGTCAATCGCGCCAGATCGAAGAGGACCGAAACGATCATCGATTCCTCGGAGAGCTCAAAAACGCCGAACAAAAATCCAAGAAATAATCCCAGTGGGCCGTGCACCATCACAATAACCGCGACGCAAACCAGGATCAACAGCAGGAGATAGCCGGCGACCATGCCGGGACCACTCATGACGATGTCTTTGGAGCGGATCAGCGCCGCCCTCCCGGCAAGGCCTTCCTTCACTACCGTAAATCCGGCGAAGACAAACAACGCCATCGAGATCAACCCGGGAACTAAAAATAATAAGAGCCCCGCCGTGATAATTAAGACTCCCCACGCGGCGGCGGTCAAGCCGTCTTTTCCCCGGCCCAAGGCGGCGAGAAAGGCGGCAACCAGCGTCACGCGCCGACCGGCGGCA
>NVTF01000075.1 GCA_002401485.1 Elusimicrobiota bacterium | reverse complement strand
CCTTTTTTTAGCCAAAAGCTAAATGCATAGTACCTGTCCCCAAGTTTAAGCGGGGACGGCCGTTAGTCGATCTTCCAGGGCCTTAAGCTGTTCTTTGAGCTCGTTGGGAAGATTGTCTCCGAATTTTTTGAAGAACTCTTTGTGGTCTCCAAGTTCGGCTTTCCAATCTTCGGCATTTACCTCTAAGACCTTGGTCATCGTTTCTTCGGAAAGATCGAGGCCGGCCAGGTCGATGGAGTCTTTTGCGGGAACAAATCCAATGGGTGTTGTTTCCGCTTCGCCTTTTCCGTCGCAGCGGTCCAGCACCCACTCCAGCACGCGAAGGTTTTCCCCGAACCCGGGCCACAAGAATTCGTTGTCCTGATCCCGGCGGAACCAATTTACGTGGAATATCTTCGGCGGTTTGGGGGTTTTCTTTCCCATCTGGATCCAATGCTTGAAATAATCCCCCATGTTGTAGCCGCAGAAGGGCAGCATGGCCATTGGATCACGGCGCACCTCGCCCTGTTTTCCGTATTGAGCGGCCGTGCGTTCCGAGGCGACGGTGGCGCCCACATACACTCCATGGTCCCAGGAAAGTGTTTCGTACACAAGCGGAGCGAGACGCGCGCGGCGGCCACCGAAAATATCGCGTCGATGGGGACTCCTTTCGGATCGTCCCAGTTTTCCGCAGCTGATGGGCACTGGGTGAGGGGGGCGGTAAAGCGGCTGTTGGGATGCGCGCCGTTGATTTTCTCACCGGCTTCGTCTTCGATGCCGGGTTCCCAGGGGCGGCCGAGCCAGTCGGTCCCCTTCGCCGGCGGTTCGCCCTCCCCGTCTTCCCACCAAACGGTTTTATCCGAGCCGAGCAGGACATTGGTGAAAATCGTATTTTTCTGAACCGAAGCCAATGCATTTGGATTGCTCTTTGAATTCGTTCCCGGAGCGACGCCGAAAAATCCTGCTTCGGGGTTGACGGCCCAGAGGCGGCCGTCGTGGCCTTGGCGCAGCCAGGCGATGTCGTCACCGACGGTGGTAATCTTGTATCCCTTGTGTTTGAGTCCGTCCGGCGGGATCAGCATCGCCAAATTGGTTTTTCCGCAGGCGCTTGGAAACGCGGCGGTGATGTACCGGGTTTTGCCGTCTTTTTCGATTCCGAGAATCAGCATATGTTCGGCAAGCCAGCCTTCCTGTTTGGCGAGCCAGGACGCGATGCGCAGCGCCAGACATTTTTTTCCTAAAAGGGCGTTTCCGCCGTAACCCGAGCCGACGGACCAAATGGTGTTGTCTTCGGGGAAATGCATGATGAGGCGGCGTTCGGGATTGAGGTCGGCTTTCCCGTGCAGGCACTTCGTGAATTCGCCGGCGTCACCGAGCGTGTCCAGCACCTGTTGCCCCATACGCGTCATGATGCCCATGTTCAAGCAAACGTATATGGAATCGGTGATCTGAATTCCGATTTTGGAAAATTCGGAACCAACGGGGCCCATCGAAAATGGAATCACATACATCGTGCGACCCTTCATCGAGCCCTTAAAAATTTCAGAAGTCTTGGCGTAGCCTTCCTCAGGCTTCATCCAATGATTCGTCGGCCCCGCATCTTCTTCTTTTTTTGTGCAGATAAAGGTGAGGTTTTCTGTGCGGGCGACGTCCTTGGGATCCGTTCGGTGGTAGAAACAGCCGGGGAATTTTTCTTCGTTTAGACGAAGGAGCTCGCCGCTGGCGACAGCTTCATCTTCCAGTTTCTTTTTTTCTTCAGCGGATCCGTCCAGCCAGACCACCTGTTCCGGCCGACAGAGCTGGGACATTTCATCAACCCAGGCCTTAAGATTAGTGTGTTGAGTCATCGTCGCCCTCCAGGAAATCGAGTACCGCAGATATCTAATTATAGCCATCTTGCCCGAGGCGGTTCAACAAATTTTCGGCCCGGACTTGATCTGGATCAAATACCGAGAAATTATGAAAAAACAAGCGGAACAGTGGATTGACATAAGGAGGTGAGGTGGATATAATTTAGCAGTCGTTGTGTTTGATTGCTAGTTATGCGCCAACTCGATCCGAAGGTCGCCGCTGACCGAAAACATCGTGTCCTGCAGTGGGTTGTACACCACTACATCGAGACCTCGCGCCCGATCGCTTCATCGAGCATCGCCGACGCCGGCGGGCTGGATCTTTCCAGCGCGACCATCCGCAACATTTTGAAGGAGCTCGAGGATGAAGGCTGTCTGCATCAGCCGCATACCTCGGCCGGGCGGGTCCCGACGGATCTTGGGTATCGCTTGTATGTCGACTATTTGCATGATGTGCAGCGCTTGGCATCCAATGAAAAGGCGCGGATCGAAAAACAATACGGCAATCGCCTTGCCGAGCTCGATCGTTTGCTGCTCCAGACCTCCAAGGTTTTGTCCCATGTCTCTCATAAAACCGGACTCGTGTTGTCTCCCGATTTTGACCAGCAGACGCTCAAACGCCTTGAGTTGATCCCTGTCGGCAATCGCCAGGTGCTCGCGATTGTCGTGACGCAATCCGGCCAGATCCGACATTGGCCGATCAGCCTGACGTTCAATCCCTCGGCGGATCGTCTGACCGCTCTTAATCGTTTTCTCAACGACCATGTGTTCGGCCGCTCTATTTCCGAGGTGCGCCGAACCCTGGCTGATGAAATTGAAACCGCAGTGCGTGAACTGAGGGAGCTGCGGAGTCTCGCTAGTGAGCTGCTTCAGGAAATCGATTTGCAGGAACCTCCCGAAAAGCTGTTTCTCGACGGGACAATTAGCCTGGTGGATGACACGTCTGAAATAGGGAATCTTGCCGAAATGCAGTCGCTCATGCGGGTCATGGAAGAGCGCAAGGTGATCGCGGAACTGCTGAAAGATGAAATGCGTCAGGCGGTTGAAGACCCGAACGCGAACGAGAAAGCCGTCCAGGTTCGAATCGGCGCGGAAAATTCGATCCCGGAATTGAAAAATTTGAGTCTTGTGACAACGGTGTACCGCGTCGCCGGGCGCCCTGTCGGAGTATTAGGGGTTCTTGGCGGCAAACGCATGGAGTACTCCCGCATGATGTCTCTGGTCGATTATGTAGGCAAGGTTGTGAGCCGAACGCTTGAGGAATGGGATGATGAACGAAACGGATAATAAGGAATCGGAAGTGGAAAACCCCGATATTCCCGCCCAAGAGGCTGCTCTGCCGGTTGACACGGAGGCCCCGATCGTCGATGTCGCGGCTCTCGAAGCGGAAAAGAAAAAATATTTCGACCAATTGCTGATGCTTCAGGCTGAATTTGAAAACTTTCGCAAACGTGTGGACCGGGAAAAGCCGGAATTGATGCGTCACGGTCGGCGCGAAGTTCTTGAGCGGATGATCCCCTTGTACGATGTGCTTCTGGCGGCCCATGACCAGGTCGCCCAGTCGAATGGCGAAAAAGGCGAACTCGTCCGAGGGCTCGAGATGATTTTTGAAGAATTCACCAAACTCTTCGAAGCGGAAGGTGTGGCGGTGATCGCCTCGATCGGAGAGAAATATGATTTTGACCGGCACGAAGTGCTGGGGCAGGTGGAGACCGACGAATACGCCGAAGGCGTCGTCGTTGAGGAACTCCAACGAGGCTATTTAATCGGCGGCAAGGTTTTGCGCCCCGCAAAGGTTCGCATTGCGAAGAAAAAGGAGACACAATGAGCAAAATTATCGGAATCGATCTCGGAACTTCAAATACCGCAGCATCGGTCATGGAAGGCGGCAAACCCTCCATGATCCCCTCGGCGGAAGGAACCAGTGTCGGCGGCAAGGCATTCCCGTCGTATGTTGCGTTCACAAAAGACGGGCAGCGCATTGTTGGAGAACCTGCGCGCCGGCAGGCTGTCGCGAATGTCGCAGGTACCGCCGCTCGTTTTAAGCGCATGATGGGCGAAGGTCACAAGTTTAAGCTCCATGACAAAGAATATACGCCGCAGCAGCTCTCGGCTTTTGTACTGCAAAAGGTAAAGAAAGACGCCGAGTCCTTCCTCGGCGACAGTGTGGATAAGGCGGTCATTACAGTTCCCGCGTATTTCAACGACAATCAGCGCCAGGCTACCAAGGACGCCGGTCAGATTGCCGGACTTGAAGTCCTGCGAATCATCAACGAGCCGACCGCGGCGTGTCTCGCCTACGGCATCGATAAGAAGGGCGGCGATGAGAAGATCATGGTGTTTGATTTCGGCGGAGGAACGCTGGATGTAACCGTGATGGAGTTTGGCGGCGGCGTGTTTGAGGTTTTGTCCACATCTGGAGATACCAAACTCGGCGGCACGGACATGGATAACGCGATTATCGAGTATGTCTGCGATGAGTTTAAAAAAGAGACCGGCATTGACATTACCCAAGATGAGATGGCGATGCAGCGTGTGCGCGAAGCGGTTGAGAAGGCCAAGATTGAACTTTCAAATGTGTTTGAAACCGATATCAATCTGCCGTTTATCACGGCCGAGAATAATCAGCCCAAACATCTTGTGCACAAGTTGACCCGCGCGAAAATCGAGTCGCTGGTGGAATCCATTGTGGACCGCTGCAAGGAGTCCGTTGACGGCGCTCTCAACGACGCGAAGATCAAGACCGGGGACATCACCAAGGTCATCCTCGTTGGCGGCCCGACCCGTATGCCGATCGTGAAGAAATTTGTCGAGGACTACGTCGGGCAAACGGCCGAGTCCGGCGTAGACCCGATGGAATGCGTCTCGCAAGGGGCGGCGATTCAGGCCGCGGTGCTGAGCGGGGACGTCAAGGACGTGCTCCTGCTGGATGTCACCCCGCTGACGCTCGGCATCGAAACCCTCGGCGGCGTGATGACGCCGTTGATTGAACGCAACACGACCATCCCCGTCGAAAAATCGCAGACCTTCTCAACGGCGGCCGAAAACCAACCTGCGGTGACCGTGCATGTGCTGCAGGGAGAGCGCCCGATGGGCAAGGACAACGTTTCGCTCGGGAAGTTCGACCTCGACAATATCCCTCCGGCGCCGCGTGGCACCCCGCAGATCAAGGTGACATTTGCGATCGACGCCAACGGGTCGGTGAACGTGAAGGCTGAGGATCTTGGAACGAAGAAGACGCAGCATATCACCATCACCGCCAAGAACAAACTCTCGGATGAAGAGATTCAGAACTTCGTGAAAGAGGCCGAAAAGTTCTCGGAAGAGGACAAGAAGGTGAAGGCCAAGGTCGAGGCTAAAAACGAGGGGGATTCCGTGCTCTTCTCAACGGAAAAGGCCGTCAAGGAACACGGCGGCAAAGTCTCGCAGGAAGAGCGCGGCGCGATCGATACCGCGATCGCGGATCTTAAGGAAGCCCTCAAGGGTGATGACGCGGATGCCATTAATAAGGCTAAGGATGAGGTTGTCAAGGTCTCTCAGAAGCTCGGCGAGGCGATCTACAAAGAGTCCGCGGAGAAGCCGGCTGGAGGCGATTCCGGGGGCAACGGCGCTGAGGCGAACGGAAAGACCGACGACGCCAAGAACGAAAAAAAATCCGCCAAGGATGAAGCCGTTGACGCGGAAGTCGTAGAAGAGGAGAAGTAAGGAATTCGTTAGGCCACCGTTATGTCTGCCGATTATTACGAACTGCTGGGTGTTGCGCAAAACGCGACCGAGGCTGAAATCAAAAAAGCCTATCGGAAACTTGCGCTCAAATTTCATCCGGACCGCAATCCGGGAGATAAAAAGGCGGAGTCGAAGTTCAAGGAAGCAAACAACGCCTACGAGGTCCTCTCCGACTCAAAAAAACGAAGGATGTACGATCAGTACGGTGAGGCCGGCGTGTCGGCAGCAGGCGGTGGGGGTCCGGGGGGCTTTGGATTTCCGGGCGGCGGCGGAGCGGGCGTTGATGCGGGCGACATCTTCGGAGATTTGTTTGAAAACTTCTTCGCCGGAGGTTTCGGGGAGGGGGGACGCCGCCAACGAGCGAAGCGCGGCCATGACCTAAAGTATGAGGTCGAGATTGATCTTGAGGATGCGTTTGAAGGGACGCGCTTCCCTCTGAAATACGATCGTGTCGAGTCTTGCGGGACCTGCGACGGTTCGGGCGCCAAACCCGGATCCGGAGTGAAGCGCTGCGATACCTGCAAGGGTTCCGGCCGTGTTCAATACTCTCAAGGATTTTTTGCGATGACCCAGACCTGCTCATCGTGCGGGGGTGAGGGACAGAAGATTGAAAGCCCGTGCAGTCCGTGTCGCGGCGCTGGCCGTGTTAAAACCCCCCATAAGGTGACCGTCCGAATTCCGGCCGGGGTTTATGATGGCGCAACGCTGCGCATCACGGGCGAGGGAGAAGCCGGATCCCGCGGCGGTCAGCCGGGTGATCTTTATATTGTGGTGCGCGTCAAGAACGATCCGCGTTTCGAGCGTGACGAGGACGACCTCATCATCGAGCGCCGGATTTCATTTCCGCAAGCGGCATTGGGTTCTAAGATCACGGTCAATACAATTGACGGACAGCAATCGACAATTAAAATTCCCTCCGGTGCAAAAGACGGCATGATGTTCCGCCTTAAGGATAAGGGCATGCCCCGGCTGCGCGGCCGCGGCAAGGGAGACCTTCTTGTGCGGGTGAAGCTGGATGTTCCCAACAGCCTCTCGGCGGAACAGAAGGAATTGTTGGAAAAATTCCAGGAAACCCTTAACGGAGACTCTTCGAAGCAGTCCTCGACGGCGAAACGCCGCAAAAAGAAGAAAAACGGGAACGGCGACGACAAGAACGGCGGCGACAAGAACGACGGCGGCATTTTCAATAAACTTTTCGGAGGCGGTTAACATGCCTCAATTTGTGCTGAAGTTGGAAGATATCGACGGGAAGCGGTTCACCCTGCGCGGTCCCGAAGCCTTTCATGTCACCCGTGTCCTGCGTCAAAAGGAGGGTTCTGAGATCGATCTCTTTGACGGCAAGGGCGGCAAATACACCGGCGTGATTACGACCGTGCATAACGACGGGAGTGTCGAAGGAGACATCACCCATCGCGCTCACGCACCGATGCGGCCGGTGCCTGTCGATCTGCATCTGTATATGGGTCTCCTTAAAAAAGCGTCGAATTGGGAATGGGTGCTCGAAAAGGGAACCGAACTCGGCGTTGCATCGTTTACGCCCGTGATTACTCCGCGAACGATTGTGCAGGCCCGCGAACTTTCTGCAAACAAGGTGGCGCGTTGGAATAAGATCATGGAAGGCGCGTCCAAACAATGCGAGCGGGGCACGCTGCCCGCCTTAAAAGAGCCGCAGCATTTTCGGGACGCGGTTCCGTCCGCCGCGAAGCGCGGATTAGTGTTGTTGGGGTGGGAGCGCCATCCGGGCGCGACGACGTACGCCGGCCTTCGCGAAACCTTGAAAAAGGCGCGCACGGAACACAAGAAGGGCCTGACCTTGAGTCTTTTTATAGGTCCGGAAGGCGGTTTTTCCGATGAAGAATTGAAGATCGCCGAGTACGAAGGAGCTAATTTTTTCAGTTTGGGCCCCAATGTTTTGCGCGCGGAAACCGCCGCGATTTCGGCGTCCTCAATTATTCTTTACGAACTGGGCACCCTTTGAGAATCGGTCGCTGCTTATTTTGCCGGCGACCGGAAATGGAACTCGAGAAGGTTGAAGTGCCCGATGTGTCCACCACCAACCGCATGGTGCTCTTGGATCTTTGTGAAGAGTGCCGGGACGAACTTCCACACAATAAACGAAACTAGTGCGCCTCTACACCAAAACCTTCGGATGCCGGGTCAATCAATACGAGACGGAAGGCATTAAAGAGAAACTTCTCTCTGACGGCGTTTCGGTCGCGACCAACGACTTCGAAAACGCGGATCTCTGCATCGTCAACACGTGTACCGTCACCGCGGAAGCGGACAAAGACGCCTTCCAATTGATGCGCCGCATTACCAAGCGCAATCCGGGAGCGCGTCTGGTTGTGACGGGTTGTCTTGCCCAACGCGACCCCGGAGCCGTACGGGAAGCCGCGCCGGCGGCAACGATTGTTGGAAACGCGGAGAAAGAGGATATCCCGTCGATGCTGGGATGTTCCACCGCTCCGCAGTATGCGGGCATCAAGGGTTTCTCCAACCGGTCGCGGGCGTTTGTGAAAGTACAGGACGGCTGCAATATGCATTGCACCTACTGCATTATTCCCTCGGTTCGTCCGACGATGACAACCAAGCCGATCAAAGCGCTGGAGCGCGAAGTCCGAACCTTGGTGGAAGGGGGGTACGGGGAAATTGTTTTGTGCGGCATCCGTTTGGGTCGTTATCTCACCAACGATGACAATGGACGCCGTGTCGACTTCAACGCGATGCTGGAGCGCCTGCTGAAAATCGACGGCGACTTCCGCATTCGTTTGTCCTCGTTTGAAATTACAGACATCACGGCGCGTTTTCTCGATTTGTTCGAAGCATCCAACGGCAAGGTTGCCCCGTCGTTTCATTTGCCGCTGCAGAGCGGTTCCCAGACCATCCTCGAACGCATGAAGCGCTGGTATTCGCCGCGGTTCTATGCACGCCGCATTAACGCCTTGCGCGAACGCGGCATCGACATCGGCTTGTTCACCGATTTGATGGTGGGTTTTCCGGGGGAGACCGAGAACGAAGCGAAGGAAAGTGAAGACTTCGTTCGTTTAATGAAGTTTGACGGGTTGCATGTTTTTCGCTATTCCGATCGCAGCGGCACCCCGGCCGCCAACGGCACCGGTCATTTGCCCGCCGAAATCTTAAAAGAGCGAGCCGGCAAAATGCGCGCATTAAGCTCTCACATGCAGAAGGCGTTCGCCGCGCGTCATGTAGGGCAGCGGCGGCGTGTTTTGGTTGAATCGAGAGGCTCCAGAATTGAGGGAATCACTGAGCATTTTCTTCGCGTTTCCTTGGATAGAAAGCCCGAAAAAGCCCTTTCCTGGGCTGTTCTGGAACGGGTTGACGGCAATTCAGTTGCTGCCACCCTGGAATAAGCATTAAAAAATAGTCATTTTTTGCAAAATTAGCGCTTCCGCGCTTGCGGGAGGGTTTGGTATGCGCGACTTAAATGATTTATAATATTTTTTCGGGGTTTTCTGTTGTCAGCCGACTGTATTTTCTGCAAAATTGTTTCCGGTGAAATTCCGGCAGAGCCGATTTTTGAAGACGAAGACGTACTCGCCTTCAAAGATCTGCATCCCGTTGCGCCTACACACGTTCTCGTGATTCCTAAGCGGCATATAGTGGGGCTGGGTGCCGCAACGGATGACGATGCAGCAGTGTTGGGCAAGGTGCAGGTTGCGGCGGCCAAAATTGCCGCAGATCTGAGCCTGAAAGATTTTCGTGTCGTAACCAATAATGGCCGGGCAGTTGGCCAGTCTGTGTTTCATATCCATTATCACCTGCTCGCGGGCAGGCGGATGAATTGGCCTCCGGGCTAAAAAGAAGGGTGGTGATTTAATCCATGGTTTTCGTAAAAACGCGCGAGGGGGAGACGATTGAAGATGTCCTCCGTCGCTTCAAACGTGATGTTCTGCGCAGCGGCATCGTCAAAGAGGTTCGCCGCCGTCAGGAGCACACGCCGCCGAGTGTTCTTAAGAAGCTGAAGCAAAAGGAAGCCGAGCGCAAATTGCGCCGCAAGCTGAATCGCAGCCGTTAATTCTGAATGTCCCGTATCGCAGAAGACCCGAAAGAAGACATCCGAGACAAGACCGACATCGTCGAACTCGTCCGAGAATATATTCCGGCCCTCCGACAGAAGGGCAGGGGTTTCTGGGCGCGTTGTCCCTTCCACGATGAAAAATCCGCCTCCTTTCAAGTCCACCCCGAACGCCAAATTTACCACTGCTTCGGCTGTGGGGAAGGCGGCGATATTTACAAGTTTGTGATGAAGTTGGAAGGCCTTTCTTTTCCGGAAGCGCTCGAGAAACTCGGAGAGCGCGTCGGCATTGAGGTGAAGCGTCAGCCGCGCGTTTTCTCCGCTTCCGATAAAAAAAGACTCGCCGCGAAAAAAGCCTTGGAGAGTGCGCAGGAATATTATCATCGGGTGCTTATTGATCGACCCGAATCCAAGGCCGGGCGTGATTATTTTTCAAAACGCGGTCTGACGAAGGAAACAATCACGACCTTTAAGCTGGGGTACCGTCCTCGCAAGGGCGGGCTGCTTCCGGCCGCTGCGAAGAAGGGCATTGATTCTTCGGTCCTTCTGGATGCCGGGCTTGCTGCGGATCGAAAGGGTCGGGTGCAGGAGTTCTTTTGGGACGAACGTGTGATGTTCCCGATCCAAAACGGCAAGGGGGAAACAATCGGCTTTGGCGGACGTACGCTCGGGGCTGAAGAACCTAAATACGTCAATTCGGGAGAATCCATTTTTTTCTCAAAGCGAAAATCGCTGTACGGTCTTCATTTAGCGCTTCCCGTCATGCGCAAGACGCGCACGGTTTTATTACTGGAAGGGTATATGGATGTGCTCGCCGCGCATCAATTCGGATTTGCCAACGCCTGCGCGCCGCTTGGAACCGCCCTGACGGAAGATCATATTTCGATGCTGAAGCGGTTCGTCGACCGGGTGACCTTGATTTTTGACGCGGATGCCGCCGGTGCGGCTGCGGCCTTGCGAGGCGCGGAGCTTTGTTTGGTGCAGGGTCTTTCCGTTGGCGTCGTAACCGTGCCCGGCGCGAAGGATCCTGATGAACTTCTTCAGGCCGGAGGTGCGCCCGCGCTGCAGGCCGCCATTGATGCGGCTGAGGATCTTGCTTCCTTCAAAACCCGCGTATTGCTGAAAGGCCGTACGGGAACGTTGGCCTCTGAAGAGAAGGCCCGTATTGCTTCCTCGGTCCTGGAGACGGTTCGAAAGTGTTCCGATGAAGTGCTGCGCAGTGAATGGATGCGGCGTCTTGCGGAACGGCTTGATGTCGATGAGGCCTCGCTTCGCTCTCAGCTGCAGCGCGTTCCTACCGGCAGCCCAACGCGGCGTCCGGCGCGCGAGGCGATTGATGCCAAGGCCAACGCACCGATCCCGGTGATCGACGCTGATATGCTGCTGTGCGTGATTCGAAATCCAGGGCTCGCCATGCCCGATCCCGCCAACGGCGGCGCGGCGCTTGTGACGGAAAACGATTTAGATGATGTGAGAGCGCAGCGCATCTTTTTAAAGATGAACGAGGCGATCACCGCTGTTGACGGAGCGGGCGCTTGGAGCGCTCGGCTTGAGGACGCGCTGGAAGGGGAGGACGCTGCGTTGTTTCGCATGCTGCTTCTTGATGAGCGTGAACTAGAGGAGCCGGCGAAGGTGTTGTCTGAATTAGTGGGAACACGCCGGAAACAACGTCGTTTCGAGGAGCTTGAACCGTTGGTCATGCAGATGATCGATGGTAAAATTTCCAGGGACGAGGAAGTGCAGAAAGAATTTGGCAGGCTCCAGGTGGAGCTGCGCGGTACACGCAAAGGAGAATAGACGAATGGTTGCCCAGAACAAGTCGAATCAAGCTTTGGCCGACCTCATCGAAATGGGTAAGGAGCACGGTTTCCTGACCTTGGATGAGATCAATAAATCTCTCACGAAGGCGCACATGTCTTCCCGTGAGATCGATGGGCTCATGACGACCCTGGAAGATCTCGGCATCGAGGTCACGAGTCGAAAGAAATTTAAGAAAGAACCGGGCAAAGAATCCTATACCGAAGAATGGGAATCAACGCCGGACGTCTCCAACTCCATTCGCATGTACCTCTCCGAAATGGGGAAGGTTCCTCTCCTTAACAGGGAAGAAGAAATTTCTCTTGCTCGAAACGTGCGTGAGCGTGAAAAAGAACTTCGTTTGCTCGTGTTGGAATCTCCGATGACCATGCGCGAAATTCGAAACTGGGAAACCCTCATCGAGCTCGAAGAGATGACACCCAAGGAACTTATGCCGCGCGGACGTAAAACCAATCAGGAACTTGCAGGCATGAGACGCAAGATGAAAACCGTCGCCCAGTTTATCAACAAGTCGGAAAAGAAGATGGCCGACCTGCAAAAAAAGTTAAACACCGGCACGCACACCGATAAGGCCGCGCGAATATTGAATAAGAAAATTCACACCTATCGGGACGATATCGTCAAGAAAATCCTTGGGTTGAACCTGAATCAAGAGAAAATTAAGAGACTCACAAACAAGATTAAGACGATGGCGCAGAAGATCCGCGAATGCCTTCGCGAAAACGCCGCTTACGAAAAGCGGTACAGCGCCGACTATAAGCAGCTCAGCGCCTACATGGCCGAGGTCCAGAAAGGCAAAATGAAGGCCGTGGCGTTTAAGGCGAAGACCGGCTACGCCCCGTCGGCGGTGGAGTCGGCTCTCGAGAATATGAAAACGATCACTGATCGTCTCGAACGTCTCATGAAGACCATCCCGGTCTCCAAGGAAAAATTCATTGAGCTGGATGAGCGCATTCGTTTTATCGAAGAAGAGATCCTCAAGGATAAACTCAAACTCATTAAGGCGAATCTGAGGCTCGTTGTTTCGATCGCTAAGAAACATGTGAATTCAAACCTGGAACTTTCCGACCTCATTCAAGAGGGCGGACTCGGGTTGATGAAGGCTGTTGAGAAGTTCGAATACAAGCGCGGCTTTAAGTTCTCGACGTATGCCACCTGGTGGATCCGGCAATCGATCAACCGCGCGATCGCCGATCAGGCGCGCACCATTCGTATTCCCGTTCACATGAAGGAGCTGATTTCCAAACTCATGAAGGTGTCGCGCCGTTTCCGTCAGGAATTCGGCCGTGAACCGCATCTCGATGAGTTTTCAAAGAGGCTTCATATTTCCATCGATAAGGTGAAGCATGTTCTCAAGATCATGCAGGAGCCTATCTCCTTGGCCACTCCGATCGGTGAGGATGAGGATTCCTACCTTGAGGACTTTATCGAGGATCAAGGCGGTCCTGTGCCGTCAAACGCGGCGGAGATGTTCCTCCGTCAAAAGGAAGTTGAAAAAGTTCTTGCGACGCTGACCGAACGCGAAGGGAAAATTATTAAGCTGCGATTCGGAATTGGAACGGGATTTCCGCGAACGCTCGAAGAAGTCGGACGTATTTTCAGGGTCACGCGTGAGCGTGTGCGTCAAATCGAATCGAAGGCGATTCGCAAGCTGCGCCATCCTTCCCGGTCCCGCGCCCTTAAGGATTACATGGAATAAAGATCATGCCCGGCGACGACGACAACAAAGAAAACGTCATTTATGCGATGGTATTCTTTATCACGATTGTGTTGTTTTTGTTTGTCGGATATCAGGGGTATCAGCGCTATATTCGCAAGCCGGGCGAACGCCCGAAAGCGGCGCGCAAGGAAAGCCAAAAGGCCCCTCCTGAAGTTGATGACGGCTATGATCGTGCCCCCAGTTCTTTGCCTCCGCTGCGTGTGGATGGCGGGGTGATGGGCGGCGTCTCTGGGCCCTGATTCCGTAATATTTTTGTTGTGATTATTGTCTTAGTCATTTCCCCCTTGACAGCGACATAATTAGGGGGGTAGACTCTAGGCGTTCGCAATATTTTCAAAATTTATGCAGACCTACGCGTTTAACGCCGAAAACGCTGGTCCCGATGGAGCTCGTCTGAGCTTGCGTCTATTTCTGGGCTTAATTTCCCTCATCCTCATATCAGTCTCAATTTCCTCAGCCGAGGTTTCCGTTCAGTCCTTGACCGGTGCGGTACGCACCAAGAAGATTGGTTCCAATGTTTGGAATCGCATTGCCGAGCGCTATGTGTTGGCCGGCGGGGAAGAGGTTCGCACGGGCCGCCGCGCGAAAATGGTTTTGCAATTTCAAGATGGCAGCCGGGTCGAACTTGGCCCCAAAACTTCGTTTACCATCGAAAACGCGGGTGATAAAAAGAAAGACTCTTTCGCGAGCATGACGCTGGGCTGGGGCAAAATGAAGGCCTGGGTGCGAAAGAGAATGGCGCGCCGCTTTCGTGTGAGAACACCCACTGCGGTGTGTTCGGTTCGCGGAACGGAATTTGCGATCAGCGTGGATCGCAACACCGGGGCGACCCAGATCGATCTCTTCACGGGGTTGTTGGGGGTAGGCGACAATCAGGGCAATGAGACCCTCCTCAAGGACGGCCAGTCGGTTGCGGTGACGCAGGCCGGCCTTGGAACCATCCAGGGTTCCAAGCAGAAACAAGAAAAAGAAGACGCTAAGAAACGGGCCGCGTTAAAGCGGGAAGTGGACTTGTCGATGTCCAAGGAAGAAGTCCTCGCCGCAGCAGCGGCTGAAATTAAGAGCGCTGAGTACCAACTGGGCAAGGTTATCACCGATGTCAACGGCAACCGCGTGCGTTTATCCCAGTATATTGTTCGGCCGGCGCCCAATGTTTTCAAATTGGTGACCCTAAACGAGCGACCGAACCGTTTTGATTTCTTCTTTAAGGAAGGAACCTTCAATAAGGCGCTTCCGATCGACATCAGCATCGCGCTGCGCCAGACGGCGGGCTGCGTGGACACCGCCTGCGAATTTTTCATGCGTTCGTTTCGAACCGGATATTCCAACACGACGGATAATGTGCTTGAAACGGCGTCCGGCGGACACCTCGTGGACATCAATAACAATGGTGTTGCCGGGGATGACGTGACCGCCGCCTTTGATTCCAACGCTAATGATTTCGTTACTCTCGCCGCCAACCAGCCGTTCTTTACGACGCTTTTTGACACTGAAGATATTTCCTTTAACGGAGTCAGCCACGGTTCATGGGTGTCAGGCGTCGGCGCCTACGCCTTCGGTGCTGGTACCGGTTGCGTCGGAGCCGGTTGCGGGGGCGTCCAGAGTTATGGGGATGCCATCGGCGCGGGCGATCAGCGAACTCTCACCACTGTCGTTTCTATTATCAGCGGCGCGAGTTGTTCCTCGCTGGATGAATGTACGGGCAACCGTGAGGAGGGGTTGTTCCACGATATTGTCTATCGCCAAAACGGCACGGGAACCATTTGGGATAAGTTCGAGAACTACGTGATCCTCGACGATGGAACCATCGTTCCTCACTCGGCGTTTGCCGGCGTGACGGGCGGAGCGGACTTTAAAGCGCGTCTGCTGCGGGTCAATTACCAGCAGATCATTACGGCCTCTGAATTCGGCGGCCGCAAAATCGATTTGGTGTTTGAACCGAAGACCTTGATCGAGTCGGGTCTTATCCCATGACGCGTGTCTTAGCGCTCGCAGCGGTTTTTGCACTGGCGGTACCGGCGCGTCCCGTCGAGGTGATCCCGATTTACGGCGTGAGCTTTTTGGGGGGGCAGTACTTTTTTGCGAGTGATAAATCGAAATTGAACGCGAACATAAAGGCGAACGTCGCCCCCGCGCTTAAGTTTGAGGATTCGAATTGGACCTTAATCCCGATGTACAACGGCAACTTCCGGGGCACTAAAAGCGTGAGTGATCCGGTCGGCTCATCGACATTGTTCCAGCAAGGCATGGACCATCGCATCTCGGCGCGCGGCATTTACCAGAGGCAGGATTCCAATTGGAAGCTGAAGCCCACCGTCGCGTTTAAGCGCGAGTTTTTGCGTGAGACGCGGGATGAAACATGGGGACAGGGCCTCTTTGATTTTTGGACGACGTCCTTGGGTGTTGAGGCGGAGAATGAATATCAGGCGCCCTTCTCCTACCGGTTTGGGTATGACATTTTTTTTACGAAATTTCCGAATTTCCAATCCCTTGAATCTCAGTCGGGCGTGGACCCTTCGGGGCAGCCTCTTGGACGGGAACGTGCGGGAGTCGACGTTCTCGATACCCTTAATCAGCAAGTGAGCGCTTCGATCACCAGGCCGTTTCCGTTCGATAATCCGAAGGTGAGCGTTTCCGCCGCCTACCGTCTCCTGTACGCCGATTATCGTGACCAACCTATTATTGACGTTTCGGGACAGCCGTCCACATTAGGGCGACAGGATTTTAGGCAGACCCTCGGCCTTTCCATCGGCATGCCGAAATCCTACCGGGGGGGGCGCCTTCGGGCCGGGTATGGCTTCAACTTTAATATTGCGCACAACGGGTCGAATCAAAATACATTCGACGCCGGGCAATCGAGGTTTATGTCGGACACCTACAGTTATTTGAATTTTTCCGTCGGTCCGAACGCGAATTTTTCGTGGGGTCCGAAGAATGAGACGACTTCGGTGTCCGTTGGCTTCACCTACTCACGTACGTCTTATTCCGGGCGTCTCGCGCAGAATACAGCCGGCGCGTTTTTAGCGGATGGTCAAACGGATAATCGATTTCTGCTGGCGCTGGGATATGCGTACCCGATCGCGCCGAATTTCAAGTTGACGGCGCGAACAAATGTTTTGCGCCAAACCTCAAATCAAAAGTTTGAACAGTCGTATCGGTATACGTTTACGACGGCGAATTACCTGTTGGGGTTTGCGTACGATTATTGAAGTCGGGTTGATGCAATGTTGTAAGGATCGTAGGTCTTGTAATTTTTAGCTAGAGGGTTTACTCTCTCTGGCGTTGTACTTGGGGAACGACCAGTCTTGAAAACGCCGAGTTCTTATTGCCGAGTGATGGGCCGGGGTACGCTTAAATTCAGCGGACGCTCGTCCTATGTCTGTGCTTTCCTGGCGGCGGCGCTCCTCCTTATCCTTCCCAATAATAGTGCGGCGCAATCCCTGAATTTGGTTTCCAGCACGAGCATCAACGGGACCAGCGCTACCGGGTCTGATCGGCTTGCAGGCATCGCGGTCGACCCGAATTCAGGGGAGATTTTTGGTGTCGGAACGGTTAACCAATCCAATGCTACGGGGACCGGTGATGAGATTTTTATTGGGAAGTATGATTCCTCGTTAGTGCTCATCGCAAGTCACGTTGTTGTTGGGGCAGCCACGAAAGAGGAAGACGGATTTGGCATCGCCCTCGGGAATGCGGGGGAGGTTTTTGTCGTTGGAAAGAGCTCGGTCGCCGGAATAGGAGACCAAATTTATATCGCCAGGTTTGACCAGAGCCTGAATCTTGTTTCCAGCGTCACTTTTGGCACGGTCAATAATTTTAACAGTGGTGAGGATGTTTTCTTCGATTCCTCAAAAAATTTAGTTTATGTGGTTGGTGTTACAAGTCAGGGCGCGTCGAGCGGCGATGTCTGGATCGGGAAGCTGGATACTTCCCTAAATCTCATTTCAAGTACGACGTTTGATGGCGGTGGATTTGATAACGCGTCCCAGGTCATTGTTGCGGAAGGCAATCTTTACATCGCAGCGAATACCTCCGGTGATGTTCTTGTACTTAAGTATGTTGACAGCACGTTAACGTTTCTTTCAAGCGTCACCTTTGACGGTTCTGCAGCCACAGGTGCGGATTTTGCGCATGGAATAGCACTGCACTCCAATGGCGATCTCTATGTTGTTGGGACCACGAGCGAAACAGGGACGGATATTGGGATGTGGTTCGGTCGACTGAATTCAAGCCTCGTCTTGGTATCGAGTGCGATTTATACCGAAACAGGCAACGACAGTGCCGAGGGCGTGGTTGTTGATGGGGCCGGGAATCTGGTAATCGCGGGTCGGATCAACAATCCTGGAAGTTCGCCGAAAATTTGGCTCGCCAATTACACCCCGAGTCTGAGTATTATTTCCAGTCATACCCACGTCGGTTCGGATGTCGCAGAGGCGGGCGCTCTTGACGTTGAGGTCGCCGGCGACGGCGCTGTATTTGTTTCCGGATCGGTCTCGGAAACGGGGCAAGGCGCTAATTTATGGCTGGGTGAATATACCGGAGCCGAAGGAACCCTGAAAATCTGGCAGGGCGGGGGCGGTGACAATCTCGCCTCCAATCCAGCGAACTGGGTCGGCGGTTTTGCTCCCAAGACCTCCAATAACGTCATTTTCGGATCCACGGGTTCGACACTCGGCGTCAATTGGGATATCGCGGGATTAGAACTCGCGAATATGACGATGGAAGTCGGTTATTCCAGCACCGTGCATATCAACGTTTCGAGTTTCGAGACCAAGAACTTTGAAATAAGCGGCGGTACATTTGCCGCAGAGTCGTCCACTATTACGGTTTTTGGAAATTTTAAGGGTGAGCCCGGCGGTACCTTCATTGCCGGGACCAGCACCGTCACCTTTAAAGAGGATGGCTTCGTTCGGCTGAAAAACGGCGCCTTCAACCACGTTGTTGTCGATTTATTCTCCGGCCCTAATTTCTTGCGTGTTGACGGCGCTACGGTGACCATCAACGGGAATTTGACAATTTCCGGCGGAACTGTCGACCTCACCACCGCAGCCATGGTCGTCGGAGGAGAAACAATAATCGGCGGCTCGTTCGGGCCGGCTCTTGAAATCAGTTCCGGAACCTTCGACGCCACCGGGCGCGTCACTGTCGCCATCAACGCAGGGGCGCAGGGTACCTTCCGCTTCAGCAAGACCGACGGCACCGCAATCATCCGCGGGGAGATGGATGTTAATGAAGGCGGTGATTTCCGCTCGGTTCCTACCGGGGGGACGTTTTCGACCGATGACACCTTGTATCCGGTTTTAAAGGGTCCCGCCGGATCTACTTCAACCATTCGCGTCAACGGTGTGGGCGCCAGTCTGGTCACCTTTAAGGTTCAAGGGCTTCGCATCTCAGATGTTGCTTTTGAATTTACCGGTCTTGAAAATTTTGTGATGCCCGCCTCGGAATTCAGCGGCATGCAGTTTGACACCCTTGGCAACGGTCCCAGCAACATCGCTGCAATGAAGTTTGATAACTCTACGTCGACCTCCATTGTTATTGGCGCGTCGGAATTCGACGCCTTCGTTTCTACGAACATCCACGTGACCGCGAGCATGGCCGGGTCTACGATTACGGTCAATAACTCATTTGGTGCTCACGGCGGTTCTGCATTTGACATTGACCTTCCCAGCGACATTATCCAGTGGAATCCCGAAACCAGGATATTCGACGGAGGCGTCAGCGCCGACGCGAGCGACCCCTCCAACTGGATCGGAAACGTTCTTCCCTTGATTAACGACAGTGTGGCATTTGACGCGAATGTCTCAGCCGGCACGGCGATGAATTGGAATATCACCGTTGGCGGCGGCATCACTGCGTTCTTCGTGTCCGGCAGTTTTGCTCCGACGATTACGGTCAGCAGCCAGTTGGTGGTGACCAGCGAGATCAATATCAGCGATTCATCCAACGTCGATTGGACCTTCACGTCTGATTCGACCTTGAATCATACGATTTCCAAGTCGATTAACATCAACAACGGCGTCATGAAAATCCAGGCGACCACTGTAACCGTTAATGCCTTTTTCAACGTCACAAAAGCAACCCTTACGCTTGAGTCCGGCGCCAGGCTTCAGGCCGATGTCCTCACGATTTTCTCAGGTTCGCCGAACGCTTTATTTAAGATAGAAGCGGGAGGCGTCTCCCCTATTGTTGACAGCACCGGGCCGGCGGCAACCATTTTCCTTCAGCTGCTCGGCGACATCGACATTCTCGATGGTGATTTTAGGCGAATCGGCCTCACAGGCCTCACTCTCTTTGCGAGCGCCAATATCGTAAACATGTCCAGCTTCACGATTACCGGACCGCTGCAGCCCGGCACAACCGCGATTGATTTAGGGTTCGCCACGCGTGTCGCGACCCTTACCGCGGTGAATTTCAGCGCCGGCAATATTGCGGTGAACGTAAATGCGACCGGCCTTTCCGGCGGTTCGGCGATCACGATGAATGGAGCCTTAGGACCCTTTGCCTTCAGCACCTTCGAAGCCGATCCGGGCAACTTTGTCGAATGGAATCCTGATGGGGTCCCAGCGAACGATCTTGTATTTACCGGCCTCTTTGCGTCTGCGGGCGGCGCGGAGGTGAATACCTCCCTCAATAATCATGAAGCAATCGCGGCGATTGCAATTGATACTTCCCCGGCGAACGCCGCGGTGTATGCCGTCGTTTTATCCACGACCGATTTTAACTCGCGTGGGGATACCCCAGCGGATGCCCACATCGTCAAGTATTCGCCTACTGGCGTGTTCCAGACCTCGGTTCCGCTTACCGATCATGACGGCTCAGGCCACAGTATCGCGATTACTGAAACAAACGTGTTTGTAACGGAGTCGGACGAAAACGGCACGTTCCGTTCCTTGACCCGGTTAAATCGCAATCTTGCCCTGCAGTCTACGACGATTCTCTCAAGCGTCACGGTCGGTTCGGATTTGATCATAGCCGCCAGCCCGGTCGAAGATGCGATCTTCCTCTTGGCGAATGCCGGCACTGGAGATTCTGGGGCGAAAATCATCAAGTTTGATGCAAACAACGGCGCCGAAGTGGTACGCACCACATACTCGGCGGATGGAGAAATTACTCAAGCCGTCTCTATGACGGTCGATTCCAACGGAAGCGTTATTGTCGCGGTGAGTACCCAAGGTCCCGCGGGGTCCGGCTTGATGCATTTTGTGCGATTCGATCAAGGTCTCACCGCGGTGCAGGCGATGAGCACCGAGACGGTGACGACGCGGGATCCGCAGCTTACGACGATTGGCACAAATATTTACGTGACCGGCCCCAATTCCATCGGGGATGAGTTGTTCGTCCGGAAACTCGACAACAGTTTTAATTTGCTGGCTGCCGCCACCCAAACCGTGGTGGCGAGTGAAGCCTCGGACCAAGGCGCCATCGTGGGAACTCCGGCCGGCGATATCTACGTTATTAACACCGCCAGCCCGACGCGGACATACTCCATTACGCGTTATGATTCGAATTTGGTTCAGGCCTCCTCCACAACGTTCGTAGGCAGTAATGGGGACGGCCACGGCTTGGGCGTTGTTGCGACCGCCGTGGCCGGGACGGTTCTCGCGGCCGGAACCTCAAAAACCAGCTCCACCGACGCGGACGGTATAATCAAGGAGATCGTATTGCCGGCGGCCCCCGGCGGCGGAGGGGGAGTTGATCCTACCGGCCCTGCGAGTCTGGTTCTCTCCTCCAGCGATACTTTCAATGGTGTATTGTCGAGTTCCGACGGCATCAACGGCATCAGCGTGTATGATGACGGGTCCGATGATATTCTCGCGACCGGCTTTACTTTTGAAGCCACCGGCGGCAAAAATATTTGGGTTGCACGCTACAACGTCAACAATGTCCTGATTGCCAGCGCGAGTTTTAACGGCTCGGGCGGTGGCGCGGATGAAGGCAGCGCCATTGTTGGCCGCAGCAACGGCGAAATTTACGTCGCCGGGATGGTGACCGAGGCCGGCCAAGGCGAGAACGTTTTCGTCGCCCGGTATAATTCCAGCCTGGTGCTGATTGCGAGCGCCACCCTTGACGGCTCTGCCAGCGGCAACGACTTTTTAGAGGACGGCTGGTTTGAAGGAAGTTATTTCCATGTCGCCGGAGTCGTCGACAATGCGCCCGCCCGTCCGTGGGTCGCGAAATACGATACGAATCTCGTTCTTGTCTCGAGCGCGGTACTAGACCTTGGAAGTACCGGTAAGGCCGCGAACGCGATCACGGTCAGTGAATCCAACGGCGACATTTTTGTCGGCGGTGAGAACAACGTCGACACCAGCAATATTTTCATCGCGCGATTAGACAGCAATTTTGTGCAGCTTTCCAGCATGTCTCTCGCCGGTCCGGCCGCCGGACCGGACGCCGCCCAGAGTTTGGACTTTATGCCCGGCGGCGATCTTGTCGCCTCGGGATTTGTTTTTAACACGGGCAACGGGGCCGATATTTGGGTCGGTCGATTTAATCCGAGCTCCTTGGTCATTGTTTCGAGTGCGATTTATGTGGGTTCCCCAGGCAATGACAAGGGTTTTGACGTTTTCGTCGATGGCAGTTCCAATATTTATGTGGCCGCCAACGAGGCCAGCGGCGTGGCGGGAATTTGGGTGGGTCGTTTTGATGAAAATCTCGCACTCTCAACGTATACGACCGTTGCGGGCAACTTGTTTGACGCGGGTCATGGTGTTGCGGTCACCAGCGGCGCCGTTTTTGTCGGCGGCGTTTTGGACCCGGCGGGCGCTCCGCAGGACGCCTGGCTGGGGAAGTTTACAAACGACGGTCCGTCGCCGCCGCTGCCGCCCGCTGTTGCTGAACTCGCTATTGCAGGCGCGCTTCCGACAGGGCTTACAGTCGATACCGTTGATAATCGCCAGGAAGGATTCGCTGCCATGCTGCGGGACGATCCTACCGGGAATCTGTACGCACTCGTGGTCTCTACAACGGGCTCTTCCTTTCAGGACGAACCCGGCAATTCCACGTTGTTGAAAAACTGCCGATGCGATCTGGATGTCTGGGCACCAAAGGCCGCGGCAAGGCAGGTGACCGGGTTTGAAATGCCGATAAAAAACTCGCTCGGGTTATCTGGCAAAATGTTGCGAATATTGAAGATATTGCGACCAGCGTTTGGAAAAAACTTTCCACCAGACAGCATCCAGGTTGGTGCGCCGATAAAATTAGGGTTCGACAGAATTATCCGGTCAACCGGGTCACCACTGGAAATGTAATTGAAAAATTTCTCTTGTTTCGCCGCAGTCGGCACTTTGCCGTCCAGGTCGGATACAACCGTGGGAATTAG
>NVTF01000074.1 GCA_002401485.1 Elusimicrobiota bacterium | reverse complement strand
GCCAAGCCTTGGAAGCAGAAAGGCACGGGGCGCGCACGTGCGGGTTCGAGCCGTTCGCCGATCTGGCGCAAGGGCGGAGTGGCATTCGGTCCGCGCAACGAGGTCAATTGGTACCGCGACCTTCCGCGCCGCAAGGGCAAGAATGCCCTCGCGCAAGCCTTAACTGTTCGTGCTCGGGACGAAAGCCTCCGGGTCGTAGAAGATCTAAAGTTTGACGGTGCGAAAACGGCGCAGGTTGTGAAATTTCTGGAGGCGATTAAAGCCCACAAGAAATCGCTGATCGTCATCGAGCAGTTTGACGAAAACATTAAGCGTGCCGCAAAGAACATTCCAGGGCTTTTGATCCGACTCGCGTCGGATTTGAATGCCTACGAGGTTCTCGCTTGCCGCAATCTCATCATCACGAAGGGCGCGGTCGAAAAACTCGCGCCGAAGTGGAATTAGGAGCAAGGCGATGGCTGAGTACAACCCATACAATCACATCGTCCGCCCGGTAATGACCGAGCGCAGCACGATTCTTAAAGAGAAGTTTAACCAGTACGTATTCGAAGTCCAGAAGGAGTCGTCAAAAGGCGACATTCAGAAGGCTGTCGAAACGATCTGGAAGGTCGGTGTCGAGAAGGTGCGCACCATGCGCCTGCCTGGCAAATACCGACGGTTCGGACGCGGCGGCGGATACCGTTCGGATTGGAAAAAGGCGATTGTAACCCTGAAGAAGGGTGATGCGATCGACCTGTTGGAGCAGTCAGCCTAAAGTAACACGGCGACAAGCAACTTTTGGAGTGCGTTATGCCTGTTAAAACATATAAACCTTATACCCCCTCCCGACGACAGATGACGTCGGCCGACTTCTCAGGTCTCACGACGAATCGACCGGAGAGAAAGCTGACCAAGGGTCTGTCTAAATCGGGCGGAAGAAACAACACTGGCCGCATCATGGTCCGCCACATCGGCGGTGGCCATAAGCGGAAGTACCGCTTCATTGATTTTAAGCGGGACAAAGTCGGCGTTCCCGGCATTGTGAAGACGATCGAGTACGATCCCAATCGCACGGCGCGGATTTCACTGATTTTCTACAAAGACGGCGATAAACGCTATATCCTCCACCCGGTCGGTCTGAAGGTCGGCGATGAGGTGATGGCGGGACCCAATGCGGAGCCCGCGGTGGGCAATGCGTTGCCGCTCTCGAAAATCCCTGAAGGCACCTTCATCCATAACCTGGAGCTGATCCCCGGCAAAGGCGGACAATTGGTTCGTTCCGCCGGCGGCCAGGCCCAGCTAGCGGGTAAGGATGGCGATTATTGCCATGTGAAGCTTCCTTCCGGCGAGATTCGATTGCTGCGATCGACGTGCATTGCGACGATCGGGCAGGTCTCCAACGTCGAGAATGACAGCATCGTTCTTGGAAAAGCGGGCGCCAATCGCCATCGCGGTCGGCGTCCGACGGTCCGTGGAACCGCGATGAACGCGCATGATCACCCGATGGGCGGCGGCCGCGGTAAATCGAAGGGCGGCAACCATCCCCGATCCCCTTGGAACCAACTCGCGAAGGGTCTCAAGACCCGCCGCAAGAAAAAGACATGGAGCTGGATGATTGTCGCAGACCGGCGTCGGTCGAAGTCACGTTAGGAGAATACGATGAGCAGATCAACAAAAAAAGGACCCTACGTCGACCAGACGCTCCTTAAAAAGATTATTAAGATGAATGAGTCGGGTGAAAAACGGCGTCTCAAGGTTTGGTGCCGCGCCTCGACGGTGACGCCGGAGATGGTTGGGCATACTCTCGACGTGCACAACGGGCGGAAATTCCTCCCGATCTACGTTAACGAACAGATGGTCGGGCACAAACTCGGCGAATTCTCGTTCACACGATTCTTCAGGGGCCATGGCGGCTCCACGAAGGAATCGAAGGCTCTGAAGTAAGGATATAGACATGGAAGCGATTGCACACGCACGATTTCAACGGTACGGCTACCAGAAGGCAGCCTTGGTTCTTGATCAAATTCGGGGCAAGTCCCTGGAGAAGGTCAACTACATTCTCCCGCAGGTCCGCATGAAGGCATGCACGCTCGTCGATAAGACGATTCGGTCAGCGGTGGCCAACCTGCAGGTGAAAGCGGGAAAAAAGCTCGATTCAAGCGCCATTTACGTGACGCAGGCATGGGTTGGAATGGGTCCGATGGGTCATATGCGGCGGGTTCGTCCCGCTCCGATGGGCCGGGCCATGACCATCAAAAAGAAGGTCTGTCATTTGACGGTGGTTGTTTCCGACACGCCGAATAAGAAGGGGAAGAAATAATGGGTAATAAAATCCATCCTAAATCGGTCCGCTTGGGATACATTCAAGAGTGGGAATCAAAGTGGTTCGATCCCCGACAGGCTCCCGCGCTGATCGGCGAAGATTTTAAAATTCGTCAACTCGTGAAGACTCGTTTTCGCCTCGCGGCGGTAAGTTGGATCGGCATTGAGCGATCCGGCCCCTACCTTCGCGTCAACATTCACACCGCCCGCCCCGGCGTCGTTATCGGAAAGCGCGGCGTGGACATTGAGTCGGTTCGCTCGCAGGTTGAGAAGCTGACCAAACGCAAGACCTTCATCAACGTGATGGAGATCAAGGAGCCTGAGTTGGACGCGCGTCTGGTGGGAGAAGCGATCGCCATGCAGCTCGAGCGCCGCATCAACCATCGCCGTGCGCTGCGCCGCGCGATGGAGCGCACGATGCAGGCGGGTGCCCTTGGAATTAAGGTGCAGGTAAAGGGCCGTTTGAACGGTGCCGAAATCGCGCGCCGCGAGTGGAACCGCGAGGGTCGTGTGCCGCTGCATACCTTCTGCGCGGACATTGATTACGGTTTAACCGAAGCCCATACCTCAATGGGGCTGATCGGTGTGAAGGTGTGGATTTTCAAGAAGACGTACTTCGCGAAGAGCCCCAAAGAATTGCTTAAGAAGGCGCAGGATGAAGGACGTATTCTTCCCGTTGTTGAGGAAATTCCTCCCGTCGCGCCCTTGGTGCCGATTGACCCTGAGGCAGAGAAGCAGGCGCAGGACCAGGCCGCCAAAAAGGGAGCAAAAACGCTTGGTCGCAAGAAGGCCAACATGCCGGAACTTCCGGCGGGCGCCCTCGCGCAGCTGGGTGGATTTGAGCCGGCGGAAGATGAGAAGGCCCCGGAAGCCGCTCCCGAAGCCGCTCCTGAGAACGGCGAATCGAAAGAGGAGTCCCAGTAAGATGTTGATGCCAAAACGTGTGAAGTACCGCAAACCGCACAGCCATCCCCGTGTTAAGGGAAAGGCGAAGCGCGGAACGAAGGTCGCCTTCGGTGAATACGCCTTGAAGGCCTTGGAGCCTAAATGGATCACCGCGCGTCAAATCGAAGCGAGTCGTATCGCAATTACGCGCTTTATTAAGAAGGGCGGAAAACTTTGGATTCGGATTTTTCCGGACAAGGCGATCACAAAGCACCCCGCTGAAACCCGAATGGGTAAGGGTAAGGGTTCTCCTGAAGTTTGGGCCGCCGTTGTGAAGCCTGGCCGGATTCTTTTTGAGATCGAAGGAATTGAAGAGGATGTGGCGCGTAAAGCGTTTTTACGCGCTTCCCATAAGCTCCCGATCAAAACGAAGTTCGTTCACCGGGAGGAGATTTAGTCATGAAGCAGAAGGAAAAAATTAATAATTCGAAACTCTCGGCCGATGGACTTCGCGTCGAGCTTGAAAAGCTTGAGGAGAAGCAGTTTAGACTTGGCTTCAAGCATAAAGTAACTCCGCTCTCCAACCCGATGGAACTGCGCCAGCTGCGCCGCGATATCGCTCGGATGAAGACCTGGATTCGCAGCAATGATCTCCAGGCGAGTGGAAAGGAGTAATTTGATGGCCACCGCAACAGAAAAGAAAGAAGTGACCCGCGGCCAACGCCACTCGTTTGACGGCGTTGTTATCTCGGACAAAGCGGATAAGACGATTATCGTGAGTGTGGAGCGTCTGACCCGCCACCCGAAGTATGAAAAGATTATTCGCCGTCGGAGCAAGTTTTACGTGCACGACGAGAAGAACGAAGCCGCAGTCGGCGACACCGTCGAGATCATGGGAACAAAGCGCATCTCCAAGCAGAAACGCTGGCGGCTTGTGAGGATCGTGAAGGCGGCTCCTGTGCTTGGCAAGTCGGCGAAGACCGCTGAAGTTCACATGAATCAAGAGGACGCGTCGGCAAAGCCCGTTGCTCCGAAAAATACTGAGGAAGCGATCGCCGCTAAGCAGGCCGCCACCGAAGTCAAGGCTAAGGCTGAGGCGGAAGCGAAGGCTAAGGCCGAGGCGGAAGCGAAGGCTAAGGCCGAGGCGGAAGCGAAGGCTAAGGCCGAGGCGGAAGCGAAGGCTGCCGCGGACGCTTCTGAGGAAGGGAAATAGAACCATGATTCAGATGGGGACCGATCTCAATGTGGCGGACAACTCCGGGGCGCGGCGTATTCGCTGCTTTAAGGTACTCGGAGGGTCCAAGCGGCGATATGCGTCGCTTGGCGATATTATCGTTTGCTCGGTGAAGGACGCGATTCCGCGCGGAGCGACGAAGAAGGGTGACGTTGTGAAGGCAGTGATCGTTCGGATTCGGCATCACCGTCGTCGCGGCGATGGATCCTATATCAAGTTTGACGACAATGCCGCGTGCATCATTGATGATAAGGGCGAGCCGAAAGGTACACGCGTGTTCGGGCCTGTTGCCCGTGAACTGCGCGACAAGGAATTTCTGAAGATCGTTTCCTTGGCCCCTGAGGTTCTGTAGAGGTTTATGATGAAGAAGTTTAAGCTCAAGAAAAAAGACATGGTTCTGGTGATCGCCGGCAAGGATAAGGGAAAGAAAGGCGAAGTCATTCAGCTTTTCGACACAACCGACCGGGTTCTCGTGTCAAAAATTAATCTGGTTTGGAAGCATAAGAAGCCGAGCCAGAACGAGCCGGGCGGTCGGGAGCAGATGGAAGCCCCGATCCACGTCTCAAATATTATGCTGATTGACCCGGAAAGCGAAAAGCCGACGCGTGTGAAACGCGATACGCTCGCTAACGGCGATCGCACCCGGGTTTCTAAAAAGACCGGGAAAGTGATTCTCTAGGAGTCGTACGATGGCTAAGGAAACAAAAGCAGATAGGCAAAAACAAGTTGTAAAGGCGTCGAAGCGAGAGAAAAAGAGCGCTGGCGCGGTGGGTCTCATCGAAAAAAGTGAAGGGGCCCCGCGACTAAAGACGCATTACTCGGATACAGTATTGCCGGGCTTGATTAAGGACTTGGGGCGGTCGAATAGTTTCCAGGCTCCGAAGCTCGACAAGATTGTGGTCAGCATGGGCGTTAACGAGGCCAAGGAGAATATCCAGGTTCTCGATCAAGCGCGTGAGGATTTGGGTCAGATTGTCGGTCAGCTCCCGCAGATTCGCAAAGCGACGAAGTCGATTTCCAACTTTAAGCTGCGCGAAGGAATGCCCCTGGCGCTTCGCGTGACGCTGCGCGGTGACCGGATGTACGAATTTCTCGACCGCCTTATTTCTACGGCGGTTCCGCGTATTCGCGATTTTCGAGGGATGAAGCCGACCGGTTTTGACGGTCGGGGCAACTACAACCTCGGAGTGAAAGAACATCACATCTTTCCTGAGATTAATCTCGAACGATCGCCGACTGCACGCGGCATGAATATTACGTTTGTGACGACCGCAAATAACGACGAGGACGGTAAAGAACTCCTCGACCGCATGGGACTGCCCTTCAAGAAGAAGGGTCAGAAGGACTAAGGAGAAGGGTTATGGCAACGACAGCGTGGGTCGCCAAAATGAGCAAGCCGCAAAAATATGCGGTGCGGTACCGGAATCGGTGCCAGTTGTGCGGACGTCCTCGAGGGTATATTCGGGATTTCGGCCTTTGCAGAATCTGCTTCCGCAAGATGGCGCATCAGGGTTTAATTCCCAGCGTCAAGAAATCTTCCTGGTAAGCACGGAGAATTAACGATGGATACGATTGGAAACCTTTTAACGAGCATTCGGAACGCCAACGCGAAGTTTAAAGACCGTGTTGATGTTCCGCATTCAAATTTAAAATCAGAGATCGCCCGCATCCTCAAAGAGGAAGGGTTTATCCAGAATTTTAAAACGGTCGCCGGCGAGAAGACGAAGAAGTCGACCTTGCGGCTGTTCCTGAAGTATTCGCCTGAAAAAGAGCGGGTAATTAAGGGCATTCAGCGCGTCTCGAAGCCGGGGCTGCGTATTTACCGGAGCCATAAGAACATCCCCCGCGTACGCGGCGGCGGCTTCCCGGTCACGATTCTCTCGACCTCCGTGGGCGTGCTTACCGATAAGCAGGCCAAAGAGAAAAAGGTCGGCGGTGAGGTGCTCTGCCAGGTTTGGTAGAGAGTTAATCATGAGCAGAGTAGGTAAACAACCGATTGCAGTCCCGGAAAAAGTTGACGTTAAGATCTCCGGACAGGACGTCGCTGTGAAAGGCCCCAACGGGCAGCTTTCCTGGACTGTCCCTCCTGTTATTAAAATCGAGCAGAAGGATAAGGAGCTCATCTTGAGCGTTGCCGATGAAACGGATCCTAAGAGCGGGGCGATGTTTGGAATGTCCCGCACGCGCGTCGCCAATCTCGTCGCGGGTGTGACGGAAGGATTCTCGAAGAATATCGAGATTCACGGCCTCGGCTACAAGGCCCAGCTCCAAGGACAAAAATTAGTCCTGGCGCTCGGTCTTTCTCACCCGGTGGAATTTAAGGTGCCCGACGGCGTGAAGATTGATATCGATAAAAAGGCTACGAAGCTGACCATCAAGGGAATCGACAAAGAGCTCGTGGGTGAAACCGCCGCGCGGATTCGTGCTTTGAAAAAGCCCGAGCCGTATAAGGGCGTCGGTATTCGGTACGAAGGCGAACGCATCCACCGCAAGGCCGGTAAAACAGCGGCCGGCTCCGGTGCGAAGTAGGTATAACGATGAAAGATAAAAATACTCGTTTCGAATATAGAAAGAAACGGACCCGCACGAATCTGCGCAAGCCGGCTAACGGTTTGCCGCGGCTTTCGGTGCACCGGTCCCTCAAGGCGTTCTACGCGCAAGTGATTGATGATGTGAATGGCAAGACCTTGGTCTCCGCCACTTCGACCTCCAAGGATGTTCGCGGCGATCGAAAGTCATCAAAAAATACGGATGACGCGAAGAAGGTCGGCAAGCTCATCGCGGAAAAGGCTCTTAAGGCCGGTATCGAAAAAGTGGTTTTCGATCGCGGTGGAAGGCTCTATCACGGCCGGGTTAAAGCCCTGGCTGAGGCCGCTCGTGAAGCCGGTCTGAAATTCTAAGGCGGAGATTTACGATGGCTGAGAAAACAGAGACAGCAACTCCCACGGCCCCGACGGGCCCTCAACGCGGCGGCCCCGGTGGACGCGGCCAAGGCGCTCCAGGCCAGCGCGGTCAAGGACGACCGGGCGGACGCGGACGTTTCCCGCGACGGCAGACCGAGTCCGAAATGCTCGGTCTTACCGAGGTCGTGGTTTCGATTAATCGCGTTTCCAAAACGGTGAAGGGCGGTAAACGCTTTTCATTCGGAGTTTTGGTTGTGGTCGGCGACAAGAAAGGCTCGGTCGGTTGTGGCCTGGGAAAGTCGAAGGACATTCAGTTTGCGATCCAGAAGGCGGCTTCGCGAGCACGAAAGTCGATGGTCAAGTTTGAATTGATCAACGATACCATCCCGCACGAGGTGGTCGGCCACCATGGTGCCGGCAAGGTGTGGATGAAGCCTGCTTCGCCGGGTACCGGCGTTATCGCGGGCGGCGGCGTGCGCAACGTGCTCGAAGCGGCTGGAATTAAAAATATTCTGACCAAAAGCCTTGGCAGCAACAACCACTTCAGCATGGTGTATGGCTGCATTGACGGGTTGAAGCAGCTGAAGTCGAAGGATCAGATTATGAAGTTGAGGGGACGGGTATGACGGAAAATAACGTAACAATCAGCACCTTGAAGCCGAAGCACGGCGCCCGTAAACGCTCGATGCGCGTGGGCAAAGGCGACGGCAGCGGCAAGGGCCGTACCTGCGGTAAAGGCCAGAAGGGGCAAACCTCCCGATCCGGCGGCGGCAAAGGCCGAAACTTTGAGGGCGGTCAGGTACCGCTTTATATGCGGATGCCTAAGAAGGGTTTCACCAATGCCCGTTATAAGACGGCCTATCAGGTGGTAAGCCTTACGGATCTCGAGCGGGTGTTTAAGAACCAGAAAGAAGTCGGGCTTGAGGCGCTTAAGGTTCACGGACTGATTAAGGGCCGTCTTCCCGTGAAGGTGCTTGGCACCGGCGACCTGAATAAGCCGCTTAAGGTTTCCGCGCATGCGTTTTCAAAGACCGCTGAAGAAAAAATCAAGAAAGCGGGTGGAAGCACGGAAATTCTCTCGAAGACGGGAGCGAAGGCCTAATGTTTAAAAAGATCGCCGATATTATCGAGGTCCCCGCGTTGCGAAAGCGCGTGTTGTTTACCTTGATGTGTTTGGCGGTCTACCGTCTGGGCGCTGCGATTCCGATCCCCGGTATTAACGCGGAAGCGCTGCGTCAGATTTTTGCCAATCAAAGCAGCAGCCTCCTGGGAATGCTCAATATTTTCTCGGGTGGTGCGTTGGGGCAGTTCTCAATTTTTTCGATGGGCGTGATGCCCTACATCAACGCTTCCATTATCATGAGTCTGCTTCAGGGCGCACATGTTATTCCGTATCTCGACCGTCTTCATAAGGAAGGGGAGCTCGGTCGCCGCAAACTGAATCAGTTGACGCGCTACGTCACATTGTTTCTTGCGTCGTTCCAATCCTTCGGTCTGACCATTATGATCACCAAAATGCCGACTCCGAGCGGGATTCCGGTTGTAACCGATCCGAATTGGTTTTTCTACGCGGTGACAGTCCTGACGCTGACGACCGGGACGGTCTTCATCATGTGGCTCGGTGAACAAATGACCGAAGACGGAATTGGAAACGGCATCTCCTTAATTATTTTTGCGGGAATCGTGAATGCCTTCCCGGGCGGTATGGTCGCCCTCGTTCAGTTGGTGAAAGCTGAAGAAATCGGCCTTCTTCGGGCGGTGTTCTTTCTCGCGGCGTTGGTTGCCGTCATTTTATCGGTGGTGTGGGTCGAGACGGCGCAGCGAAAAATCCCGGTGCAATACGCCAAAAAGGTCGTAGGCCGCAAGATGTTTGGCGGATCCCAAAGCCATCTGCCGCTCAAGGTGGATCAGAGCGGCGTTATTGCGGTCATTTTCGCGGTATCGCTGCTGGCGGTTCCGATGACGGTGGTGCAGTTTATGCCCCAATCGGCGACAGGCCAGCAGGTTGCGAGTTTCCTGCAGGGCGGCAGCTGGATTTACAACATCATCTACGGCTTGCTCATCATCTTTTTCTGCTACTTCTATAATTCGGTCAGCATCAACCCTGAAGATCTTGCTGACAATATGAAAAAATCGGGCGGCTTTATTCCCGGTATTCGACCCGGTAAACCAACGGCCGATTATATCGAGTGGGTGCTTGAACGGATCACACTCGGCGGGGCCCTCTTCGTCGCTTCCATCGCGGTGCTGCCCGAAATTTTCCGCCGAAAATACAGTATTCCCTTCTTTATCGGCGGCACGGCGCTGCTGATTGTTGTGGGTGTTGCGCTTGATACCATGGGACAGTTGGAAGCCCATTTGATTATGCGCCACTATGACGGATTTTTGAAGAAAGGCCGAATTAAACAGCGATGGTTTAACGTGGGAACGGGCGGATGAACATTATTTTGCTCGGAGCCCCTGGAGCGGGAAAAGGCACGCAGGGAGAATATCTGTGCGGTAAATATGAGTTAACCCATATTTCTTCGGGAGACTTGATTCGCGCCGAGATCGCCGCCAAAACCCCTGTGGGGCTTAGAGTGCAGGAATGCGTCAAAAAGGGAAACCTCGTTTCGGACGAGACTGTTGTTGAGATCGTCGCGGGAAAACTCGAGATGCTTAACGGCGGCTGGCTGCTTGATGGTTTTCCACGCACGCTTCCTCAAGCTGAAGAGCTGGGGCGATACCTCGAAAGCCGAGGTACAAAAATCGATTTTATTATTTTGCTGAATGTCACCGAGGAAGTTGTTGTGAAACGACTTGCCGGGCGTGGTCGAGAGGATGATGACGCAGCGACCGTTAAGAAGCGCCTGATGGTGTTCCAAGATTTGACGCATCCCCTGGTCGGTTACTACAAGGGGCAAGGTACGTTTAAAGAATTTGATGGCGCGCCGGCTGCAACCGAGGTTTCCGATGCGCTGGCTCAGTTTATTGACGGAAGCAGAAATGGGAATGGCCATGTTTAAGTCTATGTCGATCGATTTAAAAGGCGAAAAAGAACTCGTGAGTATGCGCAAAGCCGCGCAGGTTGTTGCCCAAACCCATAAGGTTTTGATGGCCGCCGTCGCGCCGGGAATGTCGACGCTCGATCTCGATAAAATCGCGGAGAAAGAGATTAAGGATCGGGGCGCAAAACTCGCGTTTAAGGGGTATCGAGGATTTCCGGGAACCCTTTGCATCTCGATCAACGATGAGGTGGTGCACGGAATTCCGAGCGCCAAACGCATCTTGGTCGATGGAGACATTGTGAGCCTCGATTTGGGCGCGATTGTTGAGGGATTTTACGGCGACAGCGCGGTGACCGTCGGTGTCGGCTCAATCTCCGACGAAGCAAAAAAACTTTTAAGAGTGACCGAAGAATCCCTTCACAAGGGCATTGAACAAATGCTCCCCGGCAATCGCATCGGCGATATCGGCGCTGCGGTTCAGCGTCACGCTGAGCTCGAGGGTTATGGGGTTGTGCGGGAGTTTGTCGGACACGGAATCGGCCGGGCGCTGCACGAAGATCCGCCGGTACCGAATTACGGAAACCCGGGGACGGGCATGCGTTTGCAGGTGGGCATGGTCCTTGCGATCGAGCCGATGGTGAACGCCGGAACCGCGGATGTTAAAGTCCTGGAAGACAACTGGACGGCGGTCACAACCGATGGAAAATTGTCGGCGCATTTTGAGCACACGATCGCAGTGACCGAAAACGGTCCTGAGATCCTCACGACGAGGGAGGGTTAGTTGGTCAAGGAAGACAAAATTGAAGTTGACGGAAAGATCATTGAATCGATGGGTAACGCGATGTTCCGCGTTGAAATTCCAGGCAACAAAGTGATTCTCGCGCACATTTCGGGAAAAATGCGGGTTCACTACATTAAAATTTTACCGGGGGACACTGTGAAAGTGGAATTGTCCCCATACGACCTTTCACGAGGTCGAATCGTATACAGAGAGAAATAAGTCATGAAGGTAAGAACCAGCGTAAAACCAATCTGTCAGAAGTGCAAAATTATTCGGCGCGGCCGAACTGTGCGGGTCGTTTGTACCAACCCCCGACACAAGCAGCGCCAAGGTTAAGCACGAGAGTTTAGGAGCAATAGTATGGCACGAGTAGCGGGAATCGATCTCCCCAAAAATAAACGAATTGACGTCGCTCTGACCCGAATTTACGGGATCGGCAGTTTCGTCGCTAAGCAGATCCTCGACAAGTTGAGCGGCTCCATTGAGCCCGCGATGCGCGTTAAGGATCTAGATGAGAACCAAGTGGGTCTTTTGAACTCCTTGATCTCAAAGGAATTGCGGGTGGAGGGCGAGCTGCGCCGTCAGGTCCAGCAAAACATCCATCGGTTCGTCGAAATCGGTTGTTTCCGGGGCGTCCGGCATCGCCGGAATTTGCCCGTGCGTGGACAACGAACCAAGACCAATGCGCGAACACGACGTGGTCGCCGCAAGACCGTCGGCGGCGGAAAAGCCCCGGTCAAGAAGTAAGGACGTAGGAGGAATTTGAATTATGGCTGAAGAAGAAGCCCAGAAACCCGCCCCGGACGACAAACCCGCGGCTGAGAAAAAGCCTGAAGCAGCGGCTGAGAAAAAACCTGAAACAGCGGCCTCGAAAGCGGCGGCCAATAAGGCTGCCGGTGATGCCGTTGAGGCGATTCTCGACTCTGAGAAGGCCCCCGAGGCGCCCGGAAAGACCATTGTTCGCAAGCCGAAGGGCGCAAAAAAGGGATGGAAGGCCGTTACGTTTGCGAAGGTGTACATCCAGTCCACCTTCAACAACACGATGGTCACGATTACCGATGACCGCGGCGCCACGTTGTGCTGGGCGTCCGCCGGTGGATCAGGATTTAAGGGAACCAAGAAGGGCACTCCGTTCGCCGCGCAAATGACGGCCCAAAAGGCCGCCAAACGTGCCGTCGAACTCGGTGTCAAGCAGGTGACCGTATTCGTGAAGGGCCCCGGACCGGGCCGTGAAACCGCGATCCGCGCATTGCAGCAGGCGGGTCTTCAAGTTGTGTCGCTAAAGGATGTCTCGCCGATCCCTCATAACGGGTGCCGCGCGCCGAAAGCGAGGAGAGTGTAAGATGGCGAGGTATACAGGTGCTGTTTGCCGGTTGTGCCGGCGTGAGCAAGTAAAGCTCTTTTTGAAGGGCGAGAAGTGCTACACCAAGTGCGTTCTCGATAATCGTCCCACACCTCCCGGCTCTGCGAAGCCGCAGCGTGGGAAGCCGTCGGAATTCCAGATTCGACTGCGCGAAAAGCAGAAGTTGCGCCGGATGATCGGCATGACGGAGCGTCCGTTCTCGCGTATTATGGCGAAGGCGTCCAAGTCTTCGGGCAACGCCGCGGTTGTGCTCATGCAGACCCTGGAATTGCGGCTCGACAACATCGTTCGCCGCGCAGGATTTGCGACGAGCCTCAGCACGGCGCGCCAATTTGTCCAGCACGGTCACGTGAAGGTCGATGGAAAGACTCTTGATATCCCTTCGTACGCGGTCAAGGTTGGTCAGGTCGTGGCGTTATCGCCGAAACTCAAGGAAAACGTGGGACTCAAGTTGGCCCAGGAATTCTGCGAGAAAAAAGCGCCGCGCCCGTCGTACCTCGAGTACGATGCGTCGAAACTGTCCGTTAAGCTTGTTCGCGAGCCCAGCCGTGATGAGACTGCGTTTACGGTTAACGACCAGCTCATCGTCGAATACTACTCACGATAATTTAGGAAATAGACCCGAGGTATTTCACATGATTTACAAAGAACTGATTCTCCCCCAGAAACTCGCCGTCGAGGAAAAATCCGCGACCGAGAGTTATGCGAAATTCGTAGCCGAGCCGTACGAGCGAGGTTATGGCCACACCGTTGGAAACTCCATGCGTCGCGTGTTGTTGTCGAGCCTTGAAGGCGCGGCGGTGACGGGTGTGCGGATCGAAGGAGCGCGCCACGAGTATCAGGCCTTAACCGGAGTGCGAGAGGATGTGATGAACATCCTTCTCAATCTTAAGAAACTTCGCGTGAAGCTTTTCTCCAACGGTCCTGAGACCATCTACCTTCAAGCCAAGAAAGACGGGAAGGTTACGGCCGCTTTGATTCAGGAGAATTCCAATATTGAGGTCGTTAATAAGGATCTCGTCATCGCTCACTTGGAGCCGGGTGGAAAACTTGATATGGAAATCGAGATTTCCCGCGGCCGCGGCTACGTCTCCGCCGAAGAAATTCATGAGCAGTCAAATTGGCCTGCAGGGTTTCTTCCGGTTGACGCGTTGTTCTCGCCTGTCACAAAGGTGCACTATGACGTTGAGAACGCCCGTGTCGGTCAGGTTACCGACTACGATCGTCTCATCCTTGAGATTTGGACCGACGGTTCCATCAATCCCGCGGATGCGTTGATCCGTTCGGCGAAGCTCATTCGGGAATCACTCAAGATCTTCATCCCCGAGGAAGAGGTGATGGAGGGTCAAGTCGGTGAAAGCTACGAAGGTGAAGGCGAGATGATCGGAGGCGAAATCGGCGGTGACGGTGCCGCTCTCGATTCGCGCCTGCGCGACGTGCTCGGTCAGCCCGTCGACATGATTGAGCTTTCAAGCCGCGCGTCTAACTGTCTTAAGGTTGCGCGCATTAAGACGATTCGAGAGCTCGTTGGCCGCCGCGAAGAAGAGCTGTTGGCTGTTAAGAACTTCGGCAAGAAGTCGCTTGACGAGATCAAGGATCGTCTCAAAGACATGGGTCTTACCCTTGGGATGCAGGTCTAAGGAAAATTTAGGAGTAGGTTGGAAGCATGATCAAAAATCTCGGTAGAAATAAGCTGGGCAGGACCTCATCCCATCGACGCGCGATGCTGCGCAATATGGCGACGAGCCTGTTCCTGCACGAACGCGTCACGACCACAGTGGCGAAGGCGAAGGAGCTTCGGTCATACGCCGAAAAGCTCATCACCAAGGCGAAGAAAGGAAAACACCTTGAGGTGCGTAAAGAGATTCATGACAAGGTCGCGTACAAGAAATTGTTCGACGTCTTGGCCGATCGGTATAAAACCCGACCGGGTGGATACACGCAGATCCTTAAGCTCGGCGAGAGGACCGGCGACAACGCGTCGCAGGGCCTCGTTCGACTCGTAACCTAGAAGCCGGACCTGACCCCAAACCAAAGGGAGGAAGGGAAGAGAGAATGTTTGACTCCCTCTTCAGTTTTTTTTCGAGTGATATAGGGATAGACCTGGGGACAGCAAATACCCTGGTCTACGTCAAAAATCACGGAATCGTATTACGAGAACCGTCGGTCGTAGCGATAGATCGCCAAACGCGGGAAGTGATTGCGCTCGGAGCGGAAGCCAAGCGCATGCTCGGGCGGACGCCGGATTCGATTCTGGCGATTCGGCCGCTTAAGAACGGCGTCATTGCGGATTTCGATGTTACCCAGAGGATGATTAAGTATTTTATCCAAAAGGTTCATAACCGGCGGAGTTGGTTGAATCCGCGCATTGTCATTGGGATTCCGTCGACCATCACGGAAGTAGAGCGGCGGGCCGTTCAGGAATCCGCGGAAATTGCCGGAGCGCGGGAGGTCTATCTGATTGATGAACCCATGGCCGCAGGCATAGGAGCGGATTTACCGGTCATGGAGCCGCAGGCAAACATGATTGTCGATATCGGCGGAGGCACAACGGATACAGCTGTCATTTCACTCGGAGGGCTTGTTGTTTCGAAGTCGATTCATATCGCAGGGGACGAGCTTGACGATGCGATTCAGCAGCATTTTAGGCGTAAGTACAATATGAGCATCGGATATACGATGTCTGAAGATGTGAAAATTCAAATCGGGTCGGTTTTTCCAATGCCCGAAGAAAAAACGATGGAAGTGAAGGGCCGGGATCAGGCCACCGGTCTTCCTAAGACGGTACTCGTTACTTCGGAGGAGATTCGACAGGCGTTTATGGAGCCTGTCGGGGCGATTGTCGAAGTTATTAAAAATACGCTGGAGGAAACGCCGGCGGAGTTGGCCGCAGATTTAGTGGATCGAGGGATGGTGCTTGCCGGGGGCGGATCGCTCCTGAGAGGAATTCCAGATCTCATCCGACAGGAGACCGAGTTGCCCGTGCATCGGGCAGCGGACCCCCTGAGCTGCGTCGCGATCGGAACGGGACGTTATTTGGACGATCTTGATCGTATGCGGCGGCATCATCCGAATCGACTTTCGATGCTGCCCGGCTCCTAATTCTGCTAGGCGTTATAATATTTGAATGAACCGCGACGACCGCGTCGCTAATTATATGTTGTTCGCTTTCAGCGTCATTTCCTTGGTGCTGTTGAGCTTGCCTCTCTCGGGAAAGGTCCGATCCTTCCGGGCGTGTGTCTCGTATTTGCTGAATCCGATCCCCTATTATGCAGGCAGCGCGACCGAGAGAATTAAGGACCTTCCCAAAAACGCCGCTCGCATGATCTCCGGTGACATTGAGCTCCATGAAGCCCGCCGTCGCCTTGAAGAGGCGCAGCTTGTTTTCGAAGAAGTGCAGACGCTCCGTGAAGAAAATAGTCGATTGCGTCTTGCTGCGGGGTTGGCCCCATCGGGGGGGCGCCGACTGCGTTGGGCCTCTATTTTGCAGCGCGAGCCGATGCAATGGCACCGCTCGCTGCGCGTCGCGGCGGGGGCTGTCGACGGCGTTAAGATCAACGCCCCGGTGCTGGGACTCTACGATGGCCGTCTGGGTGTTGTGGGGCGCATCATTCAAGTCGAGGAGCGCATCGCGACGGTGCTCCTGCTAACCGATGAGTTGTCTGCGGTTGCCGCTCGAATTTCGCAGAAGTGGGAAGGCCTAACTCAGGGAGTCGGTTCCGCCCGGCTGAAAATGAACTATCTTCCGGTCGAGACGGAGTTTGAAATCGGAGACGAAGTGCGCACATCTCCGACCAGCGCCGCCTTTCCGGCCGGGATCGCTATTGGCACCGTTTCGAAATTATATGAGTCAGATCCGTTTCTTGCCTTTCAAAGTGTCGAACTTGAGCCTGCGGTTCCGGCCTCCGCGCTGCGGGAAGTATTGATTTTAGAACCGATTACCGCCAGTACCAATGCCCCGAAAAAACCGAAATTTCTGCCTCCTGCCGCGCCGATCATCAAGAAGAAAGTGATGAAGCCGGTCGCGGTGTCCACGGCATCGATCGTGGTGTCCTCACCCTCAGCTCCATCCTCGGAGGGAATGCTGGAATGAAGTATATCTCCGCCGTTTTCGTATACATTGCAGGTATTTTTGTGCATTGGCTGTGGTCGAGGCATTTCCCGATTTTTGGGCTAGCGCCTAACGTTCTGCTGGCGTTGACCGTTGCGGCGGCGGCTCGTTCGGGGCCGGTCGCAGGACAATGTTTTGGATTTGCATGGGGCTTGTCTCTTGATCTTCTCGGGGCGCATGTATTCGGGGCGAATGCCCTCGCGTTTACATTTATAGGTTATGGAATCGGGTCGATGCGCCGCCAGATGGATGTGGAGAGTGCTCCCTCTCAGGCAGTGATCATTCTCGTTTTAACGCCCGCTGTATTCATTTTTTACGCAGTCATCGGGTTTATATTTGAACGCCATTTTCTTTGGATCGGGTGGGTGCCGTTTTTGTTGATTCCGCTGTACACAGCGGCGGCTTCCCCGTTCGGATTTGCGTTCGCGAAGCGATTTATAAAGTTGTAGGAAGGTTTTTTGGCTCATTGGGATCGCGGTCTTCAGGACCGTTTAAATTTTCTCTGGATCGCCTGTTACGTCGGGTCTGCTATTCTCGGGGTGCGTCTTTTGCACATCCAGGTGATTCGCAATGTGTATTATGCGCGGGTCGCCGAGAGCAACCGCACGCAGATTATCCATCAAAGCGCCCCGCGCGGAATCATTACTGACCGTAGGGGAAGGGTCATTGTGACGAGTAAACCTGCATTTTCACTCATCTACCTTCCGGGTGAAACGCAGGATGCGTCTCGTATCGCTGGTTTGGCGAAAAGTTTAGCTAAAGAGCTTCGGGAAGATTCAGAATCGCTTCATGAAAAACTGAAGGAAGCCCATGAGGAAGAAGCGGCGATCCATTTGGCAGAAAACCTTCCGTTGAAAACGATGTTCAAGTTATCTGAACTGAAGACGATTTATCCGGGAGTTGATCTTATCGTAGAAGCACGTCGCTATTATCCAAACGGTGCGACCGCCGGTCATTTGCTTGGATATATGGGGCGCATGGACAAGCGAAGTTGGCGTCGACTTCGCGCCAAGGGTTATCGCAAAGATTCCTGGATTGGAAAGACGGGTTTAGAAAGTAAGTATGAACGGCAGTTGCGGGGAGTCGACGGTGAGAGTCGAATGGAAGTCGATGCCCAAGGACATTTGAAGCGTAAGATCGGGGAATCCCTGTGGTCCCCAGGGGCGAATTTACATCTGACGTTGGATTTGGAGATGCAAAAGGCCGCAGAAGAGGGATTGAGAGCATCGCCTTCAGGAATGGGCGGAGTTGTGGTTCTCGATCCCAGAAATGGTGCTATCCTTGCGCTTGCCTCAACACCTGATTATGACCCAAATCTTTTCCTTTTGAGTGGCAATGAAAGGCCGAAAGATTATTTGAAAAACCTGCCTGAATTTAATCGAGCTATCCAAGGAACCTACTCACCCGGTTCGACGTTCAAGATGTTGGTCGGTGTGGCGATGCTCGAATCGGGGGTCAAGCCGGATGAAAAGGTGTATTGTTCCGGAAAGTTTAGATTAGGTCGGCGTTCGTTTGCGTGTTTGAAGAAAACAGGACACGGTCCTACCGATTGGATGCGCGGAATTACCCAATCGTGCAATGTGTACTTCTACACAATGGGCCTGCGCGCGAAGGGAGCTAATATCGAACGGTTTTCGAAAATGTTTGGTTTCGGCAAGAAAACAGGGAGCGGTTTGAAGGGAGAAAAAGGCGGGAACCTGTTCGGGCCGGAGGCGCGCAAGTCGAAAAAGAAGGGCTGGTACGAGGGGGATACCGTTAATTTATCGATCGGTCAGGGTGAACTTTTGGTCACACCCATTCAAATGGCCGTTTACGCCGCAGCGCTCGCCAATCGCGGGACTTTGTGGCGTCCTTATGTGGTATCGAAAATTGTCTACTCCGACGGTACTGAAGAGCCGGCTGAGAAGGCCGAAAAAGCCGGGGTGCTTGATGTTTCCGACGATACATGGGACCTCATTTCCAAAGGAATGCGCAGCGTCGTAACCAACGGCACCGGGAGGCGGGTGAATATTCCTGGAATTGACGTTCGCGGAAAAACTGGGACTGCTCAGAACCCTTTAGGAGAGGATCATGCATGGTTCGTGGCATTCGCTGGTCGTGAAGGTGAAGAACCGTCGCTGGCGCTCGCTGTTCTCGTTCAGTTCGGAGGACATGGTTCGTCGGCCGCCGGTCCCATCGCTCGAAGAATAATCGAAACGGCGTTCGCTCCAAGGGAGGATCTGTGAAGTCGGAACACGGGTTTATCCGCGTACGGGTTGATTGGGGTCTCGTTGGTGCGATGTTGGGATTGCTTGCCATTGGTACGGTTGCAATTCTATCGGCGGCGTCGCCTCTTCCGTATTATTCCGCGATTCTCCAAAAACATTTTCTTGCGCTTGGTGTTGGCACCATCTTATTTGTCTTCGGAATGGGTTTTAACTATCAGATTTTTCAAGATCAATCGAAAGTGATCTATGCGCTGGTTATCCTGATCATGATTGCGGTCCTTGTTTTTGGTGAGACGCAGCGTGGAACTAAGGGCTGGCTCAAATTCCCGTTTTTCTCGTTTCAACCCTCAGAGATAGCGCGGCTGGGCACCCTGCTCGTTTTAGCGAACTTTCTTGATCGGCGCGCCAAATCCTCACATCGCGTGAGTTACGTTTTAGGCGCCTTTGGGGTGACGCTTCCGGTCATGGCGTTGATTTTGATGGAGCCGGACTTTTCTGGGATTCTTCCGATGTTTCCCATGCTGCTCGCTATGTTGTATTGCGGAGGCGCGAATTTGGCACATTTGCTGGCGATGGGAAGCTACGGTGCGCTGTCGTTTGCTTTGCCGCTTGTATGGACAATGCTGTCGTTAAATCCGGACTTGACGCAATCGTCGGTGATCCTTGAATCGTTTATGCGATTGCGCGAATTTGATGTCCCTTTCTTGATTGCCATCGGGGGCATCCTGCTGGGTACCTTTACCGTTTTTAAGTTAATGCGGGCGCTGCGTTTTAATGCCCCCACGCCTATTTTTATTGTGGCGGGCGTGATTCTTTCTGCGGGCCTGGCGTCCGGGGTTTTCGTCGATCACCAGCTAAAAGGCTACCAGCGCAATCGATTTGTTGCGTTTCTAGTCCCCGAAGCCGATCCGCGGGGGGCCGCCTATAATGTTCGGCAGGCCCAGGTCGCGATTGGGTCCGGCGGCTTGTGGGGGAAAGGCGTTTTTTCGGGCACGCAGTCGCGGCTTGGATTTTTGCCGGAACGCCACACCGATTTTATTTACGCCGTGATCGGTGAAGAGATGGGTTTTGTCGGGACGATGGCGGTTCTCGCGCTTTACATGCTTTTGTTATGGCGGATCGTTCACGCCGCGCGGGTGGCTCGCGATCGTTATGGGTATTTGGTGTGCTGCGGCATGGCGGCGGTCACCGCCTTTTATTTATTGGTGAATGTAGGTATGTGTTTGGGATTGGTTCCCGTGGCGGGAGTCCCGCTGCCTTTTGTGTCCTATGGGGGATCCAATCTCGCGGTCACCCTGCTTTCGATGGGAATTGTTGCGAGCGTTTATTCGAGGCGGCATGCTTTCTACTAATAAAGGCGGGGCGACATCGAAAGCCCGAACGCGTTACCGCGTTCGAGTGACCCGGACGGGTGAGGCAAATCAGTTGTCGCATCTCGCTCAGATTGAATCACTCAGGCGGGCTGTACTGGAGTCGTGCCTACCGGTGATTCTTGACGGCAAACGAACACGCCCGCGCCCGCGCCTGGCCTTTGGGCCTGCGATCGCCATGGGTTACGAAAGTACCGCTGAGTATTTTGATTTAGAACTGGAATCACGCGTTTCCCCTGAGGACGTGGAGCAAGCACTGAGAGATTCGCTGCCTACGGGAATGTCTGTCCATGGCGTGCGCCGGATACCTCGTTTTTTTCCGTCCATTGATGCAAGCGTGAATGTAGTTCGCTACGTGTTGTCGGGATCTTTTCCCGGTGACGCGGAGCATAGACGGGAGGAATTTCTTCATCACAACACGATCATTGTTGAGAAGATCAAGAAGGGGGGCGAGCGCATCGAGCATGTCGATATCCGCCCATTGATCGTTACGATGACGCTGGCGACGCCCAACCGGCTTGAGCTGACGATGCGCTTCGGTCCGAAACGAACGGTCAAGCCGGAAGCCGTCGTTGAGAAATGGCTTGGGGAAACCCCCAAGGACCTGCACGTACTTCGAGAAGAATTGTTTTCGGAGACGGCAGGAGGAGAACTGATTTTACCATGATGGAGGATTCGAACATGGAAAACGATCGACAACAAGAGAAGTCCGCGTCCAAACAAGACGCCCCGAAGGTTGAATTTGTTTCTGGAGAGGGCAGCTCGCCAAAGCCTGATAAAGAGAACGGAGCCAAGAATGCTCGCCGCGGCCGCGGCCGTCGTGGACGTGGACGTCGCGGGCGTGGCAGCGATGAAAAAGCGAAAACGCAAACTTCGGGCGAAAAACCAAAACCAAAACCAAAACCCAAACCCAAACCCAAACGCGAGGCCGGTGAGAACCGGGACCGCTCCCGCGGGCGGGACAAGAATCGGGAAAAGACCCGGGAACGCGGTCGAGACCGCAATCGAAGCCGCGCAGAGGCTCCACGGCGAGGCCGCGCATCCGGTGAGCGTCGTCAGACGGAGGCACAGAGAGGCGGGTTTAAGCGCGAGATTTATGTCAACGGGTCTCAAGAAGAGACGCGTGTGGCTATCATGGAAGACGATCGATTGGTCGAACTTCTGTGGGATCGCAATTACGCCAAAAACATTGTTGGAAGTATCTTTAAGGGGACCGTGGAAAATGTTCTTCCCGGCATCTCTTCCGCGTTCATCAATATAGGGTTTGAAAAAAATTCCTACCTCTATATTTCTGATGTGCTCGGGGATACGCGCAGGCCGATTGACCAAATCTTAAAGAAAGGTCAGGAAGTCATGATCCAGGTCGCCAAAGAGGCCATCGGAACCAAAGGGGCAAAGGTGACGATGGATGTTACTTTGCCGGGACGTTATATCGTATTTACTCCGTTCTCTCAGTTTGTCGGCATATCAAAACATATTGCTGATTCCCAAGAGCGCAAGCGCATCTCTGAGATCGTTGATGGGATTATGGAAACGACCCTGAAAGGAAAGGGGGTTGTCGTGCGGACCGAAGCTGAGGGGGCGACGAAAGAAGATCTCGAACGCGAGGCCAAGTTCCTCATGAACACGTGGGAGAAGATTGAAAAGAAGTTTCAAGACACCCCGGCCCCGTGCCGCCTTCACGAGGACTTGGATGTGTCGCTTCAGGTTGCTCGCGATCTTTTGACTGACGAAGTGTACGTGTATTTGATCGATGACAAGAAGACCTATGAGAATGTGGTCGAGTTTATTGAAACCCTTTCTCCGGAACTCAAGGACCGGGTTCGCTTTTATGAGGGGAAGACTCCGATCTTTACCGCGTTCAATATCGAATCGGAAATCGAAAAAATTCGCCAAACAAAGTGCCCTCTCCCGTCGGGCGGCTCGATTGTTATTCAAGAAGCGGAATCGTTGTGCGCGATTGACGTGAATACCGGGCGATTTACCGGATCGAAATCGCAGGAAGATACGGTGACTATCACCAACGTTGAAGCGGCTCAGGAAGTCGCGCAGCAACTGCGCCTTCGCAATATCGGCGGTATTATTGTTGTTGATTTCATCGACATGAGAAAGGCGTCCAACCGCCTAAAGGTTATGGAGGCGTTTGCGCAGGCGGTGAAGCGGGATCGTGCGAAGATTCGAATCCTGCCGATTACCCGTTTGGGCCTCATAGAAATGACGCGCGAACGTAAGCGCGAATCGACAGTCAGTCTGATGACCGATGAGTGTCCGGAGTGCATGGGATCTGGGCGCGTTTTGTCCGCTGAGAGTTTACGCATTCGCATCCAGCGTGAAATTCTCGAGCTGACGTTGGGACGGCCCGGCGGCAGCATCCGGTTGGTTCTGCACCCCCTCTTGGCGGAAGTGTTTGAGCTGCGCCAAAAAGATATCGAAGAATCGGTTCACCGTGGGATCAAAATTGTCGGGGACGCGAATCTTCAATGGGAGGATTACCGCATCATCCTCGAATGAAACGCTTGAGTGCACTCTTTTTAGCCGCGTGTTTAGGGGGGTTGTCACCCGCCGAAGCCGCATCTGAAAATGAGATCCAAATCGTTAAGTCCGGGAAATACTGGGGCACCGTCGATGCCTATCGGATCGACAGGGACTTTTATTTGCCGGCAAAATCCGGGGCTCGTATTTACGGGGCCCAATTGTATTGGTATGCGGTGCGTGGAACCGTGAGGTTGAGTTTCCGGGGGCGGCAGATTATCTTGACCAAGGACGTCTCGGAAGCCTTGGTGGACGGCAGGAAAATCAAGCTCGATAAGGCGATGATTGTGCGGGCGGGCAAAGCCTTTATCCCTATCGGATTCTTTACAACCAAGGCATTCGTTCGTCTTGCCGGGGTCGATTCGAAATTCGATCCCAAGACGCGCCTGTTGCTTGTTGATCACCGCAGTTCGGTCGGGCCGGTCCGGTGGTTTACCTACCCCGGGCACACGCGCATCGTTCTTGAGTTGGACAGGAAGCTTCGTTTTCAAATCGTTGTTTCTGCCCGCCTGATAATTCTGTAGGTTTGGCCAGGGCTTTTTCTTTTAAATTAACACGGCCAAGTAAATCCAGGGGATCA
>NVTF01000073.1 GCA_002401485.1 Elusimicrobiota bacterium | reverse complement strand
GCGGGCCGCGCAAGGCCCGTGGGCGCATCCTGCGAACGCGCCGTCAATGGAACGCGATGTGGAAGTCGGTCGGGGGCCACGACATCCCGGAATTGAATGTGGACACTCAAATGGGTGTGGCGATGTTTGGGGGGAATCTTCCCGCCGGGTCGCATGTGGCGATCGTGAATACAAAAGAGCATGAAAAATATTTTCGCGTTCAATACCGCATCTTGCGCCCGCGGGATAAAAAACCAGGCACGGTGCGTCCTTATCACGTCGTGGTTGTTAAAAAATCCATCCTGCCGCCCCGTTTTGATCTCCTGCATCAATCACCTGAATAGCCGGGGAGTCCCATCATTTCTTCTTTGATGGGTTTTGGTCTGGGTTTTTTCTGAACACGTTTGAGCCGTTTGCGTTTTTTGCGCGGCTTCTTTTTTACCGGCCTCAATACGGTCGGGACCCGTTTGGCTTTTGCTTTTGGTGCTGTGACCGGTCCCACGGTCTCGAGTGTTCTATAAAATCGTTTTTGCGCGTCCGGAGAGAGTTCCAGCACCTCCTCTGCGACGGGCGCTTTGGGTGTCGGTTTTGGTGCGGGTTTGCGCAGCAGGAAGAACCACGCGGCGCCGCTGCCTATCAGTAGGATGATGAATCCGGCGGCGGCGGCGAGCTTCCAGGGAATTTTTCGTATGGGTTTTTCGGGGGTAAATTCCGGATTTGCGCCGGGGCCTACCTCAACGGTGGGGGCATCGGGTGACAACGGCCCGAGATCCTCGATGGGTTCAGGAAGTTCTTCGGATTCCTGCTCGGGCTCGGGTTCCGGGCTGGACACGGAGATGGGCTGTGTTTCGTCGGGATCCCTCTCCTCTTCCGCCGGAGCCCCTACGGGTACGGGGGCTTGGATTCCCTGCGTCGAATCCTGGAGTCGTGTTTCGAGCTGCTCCAGTTGGTGTGCCCTGCGCGCGAGGTCCTGTTTGAGGGAGCGGATTTCGACGTTCAGTTCATCAACGATGTCGGCATGCCGGCCGGATTCGGATTCTTCCTTGGTCTGGAATATCTTGATTTCTTCTTCCAGGTGAGCGGTTTCCTCTTCGGCCTTGGCGCGGCGTCCCTTCTCCACCTCCGCCTGGCGCGAGAGGCTTTCCTTCTCCTCCCTTAAATTCGCCTCGTTTCCGGATGACTTCGTCGCTGCAACCCGCAACCGGTTTTCGGCCTCGTTGGCTCGATCCCGCAGCGTCTCCAACTGGTTGCGCAAATCCTCGATGGTCTTGGCGCGTTCTATCGCGATTAATTTCTGTTTGTCGAGTTCGTTGGCGAGTGTTTCCCGTTCGCTTTTGAGGGATTCGGTTTCCACTGTCGAGGAAGACGAAACCGAACGCAAACGGGCTTCGGCCTCAATGGCGCGCGCTTCGACTGCTTCAATCCGCATGCGCAATTCCTCAGCGGCTTTTCGCTTTTCCTCCAGGCTTACGCTGGAGCGCTCCGACTTGAGTTTCAACAGCTCTACTTCTTTGCCTCGTTCATTCTTGAACGTCTCGGCTTCAAAAACCTGCGTTCGCAATCGGGCTTCGAGTTCGATTTGGGCTCGGTGGGCTTTCTCCAGTTCCGTGCGCATTTCTTCCCGCTGCCGATCATGGGCTTCCTTCATCGAGCGGCTGCGTACCAACTCACGCCTTGCATCGTCGAGATCGGCCTTCAACGCTTCCATCTGCGTCTGCGTCAACTCTACATTGCCGCTCAGGCGTTTTATTTCCTCAAGCTCCCGCTCGAGTACATCCCCGCGATGTTTAAACGCCTTCCGTTCGGCATCCAGCCGCTCCAAATCCCTTCGTCCTTCTTCGACGCGTTTCTCCGCCTTCTCGACGCGGTCTTTATCGTCGTCAACAGTGGTATCGAGTTCTAAATTGTGATCGAGCACTTCATCGAGCTGTTGTTTCCTTTGCTCGAGTTCCAGCTCTGCCTCTGCGGTGCGTGCCTTCTCCCGCTCCACTACCTTTTCGTGATCCTTTAGTTGCTGCTGCAGGGCCCATCGCAGCTTTTGATTGGACGTCAGGAGTTGCTCGGCCCGCATCCTGATTTGGAATAGGAATGCCGTGTCGCTCCTTGTTCCTATGACGGCATCTAAAGGACGCCACGATCCCAGGTCGAACTCGGGGCACACGAGGGTTTCGGGCGTCACTCCCGACATCATGACAATGTCGCGCAACGGCCAGGGGCCTGTGGGTTCGTCTTTTAATCTTACGTGGTAGAGCATGTTCCTTAATAAGGATACGGGGAAGCCCCGGGAAAGATATTTCAGTCTTTTTAACGAATTTGGGGCCGTACGTTGAGTTGTTGAGTTATTCGTAAACGAATAACTCAACAACTCAACGTACGGCCCCTAGTCCTATTTTCTTGGAAAGTGGTGATTTTTTGGACATAATTGAAGGATATACTGAGAAAAGGAATGCGGGATATGCGGGAAGGCCATTTAGTAGTTTGTGAGAAACATTGCGTTTGATGGTAATTGCATGTCGATGAAATTATTTGATAGCGCACTTTTCGTTTCGTGCCTCCTCCTATTTTTAGGATGCGGACGTGCGAGCATTGTGCTGGAAATCATGCCGAATAAGATTCTACTGTCGCAGGGTGTTGAACCGGTGTCCAATATCGAGGAGGCCCTCAATCCTCTTTTTGCCAAATCAAATCCCATCCGGTTTATGTCTCAAGATGGGTTTTGGGCCGGGGATGACACCGAAAGAGAAATTGAATTGCACGCCAACGGAACGGCGGCGTTAATTACCTATGCGTATACGACCGATCGTTGTGAAGGCACCTATTCAATTGATGCAGAAATTTCAGAACTATCTTTATTTCTTGAGGAATGCGGCAGTACGTTCCCCCCGATCAAGGTCTTTCGAGATCGATCCGATCTTTTGCTGAATCCTGTTTCCGGAAAAACGCCGGATGACGATGAGAAGGGGACTTGGCCTTACCGCGAGTTTCATAAAAAAACGGTAAAAATCGGTCCGTTCGGCCAATCAAAAACCAAATAAACGACCATTTTCCTTCGGACTCAAGGGGACGGACGTTTGATGGGACTGACAGCCTCGGATGTTGTCATTGAATCGCCGGGATTTTTAGAGCACACTCAGTTCAGATGAAGATCCCTGTAGTCGAAGGAGTCATAGACCGAAGGATTCTGGCCAATTTCAGGATCGACCCTGAAATTCTAAAGAATCATTTACCCGCTCCCTTTGTCCCGAAACTAATAAACGGTTACGGTATGGGGGGGATCTGTCTCATCCGCCTTAAAAACATCCGCCCACTTTGGGCCCCGAAATTTTTAAGTCTCTCCTCGGAGAATGCCGCACACCGATTTGCCGTTGAATGGGAAGATGAGGGGGTGATGAAAGAAGGCGTTTTTATCCCACGAAGGGACTCGTCTTCTTGGATGAATTCCGTCCTCGGCGGCAGGCTATTCCCAGGGGTGCATCATTACGCAGAATTCATAGTGAGAGAATCCGGCTTTGACTATTTTGTCGAGATGACAGCCAAGGACGGTTCGGCGCATGTGCTGGTGGACGCTAAGATCGCAAATTCAATTCCCTCTACTTCCATTTTCTCTTCGATCAAGGATTGTTCGACCTTTTTCGAACGAGGTTCGTTGGGGTATTCGTCAACTGGTTCCCCGCAGGTCTATGATGGGTTGGAGTTGAAAGTATTCGATTGGAAGGTGCAGCCGTTAAAAATCGAACGTGTTGAATCCAGCTATTTTTCCAATGAGAAGGTCTTCCCCAAAGGGTCTACAGAGTTCGACTGCGCATTGCTGATGGTGGATATCCGCCATCAGTGGCATGGCCGTGAAGAACTGTGCTGCGCCTCTGCCTGACAGCCATCCCCTCAAAAAGTTTATCCCGGGATAAACTTTTTAAGGGGACTTTCGTTTCAGCCAAGGATCTCTAAGGCGGGCCGTTCTCGCCCTCAGAAAAGCGACTGTCAGGGAGACGAGGATGAGGGACGTGAGCCCCCCGATCACCGCGATGATGATTTGCGGGGGGAACAATCCCCAAGACTTTATGATCGATGCAATCAGGAGGGCGCTCACACTCGTCATGAAGCTAATCGTGAGCAACCCTACCGATTCGGTGCCGGATTCCCACGGTCCGTCTCCTATCCGCAGCGGTTCCCTCTCTTGCAGTGCTTGCACATAGGGACGCACGGCCCCCATGACGAGACGTTGGAGTATTGAGCCCGAAAGCACCACGGCCTCGTCCAAGGGGACGTTTCGGACCGACAACATGCTGATTGGTTTATTGATGAGCCACACGATGGGACGCGGCAGGATCGAGGACAGGCGATGAAAGTGAAGGAAGCTTCCCGCAAAAGCGTTCAGTTGGAATTCAAGGTGCTGCACATGCATCGAGTAGGGTTGCCCGGCAAGCATGACGTTGGCGTGGCGTAAAAAACCTTCTTTCAGGATTGCGCCGACTTGCTTCTTGTTGAGGCCGTTCTGCGCACCTGCCTTTGCCACAAGCAAGCTCCACTCGGTTAGATTCTGACCGATACTATCCGGCAGCTCCTCCCACGCGTAGTTAACATGTTCGAAATCGGCGAGACCCGAGAGACGTAGATTCGCATAGGCCAGACTGGAGCGCCAATTATGAATCGAGGTCGGCCCCCTGCGCCCTTGATACGATTCCCTCCAGTAATCCCACCGCCATCCCGCCTCCGAGTGGGAGAGAGGTGCTAACGACTCATGGGCTAAATTATGGGTGTTCAAAAGAGTCAGCTCGTCGATAGCCTGAAACGCAGCCTTGGCGATGATCTCGGCCTTCTCCTCCCCATTGAGGTTGTTGGGAAGCGCATCGCCCAGATACGAAAAATATTCCTGAGCGTGTTCTTTCCCGATGAGATACGGAAGGTAGGTTTCATTTTTGGGGAACTGATTGCGTTCAAGTTCTTTGGGGGAAAAGCGGCGAACGTATGCCTCCTCGCCGGCACCGAGCGGAAGCGGAGTCCCTAGACCTAAAATTCCGGCCGCACGCATTTTTTCGCCCTCGGCCTGAAGATTTTCCGCAGCGTTTTCAGGCGCGGATTTTAAGGCGACGAGGCTCCCGTCGCTGAGCTGCAGGACAGCGGTCCGGCCGTACCACGAAGCCTCGCCAAGATCCTCCATCCGGTGCGACAGGTTTTTCATCAGCGCTTTCTCGGCAGCGATTAAGCGTTTGCCGACCCGGTGATAGGTTTGCGTAATCATGCGGGTCGCTTCCGCGCCCTCCGTGCCCGGCAGGGCTTGCGCCAGTACCACCGCGGCGAAGGCCTGCTTGCGCGCTTCATCGAGTGCCAGCACGTGTTCGGAAAGATTATTTTTAGGAGCCGTTGCCTCAATACTCATGCCGACCTCGTTGAGCACGCGGCGTGCTCGGGAAACGTCCATAGAGGTGAAGGCCTGCGGATCACCCGTGAAAAGAGGTTCGAGTTTGGCGAGTGAACTCTCGTACAACGCCGGGGTTAGGATTACGGATGCAAGTCCTGAGTCGTTGAGATCTGTGAACGGCGTGGCGGCCGGCCCCGCGGTTTTGAAGGAGGCAGCCGTTTTTGCGAAGGCAATGCCGCTGGCCAAGGCGTGCCGCGGCCCTGCGGCAAATAGAAGAGCCGCCGCCAGCGTTATACGTGTGAATAGTCGCGCTCGCATCCTCATAGGATAGGCAGGCCTGTTTTTGAAAAAAGGGTTTTTAGACCCAAATGGATTTTCCAATGGACCCGCGCGCCTTAAGGCCTCTCGGGTTGCTGCCATTTCCCGTTATAGGACGTTTGGGAAATATGTTTCTTCCCCAACGCCCCAGGCAGGAGGATCTCTTCCCGGATACCGTGAGGTATATGGAATTCCGTCGAAAATTCAGCGCGATTCTCTCATTCACGCTGATCGTTCCCAGCGCTGCAGGGGCTTTTGCGGGCCCGATCGGATATAAAGGCCGCGCAACAAAAAAAATCCCAATCACGGGTCTTCCTGCATTGGGCTTAAACGATTCCAAGATTATGTTGGGGCCGGGCGATGTCGCCCCGGTGTTGGGGGAAGGAACGCTCCCTACCGTCGTCATTCCATTTGTGGAGAATAGGGTTATCCGGGTTGACGCAGCTATCGCGGAGGCGGCACCCGGGCCCACGCGGTTACATGCGGCGTCCCCGTTAAAACAAAGGGAAACACGTCGTGGGGCACCTTCGGTTTTGAAAACACTTGAGCGCATGCAAACGAATGTCTCCAAAATGGAGGGAGGCTCGGTCGAGATGGGCGCCGCTCTGGACGCGGCGTTTGACGGGGGCAAGCCCATTGACTCCATCGCCGAGTTGTCCGTCGAGCGCGTTGCCCAAAATTTTCATGCGCGGGGTTGGCCGCTGACCCCGGTAGAGCTTAAAGAGCTCAATTTCTTTGCGAAGAGTGTTGTCGCGAAATCGTTTGTTCCGTTGCAGCAGGCGCTGCGTCATCGCCATGGGGCTGCGGCACCTCACGCCATCGAGCGCCGTTATCGGACGGCGTTGAAATTCACCGGCTCGCTGCCGCGTTTTATTCTCGGCGCCTCTCCTCGTGCGAACGCTCATTTGACCGGGGCATTCCGGCATCCGGGGCGATGGGTCCCCGAAACCCGGCGGTCGCTAAGGACGCATTGGATTCCTGACGCAAAAAGGAAGGGAGCACGCGAACTCGTTTTACGTTCCTTGGGTGCGTCGGTTGGTTTGGAGCCGTTGTCTCTGGCAATGCTCGTGGATTCGGAGCTCCACCGTGCCGGTGAGGATCCCGACGCCTGGGATGTTCGTATTGATGCGATGGAGATCAATCCCGCCGCCTTGGTGTTTATGACGATGGGCCGCCATAAGGCGGAACGCGTCGAGGATCGTACCGGGCAGTTTGATGAAGCGCCCGATTTGATGCGGGATGTGCGCCGCGTGTTGGGTCGGCGCGCTAAGAACTATCTGGTTAAAGTTGATGGCCGCGCCGGATGGTATGAACTGACGCCTGAGTTTAAGTCCCGCTTCCATCGCTGGTTAAACCCGGTGTGGACGGATCTTTCCGATGAAGAGCTGCATCCGGTTGTTGACGACGGCAAGGCGCACGCTGTTTTCGCATTGGGCATACATGGGGTGTTGCGGTCGTTTACACAAACGGTGCAGCCGTGGTTGGAATCCGCGGGCTGGAAGAGACCGGAAACGATAGGTCAATTGACGACTACTGTTTCAGAGCGCGGTTTTTGGGATCGGCGGGATTGGTGGGTCGGTACGCTGCGGTTGATCCTGGCGTTGAGCGGTATTCGTATTCTGTCGACAACCCTCGGCTCGTTTAAACTGCTTCTCTACTCACCCTCCGGTGACGCGGTGGAGCGCCGCCCCACAACGTTCACCGGACGTCTCGTCTCCAAGACTTTCCTCCAAAAGTAGGGGCCGTACGTTGAGTTGTTGAGTTATTCGTAAACGAATAACTCAACAACTCAACGTACGGCCCCTAACGTGCCGGGTTCAATAGGTATACTGTGTTCCTAAGCGGGGAAACCATGAATCTAAAGCAGCTTGCCGAAAAGTTGGGTGTGGAGTTTAAGGGACCGGGCGACATTGAAATCTCCCGACTTCGGGATTTGGAGCATCTTTCCGAAGACGGGGTGCCTGAAGAGAACGAGCTCTTTTTTGTGGAGAGCAAGAAGGTTTTGAGAAATCACCCGCGCGTGGTAGAGAACGGAGTTGTTTTGACCACCACGTCGTTGGCGGACAAGTTCGAAAAGGCGTTGATCTCCCCCGATCAGAATGTCCGGCTCGTCTTTATCGAGTTGCTCAATCAATTCTCAGATGTCCCGGAATTTCCTTCTGGAATTTCGGAAGAGCCGCGAATTCATCCCTCCGCTAAAATCGCGCCCACCGCGACGATTTTGACAGGAGCGATTATCATGGAGGGTGCGGTCATCGGTGAAAATTGCAGGATTTTCCCCGGGGTTGTGATTGAGCCCTTTGCCGAAATCGGAGACGATACTGTTCTTCGCCCCAATGTCGTGATCAGTTATCGCTGCGTGGTCGGAAAGCGCTGCATCGTTCACGGATCGACGGTGATCGGCGCGGATGGTTTTGGTTTTCATGACCAAGACGGTAAGCGATATAAAATCCCTCAAATTGGAAATGTCGTGATCGAAGATGATGTCGAGATCGGTTCCGGCTGCACGATCGATCGAGCCGCGATCGAATCAACGCGTATCGGAGCGCAAACGAAGATTGACGACCAGGTGCATATCGCTCACAACTGCCGGGTCGGACGCCTGTGTTATCTCGCCGGCCATTCCGGTTTGGCGGGTTCGGTGCAGATGGGGGATGGCGTGTTTGTTTCGGGGAACGTTGCGATTTCCGATCATGTGAAGGTCGCTCCCGGATCGATTATTATGGGAATGTCGGGCGTGGTTAAAGATACAGAGCCCGGTAAATTTTATTTTGGAATTCCCGCGCGGCCCGCGAAAGAAATGCACCGCATGACTTCGGCGCTGAGCAAGTTGCCAGGCATGATGTCTAAATTCCGAGAGATGGAAGAGAAGCTTGAGAAGGCAGGCCTCGCCGCCTAGTCCTCAGGGTGCTGCAGTAGTAACTCGAGGATCTCATTCTTCGAATACAGGCGGCCCTTCCCGATGCCCGGGCAGAAACTCTTAATTTCACTTGACCATGTGCGCGCGCCCATGTTCTCCGGCCAAAACGGCCAGGTGCGGCAATGTTTGGGACGCCCTTCGTAAACCGTACAACGCGCGCCGTCAAGAAAAACGCAGTCTTTGTCGGGTCCGATGAGATGCCACCACCCCTTCGTTTGGGTGCAGTATTGGCGTGTGAAGGACGACGTGCGTAGGTTGAGAGCTTTTGCCATGCGGCGACGGTCTTCGAGATCTAAATAGACGTAGCCGTATTCACCGCGCGAGGTGCAGCATTTTCCGGAACCTTGGCATTCAAAACGAACGCCCTTCTCCCACCAGAGAGCCTTAGGCATTTAAACTATCAGCAGGGACGGCATTTCTATTCGCATTTGAGGACCTCATCCTATCAACTTACCGGGAGTTTTCGATGGGGGAGAACGTCTACTGGGGGGGAAGGTTTAGCCGACTCTGGAGCGACTTAAAGATTTTGTTGGCCACCCTGCGGGCGTATTTTTTCGATTCGCGGTCCCCGTATTCTTCTTCAAACGTCCAGCCAGATCCCACCGTGACCGTCCATTCTCCCAGGCGACGGCAATCCTTGGTGGAATAAGCGGCTAATTTGAAGGGAATGCCAAGAAGGCCTCCTGTGGAACCCGCGCCACCGAAACTATATTTAGAGCCTTCCAGCGACGTATACGACGGGGGCCAATCCGTGGTCCAGAGAACAACAAAGGCATCCGCCTTGGTCCTTTCAGAAACAAGTGACGCCGTGCGCGGATCGCACGGAAATCCCTCCTTGGAGTATTGGATCGGCAGAAAATTTCTTCCGTACGCGATCAGCTCATCGTTGGCTACGAATCGGCTGCCGGCCGCTCCTCCGACCAATCCGCTGAGGCTGCGCAGAACGAATTGATCGGCGTGTTCCGAAAGCAGTTGGGCGCCGAGCTTCTTTTTGCCTGCGAAATAGGCTCCCGAAAAAATAGCGAAACGGGCGCCTTCTGCGACCATCGGCGCGATGTCGCGCTTTTGATTGCCCGCACATCCACCGAGGAATAAAATCAGCAGGGCTGCCCAGCGCATCAATACACTCCCTTGGGGAAATCAAATAGGGATTGATCCGCGGCGTCCATCGCAATTTCATCGAAGAGGGTTCTTGATTTTTTCCTTTTATAGGATTCCGCCAAGCCTCCAATAAAATTATCGATGATGGAGTCTTTCTTGACGGCGATGTTGGCCATGAAGGACTCGCCCTCCCCCGTCCAACGCGTGCGTCCGGATTGCGGATCCACCATTTTCAGTGATATTTGAACCTTGCGTTTGACCAGGACTGCAATATTGACCCCATCAAAAGCGCCGACGTCCCCATAAATGAGTCCATGCACGTCCAGGCTTTTTCCCAGTGCTTCGGCCGTTGTGGAACGCAGTTGCCCGCCTTGGGTAATGCCGTGCGACGTTTTTAGTACCGCGTCGATTTTGTCCAGCGCGAGTGTTTGGTATCCGCGCCGTTGGAGCCGATTGTTGATCCAATACCGCATGATTCGTTCGGCGTCAAACGCGATCGCCTGGCTGTCGAAGGGAAGGACGGCGAAGCGGAGAATTTTGGGTGCCGATCCTGAGGGAATGGGTTCGGGTTTGTTTGTGATTGGATTTGGCTTGATCACCAAGTTTTTTTTCCGAGTACGGCTCGAATGAAGCGATAATGCGGATCAATCCTCAGGGCTTCCCGCCAAACGAAGCCGGCTTTTGTCTCGTCACCGATCCCGCGATGAGCGAGACCTAATTGATAAAGAATTCCAGGGTCACTCAGTGATCTTAGTTGGCGCGACCGTTCGAGCACGCTAATCGCCTCGGAAAAAAGTTTTTGCTTGATTAAGATTTCGCCCAGCGTTCCATAATCCTCCTCGGCCCCGCGTGAACTAACGCCTTTCCGCGCGAGCGCCTCTGCTTGGGTTAGGTCCCCTCCCGACAACAGCAAAAATTTTCCTGCAAGTTGGTTGAATCCTTCGCTGCCTTTTCCTTTCTTGCCAAAAAGGATCTTGCCTAAAAAGGGTTTAAGCTTCTCATACCCTCGTCTCGCTTCAGCTTGGGCCCGGGCGGTGTTTCCTTTTTCTGCGGCGATCCTGGAGAGCCCTAAATGCCCCGGTAGGTAAAAGGATGTATGAACCAAAGCAGCGGCAAGCTCGCGCGCGCGCTCCAGGTCCCCGCGTGTATACGCGAAGTCGTATAACGCGAATAAGCTGGCGGCATGATTTGGGTTCTTGGAAATAAGACGTGTCACCACGGACTGTGCGATGGAATAGTAGCCGAACTTTTTGCAAATCCGGGCGAACTTTAGATCGAACGCCTGCTGCACCACGGGTGACGGAGGAACCGATAACTTCGAGGAGCATGCTTGGCCGATGAGTCTGACACCATTCTCCAAACGCCCGTTTTCTATGTGGTGCATCCCGGCCATCAGCGCTGCCGCCGGGCCGACCATGGTGGAGGGAAAGTCCACGGCCAAACGTTCATACAGGACAGCCGCTTTTTCCTTGCGGCCCGTATTGTGGTACGCGTTCGCGAGATCCTTCATCGACTCGTACCACTCGGGACGTGCCCCGACTCCTCCGTTGGGAAACAACGGTTTCAGGACCTCGATCACTCGGTTCCAATCCTCCAAATCACCGCTGGAGAGGATTCGTCCAAGATAAACGCGCAGGTCGGAGAAGGACGGCTCGATCGCAAAGGCGCGTTCAAGAATCTTGAGTTTCTTTTTTAGAGAATGACCGCCGTAGTTCACCTCATTTAAAAGCATCCACGCATTACGCGGGAGCAATTTTGTTGCCGCGCGCGCGGCAGCAACGGACTTATCCCTCTCTCCCAACCGGAAATACACAACGGAAAGGTTTCCCAACGCGTTCGCACGGTCCAATTTAGTTTTAGCCGTCGCCAGGCTCGATTCGAAATTATTCACGGCGCCGTCTAAATCGCCCTCCTCCAATGCTTGTTTGCCGGCCTCCAAGGATCCCGTCGGCACGGTTGGAACTTTCTGCACGCCGAGGCCTGGGAGTGAGGCTGTGTCGACTGTTTGCTTCAGGGGAGGTTTGCGCTTCAATTCCTGAAGAAGGCGTCGATAGGAAGGATTGATCTTAAGCCCTTCTTTCCAACACCACTGTGCTTTTGCGTTTGCTCCGGCAGCGGCATGGGCTTTGCCCCAACGCCAATAGATTTTCGGATTTACTGAATCGGTGCCTAGAACGGATTTTCGAAACCATTTTGCCGCAGAGATCGGCTTGCCCTGCGAAAAATAAATCTCGGCAAGAATAAAAGCGGCATTGTCGACCCTTCGCCGGAGGAGTCCACGCGAAATTTGTTCCGCTCGTGCAAGGTCCCGCCCGACAATGGCCAACAAGTGCGCGTGATTGGAGAGGACGATGGGATTGTCCCGATGACGACGCGCGATGTGTTCGATTGAATCACGCATCTCGCGATAATACCTCCGGGCTGCCTTGAGGCCTTGGGTTTCATAGAGAAACCCGATCATGCGGTTGTGCGCTGTCATTCCCCTGGCACGTTCGCCCTTTTTGGTTAACTCTAGAAAACGCCGGTAGTAGTAGTCCGCATTTTGGTTGTTTCCTATGGATTGATAATGACTTCCAAGAACCTCGACAGGCCAAAGGGCGTAATAATTTTTTTTCAGCACATCGAGCAGGAGGCTCTCCGCGAGAGCTTCTTGGCCCACCTTCGCGCAGCTTAAGATGGTCCTGCGGCGCGTTTTTTCTCCGAATATATTGATTAGGGTGCGTTTAGCTTCAAGGTCCCCGCAGGCGCGGCGCAGAATGCGAGCCCCTTTAATGCGTCGCTTGGGATCTTTGAACAAATGTTCCCCTAGGTTCAGTTGAACGAATAGGTTATTTTTGAACTTCGGATATCGTTTCAACAGCACGCGTGCCCAGAGCTCCCAATCGCCTTCTTCCCGACCGTTAATCACGGTGCTCAACTTCCATAGAAATTCCGCGCGTCTTTTTCTTGAGCCGGCCTTTGTCGCGCCGCGTTTTAAGAGGGTTACCGCCTCATTGATTTTCTTGGGACGATGGGTAAGGTAGAGGATTCCGAGGTCTCCGGCCGCGAGTCCGTTTTTCGGGTCCACGATGACGGCGCGTTCCAGCGCCGAAATTCGATCGTCCGGTTTTTCTGACGCGAGCCCTAGAAGGATCAGATAGGTGACATTTTTTGGAGCGAGTCGGCTGGCCTCTAAAAAACTTTCGCGCGCTCCTGGTTTCTTTCCCATCTTTAGAAGCAAGACGCCGATGCTTTTTTGCGCTAATGCGCGATGGTTGTCGGTTTTTGCTTTCTTGGCGGCCTTGCGGTAATGTTTGAGGGATTTTTCCAACTCTCCGGCTTTGAATGCGGTTAAGGCGGCTTTGGACAGTTCCTCATAGGATGCCGAGCGGGCCCCGGAGGCCGCGGCTGCCAAGAGGAGAATTACAATTGTTGCGATGCGCATCGGTCGTAGGGTAGCGATAGCTGGCGTCCGAGTCAACATGGGATAGGGGCCGTACGTTGAGTTGTTGAAGTTATTGCTCTAAAATAACTCAACAACTCAACGTACGGCCCCTAAGGCAGCATGAAAAAAATAACCCCTGCATCCCTTTCCGAAATCCAACAGGTCACCTCTTGGGTCACGAGCGAGGAGGACTGCCGCTTATGGGCGGGGCCGAAACTTGCCTTTCCGATTAATTTCAAAACGCTGCCGGTTGAAATGGATATTGAGGATAGCGATTCGTATGCGCTCTACGATGGAGACGATCTCGCCGGGTTCGGCCAGCTCAAACGCAAAGGGAAAGAACGCGTGCATCTCGCGCGCATTATCATTTCGCCCGAACATCGCAAAAAAGGCTTGGGGCGGATACTCGTTGGGCAACTATTGGAGAAGGGACGGCAAAAAGGCTGCATCCGCGCGAGTCTCAATGTGTATAAGGGGAACAGAGCTGCTCATTGGCTCTATGCGAGCTTAGGGTTTGAAATTTTGGAAAGGCCTAACTCGGATCAGGCTTTGAACGGATCCCATTACATGGAATGCCGTTTGATATCGAAATAACTCAACAACTCAACGAACGACCCCAATGTCCTGGATTCGATTCATTACTTCTTGTTTTGTGGTTTGGTAGCGGGTTTGGAGGTAGTCGTAGATCTCGTAGACCCACGTCTGATCTTCATCGTTGAAGCGTTGGGCCCCGCGTAGGGCGCTTGTTTTGATAGTGGCGATGGGATTCTCACTTTCGACTGTCCACGCGAGCCAGCCGGTGCCTTTGTCTTCATGTTCGGTTTGGGCTCTTGGGGATAGTCCTTTGCGCCGGCGCAATTCCGCACTGATGACTTGACGTGTTTCCCGGTTTTCCTTGAGGCGGACCTGTCCGTGGTGCAGCCAGGCGCGGGCCATGCCCGGCAGACTGTTTACTTTGCTGTAGGCTCCCAGGACATGGCGTTGAAATTCCTTTTGATCGTCGTGCAGCAATTTTGCGCGGTCGACGCCCCCGTGGGTGTCGTCCATCATCTCCGCGCCAGCGATAAAAAGCAGACGATGATGCTCGCTCATACGGCCCTTCTCTTCCCGGTAGAGTACTTCGCGCGAGTAGGCTTCTGCCTCCATCATGGTGTCGTACCAATTGCCGGTTTTGGGAGGCATGCCGCGATTGCTGATGGCGTGGATCTGGGTCTGGTGCGTCGCTTCATGTACGAAGGTCGGCGCAATTAAGGCTATGAAATCGTGCAGAGCGTTTGAGTCCTGCAGAAATGTCTCGATCGTCAGGCCCCGCTCGTTTAGAAAGGTGTTCGCGATTCTTTCGTTAAAAATAATTCGGTCGTTTCTGGGATCATAATTCGCGGTGGCGGCGCCGTCGATCGGTTCGACGTCGATTTTAAGCGCGTGCCCTGCGTAGAATTTCTTGAGCATTTCCCCGGCTTGGGTTCCGGCGACTTCTGCGAAGATATTTGAATTTAGAAATCGGCTTAAGGCCTCGCGCTGCTGCGGCGTGAACGATTTTTTAACGCGTACGCGGGCGATCTCCTTGGTGTCGGCTACTCCAATCTGGTCAAAAATTTGCGAGAGAAGCTGCAGCGCCTCCTCGGGATCTGTTTGCTCTTCGGCGCGGGTGAGCAGCGGCATTAGCTCGGTATCCGAGAGCTCCTCTAGGGCCTTGCGCGCCTCTCGGAGCTTATTGTAGGTGATGATTCCTCTGCTGTGTTTTTCAATTAAGTCGTAGCGTTCATTGTTGTCAAAAATATCCAAGGTGTCGCTGAGGACCTGTCCCTGCTGTACGGCCTCGTCTCGATTCCTGGGGATGAGGCCAAATCTCACTTTTTGCAGGGCGTGTTTTCCAAGAATTCGAAAGGCTTCCTGACGGGTATGCAGCGAGAGCGGCGCCCAGATTTCGGCGGTTAAATCGTTTTCTTCAAGTCCTTTTCGCTGTTGTGCTTCAAGGGTCTCCCATTCTAGAAAGGCGGCTGTGGCGCGAGAGCGATAAGGCGCGAGGGTAGGGTCGGAATCGATCCAGGCGAGCAAGGCCTGCGGAGACCGGGCTTGTTCGATGGAATAGCGCGCGATTAATGCCAGACGCAGAAGGTCGGGGTCTTCGTAGGTGTCGAGTGTGAGGCGCAGGTCTTCCAAGCCTGCGGCCTCGAAAAACAGTTCCCGGTGGCGTTTCGGGGAATTTCTTTGAAGCCATGCGCGGGTTTCTTTATCATCCAGAAACGCCTTTGCCGCTGCCGGGCTCGCGGCGCCTTCGATCTCGAGCGCATAATTACGCGATGCGAGGCCCCCGAGTCCGGAATCCAGATCGAGTTTTTCTCCCTGTAGCGGGTTGAGTGAGCCCGCTCCAACAGAGAGTCCGACGATGGGTTTAAGAGCCGCGTTGCCCCTGACGAAGCGTCCCGCGCGCGCGGCAGGCACCAGCGCGAGGGCGCTGAATAGGATGAGAGCATGAATCCCTTTCCGCATAGGAATAGGATGCCCGCAGGCGAGTCGGGCCGCATGGGTCTATCGGACAATTTTGGAGGGACTGAAGAGCCCAGAGGGAACCCCTCCTGGGAATATGATCAGGGTGTCACTTCCATTCAGCCGGACAATAAATCAAAAATGACTCTTGTCAGTAGATCTTTGCTGTAGGGTTTGGGGAGCGTTGTATCGAAGCCAAACCCGGAGGGTTCGGCCATGACGGGGTCGTTCGAGTAGCCGCTGGAGGCGACCAGGGAAATATTGGGGTGCTCCTTTCTTAGAATCGCAGCCAATTCCTGTCCTCCCATGCCTCCTGGAATAGTTAGATCGAGTACCGCAAGACTATAGGGCTCACCCATAGCCGCGGCGTGACGGATTCGCTCCAATGCGTGCGCCCCGTCAATCGCGGTGTCGGTTCTGCATCCCAAATCCTTAAGCATGCGTGTTGCCACCCGCGCGATGGAGACATTGTCATCCATGACCAAGACGCGGCCGTTAATCGCCTGGGTGATTGGTTTGGGCGGCTTCTTGATGACAGGCTCGTTTTCGGAGCGGGGCAAGAAGAACGAGAAAGTCGTCCCGCTCTTTAATTCGGAATTGATTTCGAACCAGCCTCCATGACGTTCGATAATGGAGTGGCATACCGATAAGCCAAGCCCATGGCCTTCTGACTTGGTGGTAAAATAGGGATCGAAAATCTTGAGACGGGCTTCCCGAGAAATACCGGGGCCCTTGTCGTGAACGGAGATGCATACGAATTCTCCGCGACGCTCCTCGATAGACGTCTCATGATTCCTGATATTAGACGCGCCTACGGTAATACTCCCTTTGTTCGACATCGCTTGTGAGGCATTTCGCACAAGATTATGGATAACTTCTCCGATCTGCCCTACGTCGGCATCGACCGGCCATAAGTCCGGTGCCATCACATAGGCAGGTCGGATATTGCTCCCCCGCAAAGCAAAACGAGTGGCCTCGCCGATAGCTGTCCGAATATCCAAAGTCTCTTTGACGGGGTGTCCACCCTTTGAAAAGGTCAGAAGTTGATGGGTCAGCCGCCGGGCATTCTCGGCGGCCCTCTGAATATCGATAGCCTCTTCCGCCGCGGGCGTGCCGGCGAGGGAATCACTTAATATCGATGAACAGGCCAAAATGGTGGTGAGGAGATTGTTGAAGTCGTGAGCGATGCCGCCCGCGAGAACGCCGAGCGACTGCAATTTTGAGGTAACACTTCGCTCTTCCTCGCGGCGTATGTGATCCCGGAGATCATAGATCGCGTAGACCATTGCTGAGTTCTTAATAGGACGGGCGCGGACCATAACGGGTACCGGGTCTTCTTGGGCGAGCGTCAACTCTAATTCCAATTCCCAGGCTCCGATCCCCGATTGAACGGGAAATAATGCCGAGATGTTTTTGCTGAGCAATGAATTGCGCTCTCGGTTGAATAGGTTGCAGGCGGCTGCGTTGACGCGATCGATTTTCCCGCTCTCGTCGGTTGCGATCAAGGCGTTGTCGGTTGCTTCAATCACGGCGTCAAGATTCTCCATGGATACCGTTGTCTGCGCGAGTGATTGGCTCATACGATTGAAGCTGCGGGCCAAATCGCCGATCTCATCGTTTCCGCTGACCACAACCTGACCTCCCATTTCGCCGAGCCGAATCTGTTCAGCGGCATGGGATAAGAACGCGATGGGGGAGAGTATTCGATTGAGGATGAAGGTCAGCAAGAGGACCATGAATCCTGCCGCTACACTCAACACGGCGAGGAAACGATTGAGAATAATGCGCTCCGTTTCTTGTACGGCATCGAGTGGCATCCCTATTATTATTTCCCCCACGGGACTACTCTCTTCTTCAGCGAAAAGGAATGTTTCTTCGGTCGGAAGAGGTCTGACGTCCATTTGGATACGTTTGATATTCTTAATCGTTTCAGGAGCGAGTTTCTTACCCACCAAGGAAACATCGGTGTGTGAGGTGACAAGTCCCTTCATGTCGAGGGTGGCGGCGTAGGTCGCACTGAGGCGATTTTTCAGCGATTGCAGATGGGGGAGGATTTCACCCTCGTTACCAGCGGCGATAGCGCCCGCGATGTGGACACCTCCATCCGGGAGTGTTGATTTTACGCGTTCGATGAGCTGTTCGGTAAGTGCGTCCGAAATAATGTTGCGGGTGGCGACAAGCGCCATTGCCGCTGAAATGATCGCAATACTGATAACCGCAAGGATTAGCTTTTGTGTGAACCTCATGGGGGATTAATCCCCGCGGGGTTGTATGTGATGGAGAATGTACTCGAGTGAATCAAACGTTCGGATTTGCCTCCGCTAAGAATGATGTTAACCGACTTGGCGGCCAATCTCCCTGACTCGGCAAAGGATATGCTAACAGAGGCATCTGCGCCCGCTTTTACGAGACTAGCCGTCGGAGCAATCAGGGGGATCTTCCGGCCTTTGCAATAGTCCTTGAGCATCTGAAACGAGGTTCGCTCTATAAGTTTCGGGTCCGGAGGCAGCCAGATGACTTGATGGTTGTTTGTTTTGAGCGCGCGAAGGGATGTCGCTAAAGCGGCGGTATCTTTGACCTGGATCGCTAGAACGTTGAAGCCTGTCTTTTTTCCGATGCGGGCGACTTGTTCAGCGTAGATTCCAACCGCAGCGGTGCGCCATGGCAAATAGAGGTGATTCATGTCGGGCCGCACCATTTGGAGGGCCTTGAACAAGGCTCTCGGCTGGGGCAGCATGGAAACGCGGTGGGCCGTTGGGCGATTAGGAAGATCCGCGCCGGGGGCCAGGACGAGAATAATTGATGAGTCTTCGGGCCAAGGCAAGCGTGCGGCGCGAGCCCCGAAAACAACAATGACCTTGTGGTTGATATTTTTGGGAGAAGGAGTGGCGGCTAAATTGACAAGGAGATGCGCCTGCTTGAGATTCTTCCGGAAAGCTTCATAGGCCTTTTGATAATGGGAAGAATTGGAACTGAGCACCGCTGCGACATCTTCCGCGTAGGCCGACGTGCGAAAAACGAGAATGAGGGTTATGAAAATTGAAGTGAATCTCACCATGATTAGAAGTGGTAGGTTACTCTCCCTATCCAACGGGAACGCATGATTTCGCCGTTTTGACCGCCTGCGGCCTCTGACTGAGTCGGCAAGGTCTCAAAATGTTTGCGGTCCAAGGCATTGAAGGCGGCAATGCCGATCTCGAGACCGGAAAATTTATTCTGGAAGCGATACGCCGCGCTTAGATTCAGTAGGGTGTAATCTGGAATTCTTGCGAGATTGGTGCCGGACCCGGTGGACCATGTTGTTTCATCCACCCAATGCAGGTTGGCTCCCAGCGTCCAGCCGTTTCGGTTAAAAGTGGTCGCTCCGGAAAGTTTATGGAGAGGTGCGGCTGTTGGTTTGATGGAGGTGATGCCTCGTGCTTTGAGTGATTGATAGGAGTAGCTGAAGCCGGCGTTAAACCCTCTTGCGATTTCAAATCCAGCCGAAAATTCGCTCCCGAAAGCATCTATATGGTCTTGGTTTAAAAAATTCCTTTGCAAAGTGAACGTAGGCGCTGCGAGGGTGCGCGTATCCACCGTCCCGATGACATCGTTTAGGCGGTATTGAAAATAGGCGACTCGTGTAGACAGCGGACCGTAGTTCCCGGCATGCGAAAGCTCGTAGCTCCAAAGTTTTTCGGGCTTTAATGTTGTGTCGCCGATAATATTGGATACGAATATTGTGAAGGGTGGGTTTGGAGCCAATGCTCCTGAGTTGGGGATTGAAACGTTGGCTTGGAGATGGTTTTCCACCTCGGTGGGGTTTCGAAAGGCCGTACCTCCGGAAAGACGTACGGTATTGTTGTCATTGATGAGATAGACGACCCCGCCTCGTGGAGATGCGGAGGTTGGTGTAAAAGGGTGTGTATCAATGCGCAAGCTGGCCGTAACGCGCCATCGTTCGGTCGGGGTCCACACATTTTCCGCATAAGCGGCTCGGAGGAGATGGATGACTCTATTTCGATCGAATACGCTAAACGAGGTGTCGATACGCCGAACGGATAGTCCGAGCGTTAATTCGTTGTTCGCCGGCAAATTTATGTCATGTTCAATACTCGAATCGAATAAGTGTGATGAATACCCTGCGCCGCGGAAAGTGGGAAGGTCGATCTGCGAACCGTTATTGATATTCCAGTAGTTGCGCAGGCGGGTTCGGGGTCCTTCTAGGGAGAAGAGAATAAATCCATTCGAGGATTTATCAAAAGACGGCGCCAAACTCCGAAACGAGGATTGCGTGACAATATCGGAAAATCCGCCTTCAAGGCCTACGGTCCATCCTGATTTAAAATCATATGTAACGCGTGAATTTCCCTTGATTGAGCGGGATGCTTCCCGCGAGGAATCATCAAACCGATTCGTTGACCGTCGACCCGTACTGATTTTATACGTCCAGGACCCGAATCGTTTACCGTATACCGCACTGGCGAAATGTGTTTTACGCTCTCCGAAAACATAATCGCCTCGGCCTCCACCGAGGGCTTCGGCCGATTTCGTAATGATATTAATCACGCCTTGCACCGCGCTGGCCCCATAAAGGGCGGAGCCGGCACCCGCGACGATTTCAATCCGATCGATTTCAGACATTTGAATGCTAAGGCTTTCCCATGTCAGGATGTCAAAAAGGCCGTTCAGTGCCGTGCGCCCATCGATTAGAATAAGTGTTCGATTTTGCAGGGCCACGTTGTTTCCACGGATGCTCACCTCACCTTGCATGGCGCGGCTGCTGAGAACATCGACCCCGGGGACCCCTCGCAAAGCATCCCAAATCGTTTGAGCTCCCGAGGCAGCAATCTGCTCAGCCGTGACAATGTAAACGGTCGCTGGAGAGAGCCGCTCGGTGGTTGGGCGGCGCGACGCTGAGATAATTTCGCGTTCTTCATCGAAAAATGCAAATGGGTCGGGTTCCGAGTCTATGCCCGCCCATGAGAAAGTGGGTGGAAACAGAAGCGCGTTGCATAGAATTGTGAGAAGCACGGACATGGTACCAGTGTAGTAATAATTGTAATAATTTGGGAGTGGCTTGAATGGAAGCCCTCCTGTCTACTGGCAAACTCCCGGGCCAAAGGTTATGCTAACGCCATGGCGCATCTTCTTCTTACCGATTTAAACGCCGTTGTCCATGAGGCCGAACTCGAATCCCGCCCGTCGGATAAGCGGGAGCTGCGGACTATTGCCTTCTTTGATTTATGCGGTTCAACGGGCATGAAGGTCGATCACGGCCATGGAATCGGCTCAGCAATGGTGATGCTTCACAACAGCATTGTCGCAAGAATCGCCGCGCGTTTTGACGGGCGACTGTTTAAGGAACTCGGCGATGGGGCTTTGTGCGAGTTTGTGGATCCGCTGAAGGCCTGCCTCGCCGCGCTGAATTTTAAGATGGCGTGCACGATGGGGAATAATCCGATAGCCTCGAAGGCCGCGATTACGCTTGGTATGGTTGAAGTGCATGAAGACGGTGATTTGATCGGCGCCGCCGTGGATAAATCCGCACGCATCCAGTCCTTGGCGCAGCCGAATCAGATTCTCATTGACGGCAGTGTGAACGATGCCGTCAAAAGCATGCTTGTCGACTTCCCCGATATCATGGTCAGTGAATCAGCCAAGGCCAATCTGAAAGGCGTTGGTGAGACCGAGGTGATGGAGATCACATACAGCGAAGCCGGTTTTGCGGTGACCACGGAGCATTTTGGTGGAACCATCAGTCCGGTCTTGGCCGAAACCTATCCGACGTTCAGCGACCCGGCGACGCATTTGATCTGCGATGTGTGTGAGGGTGCGCTGAAGGAGGATGGGGAGGGGGCGGGCATCATTGTTCTGGAGGCCGAAGAGGGTTTGGCGGTTCGGTTGTTTCATAAGGATACCTGCGCGCGTTCGGGGTGGTCCTCGGCTCAGGACCTCGCGGACTTGTCCAACCCGGTTGAGTATTCGCAATTTTTAGCCGCGCTTCTCAAGCGGCTTGTCGATGAGAAGAAATCCCTTGCGGAGACCAAGGGAGTGGTGCGGGTGTTGTTCGGCATGTACCGAAAAGTCTACCGCCCGACCTTGGCCAGTGAGCAGGCCGATTTTGATTTAGGGTCGGCGCTGCGCGACGTCGGTCTCTAACTCCCGCGATACGTCGAATAGCCGTACGGGCTCAGCAGCAGGGGAACGTGATAATGCTGTTTGGCGTTTGAAACCTCAAAAACCACTGTCGCTTCGGGGTAAAAGCCTTTTTTCAGGTAAGAGCCGAGATCAAAAGTGATTTCATAAATACCGCGCTTGAGCTTAAATCCCTTCGGCAGCCAATTCATGAGGCGGCCGTCCGCGTCCGTTTTTCCGGAACCGATTTCTTCCCATTCGACGGAGATGGATCCCTCCCGGTATTTGGAGGGGCTTTTAGCTTGGAAGGTTCGGTGCAGAAGGGTTACGGGAATTCCTTTTGCCGGTTTCCCTGTCGCGGTGTTTAAAACGTGAGTGGTGATCGGGCTCTTTTTCATTTTTCTTCCTTGATCAGTTTCTCCAATCGGAGGGCCGTGATCTTCGCATGTTCGGAGGCGGCGATTTTGAATTCCTCGTCGGCGTCATGGACCAAACGGGATTTGAGAATGGCGAGCATTTCGTCTGCGGGTTTTCCGGTCGCGCATACAATGAATATATAACCGAACATGTCGAAATATTCGTCGTTTAGTTTTTTAAGGGATTGAATCGTTTCTTCGGATGCGCCGGCGGCACCGGATTGTTCATCGCTCGCCCACTTGGCGCGCAGGATTTTGATGTCGCCGATTCGGGGATGGTGGGTGAAGGCTTCTTTCCAATCCTCCGGATTGAGAAGCTCCCAGATTTCCCGCCCGGCGGTTTGCAGATCCTCGGCGTCGAAATAGGGTTTGCGCATCAGCATGCCGTCGATCCAGCGCCGGGCGCCGCAGCAGAGTTCAAAGGCCGCGCGGGCTTCCATAATGCTGAGTTTGTTGAGTTCGTCCAGCGTCATAAAACGTTCCCCCAAACCCGCATGCGGCTGATGCCTCCGTCAGGGAAAATGCGCATGCGGAGATAATCGAAGGGGCCTTTGGCAAGGAGCGCACGCGTGAAATAGTGACGTGTATGGGCTTTTAATTTCGTTTCGGCGAGCACGGGTGTCCAGCGTCCTTTAGGAATTTTCCCGCGGGAGTCGGACTTTTGTCCCGAGAGGATCCCTTCCAACGACGCACGGTCGGGGTAGTTGCCTTTGAAGTGGTTGGTATCGAGTTCAATTTTGTCGATGCGGCCCGGTGATCCAAAACGTACGACGACCCAGTCATGTCCTTTCACGCGTTTGCGTTTTGTTTCCCAGCCGTCGCCCATATTTTTGGCGCGTCCCGGCATAATTAGATTATCTTTCGGGCCGAAGAAGGCGTCGTTGCAGGCGGCTACGCAGCCGCCGTTGAGAACCGAGGCGAGGTCCAGTTTTTGGCGGCGCTTAAATTCCGGCAGCGCAACGCCATAGGCGCGCAGTCGCGCGACGCCGCCGTCGGGAAAAATATTGAGACGCAAATGCGTCCAGCGTTTTATGCTCGCGACCTTAAAAAAATGCTGGGAGCCCGGTTTGAGCCGGCTTTTCTTGAGGATGGGCGTCCATACGCCTCCGGTCGACGCGTCGACGGAGGCGAACGGGGGGTGGTTGCCGAGAAAGTGGTTCGTGT
>NVTF01000072.1 GCA_002401485.1 Elusimicrobiota bacterium | reverse complement strand
TCGACGAATTTTCCGACGACGCCTTTTTTCCGAAGCATTTCAACGACCGTGAGAACCGCATCGGTCGCCGTTGCGCCCGGGGGGAGTTTGCCGGTCATCTTAAATCCAACCACTTGCGGTATGAGCATGGCGACCGGCTGGCCGAGCATGACCGCCTCGGCCTCAATGCCGCCGACGCCCCAGCCCAACACGCCAAGGCCGTTGATCATGGTTGTATGGGAATCGGTGCCGACAAGGGTATCGGGGTAGGCAAGTGTTTTTCCGTCTTCTTCCGCGGTCCATACGACACGCGCGAGATTTTCGAGATTAACCTGGTGCACGATCCCTGTTTCGGGAGGCACAACCGAGAAATCCTTAAACGCCTTCTGTCCCCAATTGAGAAACTGGTAGCGCTCTTTATTGCGGTTAAATTCGATGACCGAGTTTTGAGCGAAGGACTCGGCGGTTCCGTATTTGTCGACCTGGATGGAGTGATCAACCACGAGATGCACGGGAACAAGTGGGTTGATCGTTTTGGGATCTCCGCCGATTTTCTTAACGGCGTCGCGCATGGCCGCGAGATCGACCACCGCGGGCACACCGGTAAAATCCTGCATCAACACCCGGGCGGGCATGAAGGAGGATTCTCCCGAGCCGCCCTTCGTTTTTGTCCAGTCGGCGGCCTTCTCCACTTCTGCCTTGGTGACGTGATGCCCATCTTCATTGCGCAGAAGATTTTCGAGAAAAATTCTAATCGAGTACGGGAGTCGGTCTATGTCGTGAGCCCCTGCGAGTTCTGCGAGGCGGAAGATGTCGTAGCTCTTTTTCCCGGATTGCAGCGTGCTGCGAGCTCCAAAACTATTGGTTCTATTTTTTTTCATAAGTCACCCTCCAGAAATTAGGACACGCGATTAAGCCCGTTTAGGGCCGCCACGCGGTAGGCCTCGGCCATCGTCGGATAATTGAATGTTGTGTTGATGAAAAATTCGAGGCTGTTTGCTTTTTCCTTCTGCGACATCACCGCTTGGCCGATGTGGATGATTTCGGATGCTTGATCCCCGAAACAATGAACACCGAGAATCTCGAGTGTCTCGCAATGAAATAAAATTTTCAGCATGCCGCTGGTACGTCCTGTGATTTGGGCGCGCGCTAGGCTGCGAAATAGAGAGCGCCCCACCTCGTAAGGCACTTTCGCCTTGGTGAGTTCCTTTTCGGTGGCGCCTACCGAGCTGATTTCAGGATCGGTATAAATCCCGGTCGGCATATTTTTAATAAGGCTTTGATCGCATTTGCCGTCGATAATATGAGTCGCGGCGAAGCGCCCTTGATCATACGAAGCCGAGGCGAGGCTGGGAAATCCCACAACGTCACCGACGGCGAAGATGTGCTTCACGTTGGTCCGGTAATTCTTATCGACTACGATGAGCCCGCGGTGATCGACCTTGATGCCGGCTTTATCGGCCCCGAGGTCGTCGGTGTTTCCCGCGCGGCCATTCGCCCACAGGAGGTAGTCGGTCGAAAGTTTCTTTCCAGATTTTAAATGCAGGGTCACCGCCTTTTTTGTCACGGTTACTTTATCCGCTTCTTCGTTGTGGCGAATGAGCACCCCGCGGTCCCGCAAGTGATAGGCGAGCGCGTCAACGATCTCATCGTCGAGGAAGCTGAGGAGTTGGGCGCGCGTGTTGACGAGGTTGAGTTTTGTGTCGAGCGCGCGAAGAATGGAAGCGTATTCGCAGCCGATGACGCCCGCACCGTAGATTGTCATCGTTCGCGGAGTTTCCGTCATGCCGAGGATTTTGTCTGAATCGAGGATGCGCGGGTGATCGAAATCTACGCCGGGCGGCCGATAGGGGCGGGTTCCGACGGCGATAACGAAATGATCGGCGGTAATGTGTTTTTTCGCGCCCCGCGGATCGGTGATTTCCAGTTTCTTCGGAGTGATGAACTTCGCGTGGCCTTCTATTACCGGGACCCGGTTGCGGTCGTAAAACCCCCGGCGCATATCCGCCTGTTTGGTGACGACCGAGTTGGCGGATTCGAGCATCGCGGGGAGGTCAATTTTAAATCCGCGCCGTTCGGAACGAAAAAGAGGGTGCGCGCGGAATTCGGAAAGCTGGCGTACCGATTCTCTCAGGGTTTTGGAAGGGATGGTTCCCCAGTGTGTGCACCCCCCGCCCACTCGATTAAATCTTTCAATAATAACAACGCTTTTTCCAGCTTTCGCCATTTTCATAGCGGCACCCTCCCCTGCGGGGCCGGTACCGATAATCGCTGCGTCGAAGTGTTGTAGGGGGGGCATCACCCCATTTTAACAAGTTAGTGAGCGACGCGTCCTGATCGTAGCTTTTCGCGTTTTAGGCAATAACAAAGAAAACACGAACATGTGGGGAAATGGTCAACGGAAGGCGGAATATCATGGGCCGAGAAATTCATAGATGCAGCGGACTCCTGGTGATTTTTGGAACAGTCCTCGGCGTGGATCAGAACTGGAGTGATGGTAGATATTTTTAGGGGCAGGTCAAATGGGCCGGGGGACCTAATCGGGTGCCATCATTTGGCATAGGACGTGGTGGCCTTGTTCAGGGAGACCCTGTAAAAAGTACATTAAAAGAAGCAATAAAATGCATAATTGACCACGCTCAAATAGGCCCTCTGGACTAACTGCCGCTTCCTCATTATATATAGAATAACCAAAACGATGTTTCTTTCCGCAATCCAAGCCGTCGGGATCGCCGACATCCTCGATATCGCGCTCGTAGCAGTCCTTGTGTACGCGCTGCTCGTCTGGTTTAAACATTCGAAGGCAGCCGTCGTCGCTAAGGGAATGCTCGTCGTTGCTGCCGTTTACCTATTTTCCCGTTCTACCGGCATGGTTATGACGACGGGCATCTTCCACGGTTTCTTTGCCATCTTGGTTGTTGCCCTGGTCGTAATTTTCCAGGAAGAATTGCGTGCGGTTTTTGAGCGGATCGCCGTCTGGAGCCTTGCGAGCGGAGCGGGGACTTCCCCGACGGGATCGGAAGCCCAGAGTGCCATTTTGGTGCGCACCCTCGGCGATTTAGCGCGTGAACGAATCGGCGCCCTCGTGGTTGTGCGGGGACGGGACCCGCTGGAACGTCATTTGCAGGGCGGGTTCCCGTTGGGTGGGGAACTTTCGGAAGCGTTGTTGAAAAGCGTTTTTGATTTTCACTCGATTGGGCATGACGGGGCGGTGGTCCTGGAAGGCGGGCGCGTGACTCAGTTTGGAAGCCGACTCCCCCTGTCTAAGGAGGGCGCCAAAACCGCAAAGTTCGGGACTAGGCACACAGCCGCGCTTGGGTTGGCGGAACTCAGCGATGCGATGTGCATCGTTGTCAGCGAAGAGCGTGGAACCATTTCGATTGCGCAGGATGGAAAGATCGAGACGCTGCGCGGCGCCTCCCAGTTGGAGAAGCGGCTTTCCGTGTTTTATTCCGAAAAGCAGCCGCGCCCGCGTCAGGACCAGATCCAGGAGTTTTTGCATAAGAACCAGCGCGAGAAAGGCATGGCGTTTACGGCAGCGGTTCTCCTGTGGGCTCTTTTTGTCCTCGGTGCGAAACCGTGGCGCCAGGCGTATCCGATCCCCGTTCATGTTCGTAATCTTCCGTCCGGGATGCGTGTGACCAGTTTGAGTCCGAAAAAGGTCCGCATTGTTGTTTCCGGGCAAATGCGTGATTTTTATTGGATCGATACCCGTCGCTTCGAGGTCCGATTGGATCTTGCCGACGCCAATCAGGGGAGTTCTTACGTCCGCCTCAGCGAAAATGATATCGCCCGGCCTTCCATGCTGCAGCTGGAAGAGATTGACCCCGCTGGAGTGCAAATTGAGCTGACCAGTAAAACTGCAAAAGTTTCTAAAGTACCCCATCAATGGCAGTAACGTCACCGCGGGCCGCGACCGACACGGCAACACGTCTTATTTCCTTGCTTAAAGAGCGGGGAAGGTCGCTTTCGTCCCTGCTTATCGTCACCCACGACCATCCTGATCCTGACGCGCTCGCAAGCGCGTGGGCGCTGGCGCTGCTCGCGAAGAAGTATTGCCGGTCGCGGGTGCGCATCGGGTATGGCGGAATTATCGGCCGTCGTGAAAACCGGATGATGATTGACAGCCTCGGTCTTCCGGCACGTCCGCTTCGCGCTTCGGATTTAGAGGCTCCAAATCTTGCTCTCGTTGATACTCAGCCCAAATTCAAGAATAACCCGATCTCCGCCCGTCGTCGACCGACTATTATTATCGACCACCACCCGAAGAGCAGTTCGACGAACGCCGATCTGCTTCTCATCGATGAGTCTGTCGGCGCAACCTGTACGATGCTCGCCGAGGCGTTGATTCTTTCGGGATTCAAGGTTCCCGCGCGGCTTGCGACGGCGATTGTTTACGGGATTGGATCGGAAACCCAGAATTTAGGGCGTGAGGCGGGACGTCGTGATATTGACGCTTATCTCGCGTTCCTGCCTAAGGCGAGCATGAAGTCTTTGTGGCGCATGGCTAATCCGCCGCGGCCCGCCTCGTTTTTTCATTCTCTTGCGCGCGGCATCCGTGATGCATTCATTATCCGCAATATTATCGGAGTACACCTGCGAGAACTTCCCAACGCCGATCGCGTCGCGCAAATGGCTGACTTTTTGTTGAGCCACGAAAAAATGCGCTGGTCGATTGTGACGGGACGATTTGACGGGAGACTGCACGTATCCTTGCGGACGTCATTTGCCAACGGTGAGGCCGGGGCGCTTTTGAAGTCAATCATGGGATCGGGTAGAGGCGGGGGTCACAAGATGATTGCCGGAGGCAGCATCGTCGTCGGCCAAACCGCGCCGGAGGACAAGTGGCGTAAGGCCGAGGAGACCCTCGTTACGGAATTTCTCAATAATCGAGGCATCTCCAATCCGAATCACCGTTTATTTCCGTTTCGAGACTAAGACCCTATGTACCTCTTGATCGTTGTGATATTGTTCTGTCTCGTGGGATCCTTCTTCTGTTCCATTATGGAGGCCTCGCTTTATTCGATCAGCCGCGCCAGCATCGAGACGCTGCGCCGCAATGGGAGCAAGAGTGGGCATATCCTCGCTGAGATGCGCGATCATATCGACGAGCCCATCGCGGCAATCCTCATCCTCAATACAGTCGCCAATACCGGCGGCGCTGCGTTTGCCGGGGCGCTCGTCGCGAAGCATTACGGCGATACCTCTCTTGGAGTATTCTCGGCGGGGTTAACGTTGGCCATTCTGTTTTTCTCCGAGATTGTTCCTAAGAGCCTGGGGTTTAAGTTCGCGGGCCGTTTGGCTCCGGCGCTTGCCTATCCGCTGCGTGGTCTCGTGTTTTTTCTTTATCCGGCGGTGAAATTCTGCGTGATGGTGACCAATTCTTTCGGGCGTCGTTCCCGGCTCGCGCAGGTTCCGGAAGACGACATCATCAGCCTCGCGAGTCTCAGCATGCGTTCAGGATCGATTCGAATGCAGGAAGCGCGGTGGGTCGCGAACGCACTGCACCTTGATAAGGTCGTGGCGCGCGATTTGATGACTCCCCTTAGTGTCGTGCGTCGTATTTCCGCGGACATGCCGCTTAAGATGACGCGTACCGATGCGGATCATTGGCGTTTCAGTCGAATTCCCGTTTATGCCGAAAACGCACCGGAGCAGGTGGTGGGTGTCGTTCAGCGCCGCATCGTGTTTCAAAACCTTCTGGATGGCAACGAGGAATCGCGGATGAAGGACATTATGTCGCCTCCGATTTTTGTCGAAGAGGATTGGCCCGCGCACGAGTTATTAAATCGCTTTATAAAAAGCCGCAAACATCTCTTTAACGTCCGTACGCGGGAGGGGAAATGGATTGGCATTGTCACCCTCGAGGATGTTCTGGAAGCCCTGCTTGGAACGGAGATTGTCGGTGAGCAGGATCTGTATGAGGATATGCAGGAGGCGGCGCTTGAGGCGGAAATGGCCCAAGGCTTGAGTGAAGATTTAAGGCGCGGCGGCGGAACCATAGAACAGGTTTATGTGGCGAAAGGGTCGGAAGTAATCGGCAGCCTTGTTCGTGATTCCGGCCTTCCCCCGCAGGCTATTGTCGGGGCCATCATGCGCAACGGCAAAGTGATTGTTGCGCGTACTGAAGTGCGCCTTCAAGCGGGAGACCGCATTACTTTGATCGGGAAAAAGGAAGCAGTCGAAGAAGCGAAGCTGAAACTATGCAATCCAACGAAACCGAAGGAGAACCCCCCCGTATGATCAACAACCGCAGCCAACTTCCAAAACGCATCGAGCGTCTCGAGGAAGTCGCCTATAACCTGTTCTGGTGCTGGAATCCCAGTGCGCGCGGCTTGTTTAAAGCGATTGATCGAACACTTTGGCGCACCTCCAATCACAACCCCGTAAAACTGCTTGTGCAGGCAACCCCCGAACGGCTGGAAGCCGTTTCGAAGGACCCCGCGTTTTTGCAGTGGTACGATTCGCTGCTCACTCAGTTTGATTCGTATGTGGATGCTGAGGACTCCTGGTTTAAGCAGGAGCATCCGGATTTTAAGGGGGCGATTGCGTATTATTCGGCGGAATTCGGCGTTCATAATTCGCTGCCGATTTATTCCGGCGGATTGGGGATTCTCGCCGGCGACCATTGTAAAACGGCCTCAGATTTGGGCATCCCGCTCGTCGGGGTCGGGTTTATGTATCCGCAGGGGTATGTCGTCCAGCGAATCGGTACGGAGGGCTGGCAGCGCAACGAATATCATCAGATTGATTGGAAAACGTCGCCGGTTCGTCCCGCGAAGACGGCGGACGGCAAAGATTTGGTGATTCGAATTGATCTCGGATCGTGGCCTCTGCATATAAAGGTGTGGAAGGTTCTTGTGGGCCGGGTGACGCTTTATCTCATGGACACCAATGTCGCGGGAAATTCCCCCGGCGATCGTGAAATTTCCGGGCGCCTTTATGGGGGCGACCAAACGATGCGCCTGCACCAGGAGATTGTTCTCGGCATCGGCGGCACGCGCGTTTTGCGGGCGCTGGGCATCGACGCGAAGTTGTATCACTGCAATGAAGGCCACGCCGCATTTTTGATGCTGGAGCGTATCCGGGAATTAGTCGGGAAAGGCGCTACATTTGATAGTGCGCGAAAAGATGTTGCTGCGTCTTCGGTGTTTACGACGCATACCCCTGTCCCTGCGGGGCACGACGTGTTTCCCAAGGAACTGATTGAGGAATACTTCAAAGGGTATTGGAGCGACCTCGGCATTGATAAGAAAAAATTCTTGGAACTCGCTCAGAGTCCGGGTCAGGACGGTTGGAATATGACCGTGCTCGCGCTTCGTTTGGCGGACCGAAAAAACGGCGTCTCCAAGCGCAATGGAATCGTTTCCCGCGAGATGTGGAAAGACTTTTACAAGGCGAAGAAGGTTGAGGATGTTCCCATTGGTCACGTGACCAACGGGGTGCATATGCCGACCTGGATCAACCAGGCGATCGGCGATGTCTTCGGGCAATATGTGAGCAAGGATTGGAAACTGCATCAAGATGACCATGCGATGTGGGCCAAGGTGAAGGATATTCCCGACGAGGTGTTGTGGCGGGCGCATGAAGGCTGCCGCCGCAATCTGGTTAGTTTTATCCGGCGCAAGGTGAGTGAACGCTGGCGGAAGGACCGTGTTGAAGCGACCCAGGTGCTGGCGGGCGGCTCGCTTCTTGACGGAGAAACCCTTACGATTGGTTTTGCTCGACGGTTCGCGGCTTACAAACGAGCGACATTGATTTTCAACGACATCGAACGTCTCAAGAAAATTCTTCTCAATCCCTGGAAGCCGGTGCAGATTGTGTTCGCCGGCAAAGCGCATCCCGCTGATGATGGGGGTAAACGACTGATTCAGCAGATCTATAACCTTGCAAAGGATCCCACCTTCGGCGGTCATATCGCCTTCGTCGAAGACTATGACATGCACAAGGCGCGCTACCTCGTTTCCGGTGTCGACGTGTGGCTGAATAATCCGCTCGCGCCGCTCGAGGCGTGCGGGACCAGCGGGCAAAAGGCTGCCGCCAACGGCGTGCCGAATCTGTCCATTCTCGATGGTTGGTGGGAAGAGGGTTTTTCAGGCGAGAACGGATGGGCTCCGACAGCGTCGACCCATCTGCCCGATGACGAGCGTGATGCGGCGGACGCGGCTTCGATTTACCAAGCGCTGGAAGAAAAGATCGTACCGCTCTTCTATGATCGAAGCGCCAACGGTGTTCCCGCCGGCTGGGTGCGCGTTATGAAGGAGTCGATTCGTACGTCGACGCCGCAGTACAGCTCCAATCGCATGTTAAAGGATTACGTCGATCAATATTACCTGCCGAAGGTAGATTCAAAAAAGAAGAACAAGGCGGCAGTCCCTGTCTAAGGCCATGGGACTGGACCTCGGTTTTGAGACGATCGGCAATGCAACGCTGATCTGTCACGACCGGGGTCCGGTTCTTGTTACGGATCCTTGGACCGATGGCCCTGCGTATTTCGGGGCCTGGAATTTCTCCCACACCATTCCAGACGAGCAGCGTTCCCATATTCTGGACGCAAAATTCGTTTGGTTGTCCCACGGGCATCCGGATCATATGAGCGCCCAATCGCTTAGGCCGTTGAGCGAAAAGACATTTCTCGTTCCGGATCATGTCGGGGGACGGATTAAAAAATCTCTCGAGGATAAGGGTTTGAAGGTGCAGGTGCTTGAGGACAGGAAATGGATAACCCTGTCCGACCGCATTCGTGTTTTTTGCATCGCGGACTATAATCAAGATGGTGTTTTGCTGGTCGATCTCGATGGAACCCTTGTCGTTAATCTCAACGATGCCTCGGACCGGGGGTGGGGACGTCTCCTTAAGAAAATCATCGGCGGCTATAAAAAGTCGATTTTAATGCGTCTGTCCGGCTACGGCGACGCGGATATGATTCATTGTTTCGATGAGGCCGGCATCTTGATCCCGCCTGTCGCCGCGAAGAAGTTCCTTCCGGGAAAACAAATCCAGTCGATGGCGGAGCGGCTTGGGTGTCGTTTTTTTATTCCGTTTTCTTCGATGCACGTTTGGCAGCGGGAGGATTCCGTTTGGGTGGATCCTTACGTGACGACGTTGGAGGATTACAAGAAGGGGTTTGCGTCCGATACCTGCGAGTTGATGAATCCCTTTCAGCGCTATGACGCCATCAAGGATCGATTTGAAGACATTAATCCGCCGGAGCGTCCACGGAAAATACTGCCGCCGTCGGAGTTCGGGGACGACTGGTCGGAGCCTCTGTCTCAAGAGGACGAGAGAAAACTGGAGGCCTACTTCAAGCGGTTTGAACATTTGAGCGAGGCGTTCGATTTTATTCGATTCCGCGTCGGCGGAAAAGAAATGGAAATTACGTTTGCGCAGGATAAGTTTAAGCGGGGAGTTACGTTTGAAGCGCCGCGTTCCTCCCTCATGAAATCAGTAAAGTGGGAAATTTTTGACGATATGCTGATCGGCAACTTCATGAAAACGACGATGCACGGCGATCCGGGGATCCGTCCGCTCTATCCTGATTTTACGCCCTATGTCGCGAAGTACGGGGACAACGGTCTGGCGCGAACACGCTCAGAGCTCAACGCCTACTTCGCCGAATATCGCCGCCGCGCCCCGCTGGAGCATCTCTTCCACACCATTGAAACAGCCGCCGTTGACCGGTTTAGGGATTTCTTCCCGATGGATTCAGGTTTCTATAAGTTCGCCAAAGGTGCGTATCGCTTGGTGAAGGGCGGTTAACCGACCCTGATTGTGTGGGTTGAGATTCCCTGTGGTGATAACATAGTTAAATATGTTATCCGCGCAGGGTCCGGGCTCCCTATGCAAGCGGTCAGCTGCAGCCGCACCTTCCCGTCTTTATCTTCCTCATTGTGATAGGATAGCGGCCGATGTCCAAAGTAGGAAGTCCCGGAATTGTTGTCCATGGAGGCGCGGCATCGCCGTCGAGCTTGTCGGATCGTTGTATGCGTGCTGCCGAGGCCGGTATGGCTGCGCTCGAACACGGCGCGTCGGCGGTTGAGGCTGTCGTGAAGGCGACGGTAATGCTTGAAGATGATCCGAGCTTTAACGCGGGGACCGGCTGCGTTCTTCGCGAAGACGGAAAAACGATCGAAGCCGATGCGGGGCTCATGGATTCGATGGCTCAAATCGGCGGGGTGGCTTCTCTGAAGGACGCGAAAAATCCAATCTTGGTCGCGAGCAAGGTTTTTGAATCGCGGCATATCGTGCTTGCGGGGGATGGCGCGGCGGCGTTTGCAGAAATCAACGGTCTCAAGAATGGAAACCCCCCAACCGGACGTGCGCTCGCTAGATTCCAAGGCGAGGCCTGCGATACAGTCGGCGCGGTCGCTCGCGACAAGGACGGCCGCTTTGCAGCGGCATCCTCGACCGGCGGGATTGGCAACGCGATGATCGGCCGGGTCAGCGATTCGTCGATGCCGGGCTGCGGGTATTGGGCCGGACCGATGGGCGCGGTGACCGCTACCGGGATCGGCGAGGAAATCGCGAAGAAGCTGCTTTGCCGCACAGTTTATGGGTACCTGGAATCAGGCGTGCCCTCGGAAGAAGCCTGTCGCCAAGGGGTTGCGCTTTATCCGCGCGAAATCTCGATCGGTCTGCTTGTCATCGCCGCAAACGCGTACGGGTGGGCTTCCAATCGCAATATGGCGCACGCGATACTCGTTTAACGCGCGTCGGCCGGGGTTTTTAGGTAATGCTTTTGGAACGCCGGGTGGTCCTGCAAACGGGATGCGATCCTAAGCAGTTCCACGAGAAAGGCTTCGGAAAAATCTTGAAACATTTCTAGATGTTCGCGGCTGTCTTTTCCTTCGATTTGACCCTCTGTATAGAAAATGCGAGGCGAAAGAATTTGCCATCGTTTTTGGGCTCCAAGGGACATTAGGTATTTATCAGCTTTTTCCAAGTATGATTGCCGCTGCTCCCAGTTTGGTTCCCCGTCGCGGGCGCGACTGAGAGACAGCTTCGACGCAATATTCTCGTAGGCATAATGCGGTGCCCCCTCGCAGGCGTAATAGTGCCCATCCGCGCCTAGGATAAGTTCACCCGTGTTTACCCACCAGGCGTCACCTCGCGCGATGGAATTCCCTACCACAATCGATTGCTCTATCATTTCGCAGGTAAACGGCAATCTTCCATCGCGTTGGGTCCGCTCAACGAAGAAAGAAGCAAATGCCGCAGAGAAAGCATGCAGGTTTTTAATATCGTCCGGCGTCCATTTTTCAATCATATCGATGCAAAAATCGATGGACCCGAAGCCGCGGTTATAAAAACCAGTCACGGCATTCATGAGACCGGTTAGATTGTGCGGGTGCATCACAACAAATATGCCCAATTCATTTCTGGGAAGTTCTTCAAGGCGCGGCATCACGGCATCATAGACGGAGTTCTTCGAATTAACAAAGACGCGATAGGTATCGTTTCCCGCTTTGTCGCCGTCAATGCTGATGTACAGTTTGAGCCAGTCGCGCCGGATCTGTTCGTATTTTTTTTTGTCGATTATCGATCCGTTGGTAAAAATTTCCATCGGCGGTGGGGAGGTCTTGGTGTCGAGATATTCGATGGCCTTGACCAGCATGGGAAATGAGAGAAACGGCTCCCCACCGATAACGACGATGTTTTTCGGTAGTCCCCCCAGGGGCTGGGAGATGTAGAGATCGAGTGCCGCTTTAAGGTCTTCCCATTCCAGCCGATGGGGTTTTATTCCGGAATGAGACAGCGGCGTGAAGCAGTTGGGACAGGCCATGTTGCAAAGGTTGTTCAGGAAAATAAACAGAGACCCCACGCTGGGTTGCGGCATTTGAGTCGAGAAAGGCGGTCTCATAGGTTGGCTGTAGCATCTTTTAGCCGGGTTTTGAGAGGGTGTCAATGGGCTTGCCTTGATGGCTATGAAACTTTGCGCTACCCTTCACTTTATGTTCCGTTATTCTCCCGGGCAAATGTCGCCGCTTTTTCTTGAAGGAGCAAAAAAGTCGATGACCGAGGTTGCGCCCCAGATCCACAGGATTCCGCTTTTTACCAAAGCCTTTTGCACTGAAATTATCACCGCGGCCGAAGCATCCGGTCATTGGGAAGACGAAGCCGCCAATGACGCCTATCTGCCCCGGATCCACGGCGGACCGACCGATACCGTTCCCACACGCGCGAAACCCTACGCGTGCCGTGTCAATGAGAAGGAGGTGGATTCCTCCTGCGACGCTGACTGGGAGACTAAGAGTTGCTTCTCGATTCAATACATCCCGGGGCTTGTCGATACTTTTAATGAAATGATTGATCGCCACATCGTTCCGTTGACGCAGCTGATATGGCCGACGTATTGCATGAAAATCCGGCGGATTCCCTACATCCTGCGTTATGACGCAAGCGATGATTCTCTATTAAGCGGCATGAACCTTCATTGGGAGCAAATGGCGATGGCCATGTCGGTATATCTAAATGATGATTTCGAGGGTGGGGGAACATTTTTCCCCCGGTGGGACCTGACCACGGGCCTCAAGGAAACGGGGGCGGCGATTTTTTACCCCGGAGGTGTTTCTCATGAGCACGGTGCCGTCGAGATCAGCCGGGGCCGGCGATACGTTTTGATTTGCGACTTTTATTAATTAGAAAAAATCGCAGATGAGAACGTAGCGGTGCCCTTGTGTGACGGGCCGCCCTTCATGTTCGTGGGAAATGCCGCCGGGGAAAATCAGGGCCGTGCCTGCGGGGAGTTTTCCAGTCTCGAAATTCCATTGGCGAAATCGCGTACCCCCGCCTTTGTAATCCTCATTGAGTGAGACGAACATCGATAGACCGCATTGATCCCAATGCGGCGCCATGCCAACGGGGAGTTCGGGATTGGACGCATCGTACTTGACCACATACGGAGTGCGGTACATCTGGGTTTCGAATGTTTCCCAAATCGGTTCGGTCACCGGGATCACGCATCGATCAATGATTTGGTTGTAGACCGCAGCAAGCCCCGGGAGTTTTCCGAGGGAATGGCCGTTTTTGAGTCCTGGGGGGGAAGTGTCTTCATTTTCTGCCTCGAAAAAGTTGATTTTAAGTCCTGCCTCCCATTGTCCGCAGGCTTCAATCTCTTCAATTAGTTTCTCGCAGAACTCCGGCGTAAATAGAGGCAGGGTATGGATCTGTTCGGAAACTTCTCGAGCGGCCAAGCGCGGATCTTTTCCGCGGACCGTCTCGTGAATATGCGACTCCCCGAAGGTGTAGAGATCGGGGTGTTTGCGTGACGCGGTCATAGGCAGAGGGTAGCGAAAATGTTCCGTATTTACCATGATCGCCCCGTGGGCCTTATCTTCTCTCTGCTCGCCGCGAATTTCCTGGCGGCCTCCGTGCACGACTGCGTCGGTGCGATGCATGTCGGGGCCTCTCCCGCATTTCGGGAGAGTCTTCAAGCCGCACGATTGGCGCCGCGGCTTTTTGTTGTTCCTGTTGGGACGGTGTTGTCGTCGGGGCATACCGCTGATGGGAGAGATTGGAAAACTGTCCGCGGGCGCCACTTCTATGACGTCAAGAAAGGCATTAATGATGCCTTTGTCGGTGCGGAGCGTCCCTGTAGGACAGTTGTGCATGAGCGCGGGCATCAGGTTTTTGTGCTGCTTGCGTTTACGCCGGGATGGGAAAAAATTTATTCCCGGATCAGCAACCGTGACGCAGGGATTGTTTTTCCTGAAGACGCCTACTGCCGAAATCCCGATATGCCTCAGGAATATTTTGCGTGTGCGTCTCAGGTATGGTGCGGAGTTTATCCTGAAAAGTCCGGGCCGCTATCGAGCGGGCTTGTCTCGGTGATGAAGACGGTCTACGGCGAGGTTTGTCGGATGCCGTCGCGTTCAGATTCCAAATAAAGAAATAGAATTCCCGCGGAGGTGGCGCACAGAAGGTGCCACACGGCGTGTCCCCAGGCCGGTACGGTCGGAGAGCAAACCCATTGAAAGCGGTCCGGTATCCAGAACGCGAAGGCGAGCGCGAAACATCCGACTGCAATCCCGAGTAGACTTATGTTCCGGGTCCGCTGGACCCGTTTTTCCGAGAGCACGAGAGCCAGGCAGAGAATACCGACCATGCCCCGTCGCAGGTCCGGGAAGAGCACAATGATGAGGAGCAATATGGTGTTGCCCAGAATATAGGCCCAGGTGAGTGATAAAAGCGGACGTTTCGTTTCGTAGGCGAAATTGTCGAGGACGACCAAGGAGGGCACAAGAAGAATCGCCATCACGTCGATGTTCTGCCCTACGAAGGACAAGGAGGCATGGTAAAAACCGCTCGACAGGCCGATGACGGCGACCAAGAGGGCAAAAGCACGGCCGAAATTGTTTTTCGCCCGCATCCACACCCAGATGCCGACAAAAACAAAAGCAAGGTTTGAAACGGTATTGATGGGTTGACGGATAAACCCACCCATGTCTCCCTCGCAGAAGCAATCGAGGGGTAAACATGTGGCGGGCATCCATGAGATCCAGTCCATGAGCTGTTATTATATCAATGCAATCCCCCTCCTAGTATCTCAGAGATCTCAATTTCGTTGCCATCGGGATCATAGACATACACGGAATGCGACGCGCCGTAATCGATGGGGCCGTGATGGATTGCCGCGCCGGCGGCTTTGATCTCTTTTGCCGCGTTGGCGTAGTCCGAGACGTGAAAGCCCAGATGTTTGATATTGCCCTCTCCTTGGTTCGCCTCCTCTGTTTCGTAGAGAGCGAGGTAGAGGCGATCGGGGACTCCGATAATGGACCAGCGTTGTCCGCGCCAGACTCCGGATTCCTTCTCCTTAAATCCGAAAAGGCGGCCGTAGAAGTCTTTTGAGGCTTCGAGGTCGCTAACCTTCATGTTGATGTGGTCGAGTCTGTTGAGTGTGAGCATGTTAATATCCTCCTGTTTGGGTATTTAGAGGATACCGGGATCTGGCTATTTAATCATCAATAATGCCAATATATTGGCAGATGGATAATGAGTCGAATGCGCTCCGCCGCAACCTCGGTGAAAACCTCATGCAATTGCGCGAAAAACGCGGGCTGACGCAGGCCCTGTTGGCGCGGCATGCGACAGTGCCCCGTTCGACGATTGCCCATATGGAATCGGGAGACGGCAATCCTTCCCTGACTAATTTGGCGAAAATCGCCTCGGCTTTGCGTATATCTCTTGAGGAGCTGGTGCGCGCGCCGGGGGTCGATGTTCGGCTGACGCGGGCCAAGGACGTTGTTGTTTCAGAGCGCGCTCATGGAGCGGTTTGTGTTGCGGAGCTGCTGGGGGAAAATGTCCCGGGTCTGCAAATGGAGCGAATGGAATTTAGGCCCAAGGGATTTTTGCGCGGCACGCCGCATGTGGACGGCACCAAGGAATATTTAACCTGCGTGGCGGGAACCATTCGCGTCACCGTCGCGGGCCATGATTGGACGTTGTCTCCCGGCGACGTATTGGCTTTTCCCGGCAGCCGACCGCATGCCTATCACAACCCCGGGCGTGTTCGCGCCGTCGGGATTAGCGTTGTGGCCCTGGTTTAGCCCAACCGCGCGACCAGTTGCATGAATTCTTGACGAACAAATGTCTTCCTCCGGATGGAGGGGATTTTGTTGATTATTTTTTTTGCGCGATTAAGATTAAAACTACGAGGGAACTCCAGTTCGGGCAGCGGCCCGAATAGGCGGGATCTCGAGGGGCGAAAATAGAGGTAGTCGATCAGCGATTTTTCAGGAGTCGCTATGCGTACATTGTTGGCAGTATCGGTTGTGAAGTCGCAGAAGAACAGAGGGTTAACCTGGTGCAAGGACACATCCCCGAGGGGGGTTTTGAATTTTTTTGTCCTGCCAACGGTTACGGCATAGAGTGTTGATGGAATTTGCTCAATCATTGCGTGGTAATAGAGCGCGCTCTGCAAAGAAACATAGCTGGGAAATGGCGCGGAAAGATAACCCGGCAGTGCCAGGCGGTCCACCTTCCCAGGGAAGGCCCAAAGGGCGTGCTTGAGATGGATGATGGCCTTTTGAGTTGAGAGCCTTGATAGTACTTTTGCGGCATTGGACCGAGAAATATTTAAGAGGGCTGCGGCATCTGCGGTTGTGAAGGTCGCTTGGCCCAATTCGTTAAGTTGTGAATACGCTTCGATTTGGGTCATCGGTCTATTTTTCCGAGGGCTTCTGTTACCCTGAGGATGATCGCATCCCATATGTCTGGAGACTCATATTGAGTCTGAAGGTCCTGCGGGAGGTATGCCAATACCTGACTTTTAAATTGGTCGAATGGAATGTCGATCGCTTTTGCTTCCGCTTGGGTAATCGTTGCTTTTAGGTGGGACGCGGTCTGGATGTCTATGCCCTTTCCCAAGATAAGGTCTAGATCGAATACATCGCGTGCTTGGGTTTCCTTTCGGTTGGCAAGTGCGTCAATTTTTTGACTGAACGCGATATCGGCAGGGTAGTGATTGGCGAGGATTGGCGAGAGAGAATATTTCCCGATAATGTCTGGGCTGACGGGTTGGAATTTACAGCCTTCTATGGGTCCACGGCGTGAGAATTCAATTTTTGTTCGGAGCTCCTGTGATATGCCTTTTACGTTAAGACCAATCTTCCATCGTTGGGTTGTTTCGGTTTGTTTGGTTTCAGAAAAATTTGCGATCTCGATATTTCGAGTCGCGAGGATTCTTTTGAGGGGATCTGATTGAAGGCATTTTCTGACTTTGTTTCTGAGAGTGGGCTGGGCGATATGCTGGAGGTCGATGTCCATGTCCTCCGAGCAGCGAATGCTGTTTAGGTAAAAGTGGAGATTGCAGCCCCCTTTTAGAGCGTATTGGCTCTTGTCCATTTTGGGGCCGAATTGGCTTAAAAAGAGGAGGTGGAATAGTTCGACGTATTCCTTTTCGTTGTGGTTTTGCATCTTATTTTACAATACCTGGAATAGTCGCATATGTCAATACTCCGTATTGTAAAATATAGATTAATACAAATTAAATAAGTATATATCGTTAACTTAGACGGTTTGGATTTGCGTGAATAGGATTGGAATCTGGGGAGGATAATTCCGCTGGTTTTACAGACCAGTGCATTTGGTCGCTCTGTCACCCAACCATATTGTTTTTTGCTAGGTTTTTTAAATTCTATGACCCTTCCAAAATCCGGTGTTGGGAATAGTGTGGGGGTTAATTAGTAGATTTAAATATCATAATTATGATATTTAACTAGTAAAAATCAACTTAACTATCATAAAAATATACTTTATGGAAAACATACTTAGCTCTGACGAAATGGAAATGGCACTCGGTGAGAGTATTCGCTCGCTTCGATTGCAGAAGAATCTGGATCGAAAAACACTTGCTGCTCAGGCGGGGATTAGTATGGGTGCTTTGCGGCATCTTGAACTAGGGCAAGGAGCGAATCTAAGAACGCTAATAAGAATAGTTCGTGCGTTAAATAAACAAGAATGGTTGTTGGGGATTGCTCCAAGGGTCACTGTGAATCCCCTGCATATGATGCGGTCACTTGAAGTTCGGCAGCGAGCTCGAAGTAAGAGAAAGAAAGATGGAAAAAAAGAAAAAGAAGCCTAGTCCATACAAGCCAGTCCACAGGATGGAAGTGTATATTTGGGACAAATATATAGGGGCGTTAGCATTAGACAACGCTTCAGGGTTCTATGTTTTCGTTTACGATCAGAAATTCGGCCGAAGCGGCATTGCTCTATCGCCGATACAAATGCCATTAGACGATATCGAAAAATACCATGTCTTTACTGATTTGCCTCAAGAGACATACCGACGGTTGCCCGCGATGCTGGCTGATTCACTCCCGGATGAGTTTGGCAATGCGTTGATTGACAGCTTTATGGCCCAAAAAGGTGTGGCGAAGTCGAGCATCACGCCGCTTGACCGTCTCGCGTACATGGGCAAGCGTGCCATGGGAGCACTTGAGTTTAAGCCGCGTCGTGGGCCGACAAGAATTAAGCCTACGGCCATAGAATTGGAACAGCTAGTTGAAACGGCAAGGAAGGTGATGGCCGGGACAATGAAAGACGATGCGCATGCTGAAGCTGCGCTTCGGAGCATAATTGAGGTTGGGACTTCCGCCAATGGAGCTCGGGCCAAGGCTGTGATTGGATGGGATAGGCACACCAATGACATCTGTTCCGGACAGTTTGCGCTTCAAGATGGATTTGAGCATTGGCTGCTAAAATTTGATGGGATCGGGGAAGACACTGATCTGGGAACATCAAAGGATTATGGACGAATCGAGTTCGCTTATTATTTGATGGCGACTCAAGCGGGGATTCAAATGTCGGAGTCGCGGTTGTTTGAAGAGAATAATCGTGCCCACTTTATGACAAAGAGGTTCGACCGTGATGCGCATGGTGCAAAACACCATATGCAAAGTCTATGCGCGATGAGTCATCTGGATTTTATGAAAAAGTCGGTCAATAGTTATGAACAACTCTTTTTGACCATCAAGCAGCTTAAGCTGGATCGTTCAGCGACAGTTGAAGCCTTTCGCCGCATGGTATTTAACGTGATGGGGCGCAACTGTGATGACCACACAAAAAATTTCTCTTTCCTCTTAAAAAAAGGCGGGGCCTGGGAGTTTTCTCCCGCTTACGACGTTACATACGCGCATAATCCGAATGGGCAGTGGACGAACCATCACCTCATGTCGGTGAACGGAAAATTCGACGGAGTGACAAAAGCGGATTTCGAAGTCGTCGCTGATCGCTTTGGCATTGGGGAAGCCCGATCCGTGATGGAACAAGTCAGTGCGGAAATTAAGAGGTGGCCGGAATTTGCGGAAAAGGCGGGGGTGAGTTCCCGGGAAACAGAGCAGATCAAGGCGATGCTTCTGCCCTCTCTACATTAACACTGCTCGCTGCCATAGCTCCCAGCACAGCGACGCTGCCGCGTCGCTAGCACCCAATCGCGCGAGAAATGACGAGCCGCTGAATTTCACTCGTGCCTTCCCCGATCTGGAGCAACCGCTGGTCGCGGTAGAAGCGCTCGACATCAAATTCCTTCATAAGGCCGTAGCCGCCGTGGATCTGAACAGCCTCATCGGCGACTTCCTTGGCGACTTCCGAACAATAGAGTTTGGCCATCGCGCTTTCTTTTGCAAACGGTTTTCCGGTATCGCGCAGCCAGCACGCCTTGTAGAGAAAGGTGCGGGCGTGTTCGATTTTAACCGCCATGTCGGCGAGTTTAAACGAGATAACTTGGTGGCGGGAAATTGGTTTTCCGAACTGTTCGCGCTGTTTGGCGTAGGCGAGCGCCAATTCATACGCGCCTTGCGCGCAGCCAAGTCCCATGGCCCCGATAGAGAGGCGACCTGAATCGAGGGTCTTGAGCATTTGTTTCGATCCCGCGCCCTTTGTTCCAAGCATCGCGGAGTTAGCAACCTTAACGTTGGTGAAGTAGAGCTCCGCTGTGTTGGAGGCGCGCCACATCATCTTCTTGTGCATGGTTTTTTGGGTGAAACCCTCTGCCCCTTTCTCAACGATGAAGCAGGTGAATTCGGGAACGCCCTTGTCGTCCCTGTCGGTCACGGTCTGAACAATAGAACCCCAGTTCATATCGGCCGAACCATTGGTGATGAAAATTTTCGCCCCGTTGATGACCCACTCGTCTCCGACCTTTTCGGCCTTGGTTTTCGACCCACGGGAATCGGAGCCCGCACCGGGCTCGGTCAGTCCGAAGGCAAAGAGTTTCTCACCGGCAACGAGTGCGGGGAGATATTTTTTCTTTTGTTCTTCGGTGCCGAAATAAAGCAGCGGGGCGATGCCCAGGGACACGCCGGCGGCGATGGTGGCGGCATGGGAGCCGTCGACCCGCGCCAATTCCTCCACCGCGATGATGTAGGAGGTGTAGTCCAGGCCTTGACCGCCGTATTCCTCGGGGACGACGATGCCAAAAATGCCCAGATCTCCCATCGCTTTTGTAATTTCTTCTGAAAATTCCTCCTTTTCGTCCAATTCGTGAGCGAAGGGTTTAATCTTCTTTTCAGCGAATTCGCGAACCGTCTCGCGGATCATTTTTTGGTCATCGGTGAGCTCAAAGTCCATATAAAATCTCCTAAAAGGGTGAAGCCCATTATAGCGAAATACGGGTGTGACCAAAGACCGCTTGTTTTCGGGACTGGATATGAGCACCCTTGTATTAGGTGTGAATCATGGAGAAATCTGTGTACCAGGTGTTTAATGTGAGCCGTAGCGAGGCCTATGTCGGCATAACGATGGGGGTCGCTCTGGAGCGGGTTGCGTCTTTTTGCAGCAAACCCCCGTCGGCGCTCGCCCATTGGGATTTTGGAGAGGATAAAATCCGGGTTTCGTCCATTGAGATTTTTATCGATGATCAGGACGCGCTTGTTTTTTACGCAGGGCTCGTGGATTCGATAAAAGGCTCCCCATTCAAATCTCTATCATTTGAGATTGAGCCGATCCTGTAGGCCTTTTCCCACCCCGGATTCGGGCCGTTTGTCCTAATCCCGCCTGCCTTATTCCCGCTATTCTAAAGGCATGTCCACAGCGGGGGTCCTCCTGAGCCTGTTGTTCGCGTCGTCGGCGTTTGCCTCGGCGCCCGGACCCGTTTGTCCTGCGGATTGGGAAAAATCACGTACCGGAAATTGCTGGATACGGGAAAACAAGAGCTGGTCCTTTGTGCATCGGCACGGTTGGGTGGTGGCGGGGCGCTGCTTCACGGATACCCGGTTTTCGCAGAGCGATTTGCTGACGGCGCTCGAGGTCGCATGGCGGAAAATGGATCCTGAACTAGCGGTTTCCGCTGGAGGTTGTCTCTCAGAGTTTAATCCCAAATGGGGTAGAGAGCTGCAGGATGCGGTTTGGTCCCGGCGCATGCGGGTTCGTTGTCCCACGTACAATTCTGAATCGAGGATCTGTGCGCATCGCAGTGAACGGGATTCTTATGGGAGGGTGTATAACCTGCTCGTCGTGGATAATGTGCAGCGCTGCATGGATTCTGATGGTTCCGGCCTCGCCGGTGTTATGTTTCATGAATCGCTGCATGCCGCTCATGCCGACAACTACGCGACCGCGAAGCACAATAAGGCCTGGGAATTGCCCCAATTCCAATTTGTGGGTGACCGGATCTACGCGGCCGAGGCGGTGTGTTTCTTCGCGCATGATCCGAAACAACGACCGTTGGTTAATTTTCTGCAGTGCAAACGCGTGATTGAGCATCACGTCTTGGAGCCGGATCTGGCTCTTTGCAAAGATTTTGACCTGTCGTTTACCGATCACCGCGCGCCCGGTTTTATCAAACACTAAACCCGAAAAGTTGACAAAAAACGACTTCGCTGTTATTCTAATGCCAGCGGCCCCCGGGTCGCGTTTTTTGGTCGGGGTAAAAATCTAAATGGTTACGACGCGTTATCAAGAACAATGGAAGTCCATCTTCGCGAAATCGAAGAGGTGCGTTCCCGCGTCTACCGACGTAAACAAGGGGAATATCCAGCCCGGCTGATCGAATAGAAAGAGAAATCTATTTTGTGATCCCGCCGGGCAACGAGCCCGGCGGGATCTTTTTTTACGAATGAAAAACGAAAACTTAAAAACATTTGCACGGTTGATCGGCATGCTGTGCCGCGAGAGACGTTTGGCTATATTGACCGCAGTCTTCATGATGCTGGAGCTCGGACTCCTGCTGCTTGGCCCGTGGCTGCTTGGGCAGGCGGTGGATGCGCTTGAGGCCGCGCATGCGGGCCCGGGGGACTTGGCAGCCATCGGGGCGCGTTACGCGGCACTGTTTCTAGGCGCGGCGTTGGCGATGAATGTGATGCGGTTTTTCTACACGGATACGCGCGGTCGGATGGTGCACGGAATCGTCGCGAGTCTGCGCAGTGAAGCGCTGCGCAAGATCCATGTCCTGTCGCCGGCGTATTATGCGACCACGGATTCCGGAGCGGTGTTGGCGCGTGTTTCGCGTGATGTCCAGAAAATGCGCCCGTTCTTCGGCATGGCCTTGTTCACAGTCCTGCATTTGGTTCTTGTGGCTGCAGGGAGCTTCGCGGTCCTGGCGGTGTATAGTCCGGCGTTGAGTGCGGTGACAGCTGTTTGTTTCGTCGCGTCGCTGCTCATGACCATCGCGACGGCGCGGCAGCTGCATCCGCTGAGCCGGCGTGCTGATGATCTTTACGACGGGGTGGCGCTTTCGATCAAGGAGAACATCGAAGGGGTGAAGGTTGTGAAGTCGTTTGGTCGTGAGCGGCTGCAGAGTGATCGCTTCCGCCGGCATCTCGGAACGTTTGTGGAGAGTGCTATCGATGTGGGTAATTGCTGGAGTTTTCGCATCCCGCTCGCGAATGCCTTGTTTGGTCTGTGTGTTCCGGCGATGCTTGTGGTGGGCGGCTGGCAGGTTGTAAGCGGCGTGATCGAGAAGGGTGTGATCGTTGCGTGTTTGTTCTATGCGGCGCGTATTGCTCACGAACTGCAGGGACTGGTTCGTGTGGTAGGTGTTTCGCAAGAGGCGGCGGTGAGCGCGGAGCGGTTGTTTGAGCTGCTTGACAGCGATCAGGTTGTAACGGAAACGGAGACTCCCACGAGGCTGCCGGATCGAATCGAGGGCATACGATTCGAGGGACTGCGTTTCTCGTACTTGGAGGGAGAACCCGTTTTGCGGGGGGTCGATCTGTTCCTGCGTGAGGGCGAACGAGTCGCGTTGGTCGGTCCGACGGGAGCGGGGAAGTCGTCGCTTGTTTCTTTGCTGCTTCGGTTTTTTGAACCGGACGCGGGAAGGATTCTGTTAGGGGGCATCGACATTCGAGAACTTCCCTTGGCGGAGCTGCGTCGGGCGATCGGCTGCGTATTTCAGGAGACGTTTCTGTTTTCCGATACCCTGCGGCGAAACTTGGCGTTTGCAGCTGAAGGCGCGTCGGATGAGGAGATCCTAGAGGTGGTAAAGACGGCTCGCCTCGAGATGTTCGTGAACAGTCTGCCGGACGGGCTTGATACGGTTGTCGGGGAGCGGGGCATGACGATGAGCGGAGGGCAGCGCCAGCGTGTTGCGATTGCGCGGGCCTTAATCAGTGGCCCGAAAATTCTCGTGCTGGATGACACGATGGCGAGCGTCGACGCACGAACGGAGCGCGAGTTGGTGAAGGCGCTTTCGAAGGCCGCGGTGGGTCGGACGACGTTGATTGTCACCCAGCGGCTCTCGGGCGTGTTGTTGGCTGATCGCGTTATCGTGATGGACCGGGGGCGGATTGTAGATGAGGGGCAGCACGCGCAGTTGTACAAGCGGTGCGCGATTTATCGCACGCTGTTTGAAGGGCAGGTGTTGGAGGCCGATACTCGGCCGAAGAAACATGGAGCGATCGTCATATGACGACAAAGGAAGATTGGAAACTAGAAGAGGAACTTGCACGGAGCCGTTTATCGACGGGCATGGCTAGTCGTATCGGCGGCTTTCTAAGGCCGTATAAGCGGTCCATTCTAACGGGGC
>NVTF01000071.1 GCA_002401485.1 Elusimicrobiota bacterium | reverse complement strand
AGGCGTTTGCAATAGCCCGCTCGGGAGTCCCGGGCCCTGCGGCGGTCGAAATCCCCGCAAATCTCAATATGCAGACTCACGAAATCGGAGATCCTGAGGCGGCGTTCGCCTCTCTCCCCAAGCCCGCAGCAGATTTTAAACTCAATCTTGAAGACGTAAAAAGAGCTGCCCAATTGCTCAACGATGCGAAGCTCCCCGCGATTTATGTCGGCCGCGGCGCGGCGGGGGCCATTGCCCCGCTGATCAAGACCGCCGAAACCCTCCAGGCACCGGTTGCCACGACGATTCAAGGCAAAGGTGTTTTTCCCGAAAGCCATGCACTCTGGCTTTGGAACTGCGTCGGCCGCGCCGCCCCCGGCTACGCGAAAGACTTGCTGGACCGCGCCGACGCCGTGCTCGCCATCGGCTGCCGCTTCGGAGAAGTCGCCACCGGATCCTATGGCTGGGAGCCCACCGAGAATCTCATCCACGTCGACCTCGACAAGCGAACCCTCGGTGCCAATTTCAAACCCAAGATTCCCTTCCATTCAGACGCACGCGTCTTTCTAAACCATCTTCTGCCCCTGCTAAAACCCCGCAAAGAGAACGTCTCGCTTCGACTGATGATCAGCGAAGGCCGCGAGGCCGTGCGTGCGTCTCAGCGTGCCGCAAAATCAAAAGACCGCGTTTCTCCCGCGATCCTCTTCAACACGCTGCAAGCGCTCGCAGGCAAGGATGCTGTTTATACCGCGGATTCAGGCAACGGCACATTTCTAGCAATGGAACATCTAAGCCTGGAGGCCCCGGACCGTCTCCTCGCTCCGGTTGACTACTCTTGCATGGGTTATGCCATTCCCGCGGCCATCGGCGCAAAACTCGCCTACCCGGAACGCGACGTCATCGCTCTTGAAGGGGACGGCGCGATGCTCATGACCGGGCTGGAATTGATGACGGCGGCGCGTTACGGTGTCGGGATTGTGGTTGTTCTGCTGCGCGATGGCGAACTGGCCCAAATAGCGCAGTTTCAACGCACGGCGCTTGTCCGGCAAAACAGCACGGTGCTGCACACCTACGATGCCGCTGATTTCGCAAGAACAACGGGATGTGTTCACTACAAACTCGATCATGACGAAGATGCCAAGCGGTTGTTGTCGAAGGCATTCGAAGATGCGCGCGTGGGGCGACCGGTCATTGTTGAGGCGGCTATCGACTATTCGAAAAAAACCTACTTCACCAAAGGTGTGATGGCGACGAATTTCTTGAGGCTTTCCTGGGGAGAACGGGTTCGGATGGTGGGGAGAATTGCCGGCCGGAAACTCGGGATCGCGTAGGCGTTAGACCGGACTGCCAAACGAGGCGGGAAAAACAAAACGCCGGAATCTGCTTCTTGCAGGATGCGAATGATCTGATCTTCGGTACGTCGTTTTCTTACAGCCATTTTGGTGCCTCTAGGGATATTATACCCCCTGAATTCACCCTTCAAATCCTCCAGTTTTGTGGGGGGACGTCAAGAAGGGCTACAACCACTCAAGTAAAATGCAGTCACGAGCATCGAAAAATTTAATAACTGACTATAAAATATCATCGTTAATATGGTCCTACAAATGGTCATCAGCCTCCCAGTTTAAGCCCTATCTAGCCCCAATTCCAGCCCCAAAGTCCAAGGGCCCAGATCGACGTCTCAAAAATCTACAGCATGATTTACAAACGGCTAGAGGGTTGTCTAGAGAACGTTTTTGGATGAATTTCGAGAAAGCATAAGCCCACCGCTATTCAAAAAAATCATTTATATTTCACAATAATTAAACAATAGCGCCTCTCTGTTGTGCCAAATTACACCCTCCTAGTTTTTTGGTGGGTGATTTTTATACAATGTATACATGAGTCCCGCAACAATGAAGATCGTGCGGCTTCCAAAGCTAATGACAGTCGGCTGGTCGAAAACGCTTCTGGAAAAATGCGAAAACGCCGTTCAACACAACGGCCCAGTAGCCTTCGACTTTGCAAATGTAGAGTGGGCGGCTCCTTTTGGACTAACCGTGATTTCCATTACCCTGGAAAGATGTTTTTCTCAAAAACAAGATGTATTTTATCAACCGCCAAAAAACGCTTCACTTCGTAAATACCTTGAAAGAATCGGATTTCATTACTACTTCCTAAAAGGCGGAGCGATAAAACACCAATCAACAAGCGTTGAATTGCGACGATTGCGTGCTGTTGACCCTCTGTGTATTGATGCCATCGTGAATCTAATGGCGGAGACAGCACCCACTCATTTTTCTGATGATGACAAGTTCGACATGAAGGCCCAGCTTATCGAAATGATGACTAACGCGTTTGATCACAGCGCATCTGAAATCGGATGTTATGTTTGCGCCCAATGGTATCCTCAGACTCAAAACTTGCGTGTCAGCTTCGCCGATTGCGGGATTGGTATTCTAACCTCCCTGCGAACGAAAAAAAGATTTTCTTACCTTCGAACCGATATCGACGCGATTCGCGAATCTGTCAAACCAGGCGTAACAACTAGGAAAGCTCGTCTCGGGGGGTTCGGCTTAGATTATTTAAAAACTTATGCCAAAGGTTCCCAGGGAACCCTTGCCATCCTGAGCGGTCAAGCTAAAGTGAATTTTCGCTGGAACAAAATCGAGAACAGGGTTGAAGACATACGTTTTCCAGGAACGATAATTGACTTATGCATACCTATGACGAAGTCAGCTAAGCCTACACGGAGAAAAGAAAGTGACCTCTTCTGATGGGATAAAAACACAACTAAAAATCAAAGACCTATGCGGAAGAAGCACTGTTACCCGCCAAGACGGAAAGAAAGTTTATCGGGTCATAATTAAACACTGGGATAAAGTCGACCGAATTGAAGTGGATTTTGGAAATTTAACCATCGCGTCCGTCTCTTTTCTGGATGAAGCAGTGGGCCAATTAGCCTTGCGATACACTCGGAATGAGTTTGCCAGCAAAATCAAATTATGCCGGATTACTCATCGTGACAAGCGGCTTCTTAACGACATTATTACATCCCGCTATCGACAGAGACGGAAAAAGAACAGGATCTAAAAAATCGACCAAGAATCGGACCAAACGCTAGCGAAAAGGCGGGTAAACGAGGGTAAAGGCAGGAAAACTATTCTTACTTAATCTTTAAATACTGTTGGAAATTGTTAGCCAGCGACAGGAATCGAACCCGCAACCTATTGTTTACAAAACAATTGCTCTACCATTGAGCTACGCTGGCGATTAGGCCGGCTGCCTAGATTATAACAAGCTGAGCCTTCATTTCTTCTCAATTTCCTTCAACCGCTCCAACCGAAGGCCCGCATAAGGATGAGACACCGCAAAGGAAGCCCAAACGGAGTGGCTTCCTTTTTCTTCCTCCAGCAGCTTCTCAAAAAACTCCAATTCGCCGTTCCGATGCCCAAAAGCATCATGCGCCAATGTGAGTCCAAATAAATCGGCCCGGTACTCCTGAGTCTGTGAATGTCTCGCATTCGCGACATCCAGCAATGCATCAATAGCGGAATCATCAGCGGAATCTCCAAGAGCGATGGAGATAACTATTCCCAATAGAACCGCGCGTCCAATACTCCTCATCGCATCACGATTCTGATGGTGCCCCAATTCGTGGCCAATAACAAAAGCCAACCCCCCCTCGGTTTGAGTCTCCCTAAGGAGGCCGGAAGTCAATCCTACGCCGCCTCCCGGATAAGCGAAGGCATTGGGATCATTCGAAGGAATAATAAATAGGTGGTAAGGCAGATCTCGAAGTCCCGGTTGAACGATCATTCGATCAAAAATACTCTGAGCCTGGACCAGAGCTTGCTTATCCTCAGGGGAAACTTTTTTTAATGCCGCGAAAAACCGAGCCTCGTAGCGGTCAGGAATGCATTGAGACACGAGATCAGCGGTCAGGCCGAGCGCAAGATATGCAAACAGAATTATTAAACCGATCGACAACGAGCCCTTGAGGTAAGAAACCCAATTCTCGGACCCTGTTGATATTTCAGCGGTATCGCGAGGGATCTTCGGAATAAACTTCATTATTAAGAAAACTTAACAGCAGTCGCGTAACACATCATCTCAAGACTTCCGGTTGTTTTTCCTTCACCCTTAAACATAGTAGATGTCTCAAGTCGAAGATTCACGAACATGTCGGCATCAGGGCACTGCGCTTTCATGCGGAGCACCGATTCCCGCCGCCCACGGTCCAACAGCGTAGAATAAGCGGTAACTTCTCCACCGAAAATATTACGCAGTCCTGCCAGAAGACGCTTATAGTGATCAATGGATACAACAACCGAACCTACGCACAATTTCGCCTCAGTGACCGTCCCCGTCGAGGAAAAAGTCTTTGTCGTAGTCACCGGTATTTGCGAAAAAGTTTTTTCACGAATCCGGATGCTCTTATAATGATTTGCTTCCGCCCACCGTCCTGCGAAAAAACCGGACGCAATCAAAATCCACGGCCAATTATCCAAAATGATTTCTATGACAGACACTCTACTGCACCTTCACGGCCGTCCCATACGCGACAATCTCAGCCGCCCCTTGAGCCACCGACGAAGTCGAGTAACGAACATTAACAATCGCATTCGCACCCATTTCCTCTGCCTGGGCAACCATTCGTTGAGTCGCCTCGGATCGCGATTCAGCCAAAAGCTCGGTATATCCAGTCAATTCGCCACCGACGATATTCTTCAACCCCGCCATGATGTCACTGCCAATATGCTTAGCCCGAATTGTGCTGCCTACCACAAGACCATAATGTTCCGCAATCTGACTTCCCGGAACCGACTCAATGTTGGTCAATATCATAAGGCCTCCTGAAATTCCATCATCAGCCTAGTATAGAGTCGCGCCTATTTTCAGTCAAGCAAGGCGCAGGCCGGTGGAATGTCGCTAGGCCCCCTTTCTTTGGCATACTGAACCTATGTTTCGAGCTTTCATCGCTCTTCTTATCACGGCTCCCGCAGCGGCAATGGGGCCGCCCGATACGCGCTCGATGATCAAACCCACCTCGAGCATCCATGTGGTCATTCGAGAGGCTCACGTCGTCGACCTCGAATGCTCCCGAAGAAAATCCGGCTTCGAGACCACACGCCACTCCGCGCGCCACTTTCCCTACCTGATCCACGAGACATTCGGAGGAGAGCTGGACCCGCGCCAAATGGTTACGGGTATTTTTTCGACGATGATCCTCGTTCCCATCACGGCCGTATTAGTGCCGTGGGATCTCATTTCCATGCCGTTTCGCCGGGAATGCGATTTCAAACTTACGATTACCGGCCAACTTCAGGAGTGGGCCGGGCGAACCTCCCCCAACAAACCCGTCGGAATCGAAGGAAGTAATTTACTGGAACCCGGCGTCGAAGGCGTCGCTGCCCCGCAGGTCTACAATGCGTCGGGCAATGCGATGTCGGACAATCAGGCATTCTTCTCCATTTCCATCGATGGGCATGTGGGCAAAAGCAAGGAGTTCAATATCCGCTTCTTGGTCGACGGGCGGGAGGCAAACAGCCTCTCGCTTCGCAGGACCGGCAGGCTATTTCTTCTCGAAGAGCAAGATCCTGGATTTGGCACAGGCGTGCACGAAAACGCCAGCCGTGAAATCAAACCGATAAATAAGAAGTATTAGGAAGCGGGTTCAAACGCGAAGCGGTGCTGTTCATCACCCGCCTCGATTACAAACGATTTTTTCCCGGAATCCTCAATCTCCAAGCGAAGGAAGCGCTTAAGAGCGTACCCGTACTTTCCCGCAGACTTAGCACCGAGATCCCGAAGCAACTCAACCTCATCCTTGCTCGCTTCAACCTCACGGGTCTGCCCGTCCGCATCAACCGCCGTAAGAATATTGCCGGGAGAACGAATCAACGACCGCATCGGAGAAATTTTAAATTCTCCCAACGAAGCTACCCATTTAGGTGCATCCTCCGACCAGCCGGGAGAACGAACCGCGTTCCCTAACGATCGGGGCATTTTAAGATAAACAAAATCCCCCACCCGTACAGCCATTGCAGATTCTTCGGATTCTTTTGCATCGGGCGCCGCGATTGCTCCAAGCGGCAAAAGCAACGCTAGCGCAAGGATAATTCTACCTCTCATTCTGAATAGAATAAGTCACCGAGTGGTCATTTGCAAGGCCTACACCCCGCGAAATGCTGCCGTAATACAATTGGGACACCCTACCCGTATGCCGCATCAAACCGCCCTATTAGCCCTGATCGTTCTTTTGGTCCCCACCGGAATTAGAGCCGAATCCCCGCTTCCTCACAGCCGCCTTGATATTGAAGGCCTGCCGAATCGTTATGCACGACGAGGCATTGTTATACACCGGCAGCGGATTGCCCATAGGACCAAACGCCTGCGCCACGGCTTGTTGAGCCGCCCTAAAAAGGAAGAAAAAATAAGGAAAAAAGCACGAACGCCCTGGGACAAGGAGGCTCCGACGCAGTTTGAGCAGACCCTTGTGGCGCGTTTGGCTCAGGTGTTCCTTGACACGATTCCGGCGGGTGGATCGAAGAAATGGGCGCTCCGGTTGAAGGTTATTCTCGAATAATTCGATTAAGATTGATGGACTTATGTCGATCCCAACACGTACGGTTTCATTTTGAACCCCCGGTTAACGCCAATCCAGGTCCGGGGGACTCAAAATGAAACCGTACGCGTTGTGATCTGAACGAATCGAATTTTTGGAGAAGTATTGGAAAAATAAGGGTTAATCGCCCGTATCGATACGGGTGGATAGGGATTAAAAAATAAGCACTTCTTTAAAAATTGGATTCGTAAAATTCAATTGCATTTTTTTAGGAGAGGGCCCAAAGCCCCCCACGGGGCAGGGGGGGAGCTAGGCTCGTTAAAAGCGAAATGCACCTGACCTGACCCCTAGACCAACTACCGAACAACCTTCCGCCTCCGCCGCGCCTCATTTTTCAGCCAGAAAAATTCAACCCGCCGATTAAGCTCTCGATTCTCTTCACTATCATTGGAGACCAGAGGTTTCTCTTCGCCAAAACCCCGCGGAACAATCAGGGTCTCCTCAATTCCTTTGCGGGTCAAAAACCGTTTCACCGATTCAGCCCGGCGCAGCGATAGCCGGTAGTTGAATTCACGGCCGCCGAGGTCGCAGGTATGGCCTTGGACCTTAATACGCAAACCCGGATGCAAATTCAAGATGTCAAAAATTTCTTCCAGGGTATCTTCCGAATAATCCCGCAGCTTCGCGCTGTTTAGCTCGAATTCAATAGGGGCGATTTCATCAAGCTCCATTTTTTTCTTAAGACTCTGGATCGCAGACCGCGCGGAGCCGCATTCCAATTGAATGAAATTGTCCGCCGCCGCGAGCAGTGAATCCCGCTGCTTCCACACGATCAGGGATCCGGTCTCCTCGAGTCCCGCCCGCAGTACTGCGATATCGTTCACGCCTCGCTCGAGCAGGGCGCGCGCGGCGATTGGAACTTCGGGACAGCAGCATATCCCGCAATACAAAACGAACAGGGTCTCTTCAGGAAGGACGTCGGTTGCAAGGCGCTCCATGGGAATATTGCGGGCCCCCGCAATGTGATCCATCTTAAAGTCGTATTGTGAGCGCACGTCGATAATCTCGACGGAATAGCCGCGCTGCATCATATTTTTCAGATCGTAGGGAGACACAAGCCGCACCCGTCGATGAATCGCTCCTTCAATTTCTTGTTTTGTGAAGGGAGAGGGGCAATCCTTCCACACAACGGGATTGTAGCTCGCATCTTCAGACCGCGCCTCGGCCGCAAGGAAAAACAGGGTCGCCGCGAGAAAAAGCGCCTGCCCGCTCATCAAAGTTTGGGCAGAAGTTTTCGTTCGAGGGATTCGAAACGGGTGATGACGCCGCGCACGAATTTGCGCTTATCGTTATGCGACCCTGGGAAGAAACTTCCCTTAAACCCTGCGACAACGAGATTACGAAGCTGACGCCGCGTCAACTTCGCCTCCTTGGTCACCAATTCGAGTTCCCGCGAAACAGTTGTGTTGGACACAAGCCGGTTGTCCGTGCCGATACTGACCGAGAGTCCTTCCTCAATCATGCGGCACACGGGGTGCTGCGCGATGGACTTCAACGACGGCATCGTCTGCAAATTACTCGTCGGGCAAACCTCAATGCCGATTCTCGCGCTCGCGATATAGTTGGCGAGATTGCTGACGTACTTGGCCTTATCCTTGACCCGAGAATCCTTGATCATTTTTTCATCGAACAACCAGGTCCCGTGGCCGATGCGATTGGCGTGGCACTCGGTGATCGCCTGGAAGATCGACTCGGGTCCATAGGCCTCGCCCGCGTGCACGGTCTTCTTAATGAAATTCTCATGCGCGAATTGATACGCACGCCAGTGATCGTTGGCCGGATAACCGGATTCTTCTCCCGCGAGATCAAAACCGACAATAGGAAGGTTCTCCTCCCGGACAAGCTCGACCGCCGCGCGCGCGAGCTCGAGGGAGGCCGCCGCGTAGATCTCTTTGCGGTGGGCGTGTCCCATGATTCGGATCAGGTCGGAGTAATACGGCGACATGCTCCGTCCGAAGCGCCGCATCGCGCACACGATCACACCAAAATGAAACGGAACGTCGCCTCCAGACGCAACACGCTTGGAACGATTATGCGCCTTCGCGGCGGACTCCAATCCCCGCACCACCGCGCGGATCGCCTCGGGCGTCGATAGATCCGTCGAGGTATGCAGTTGTGGAGCAAAACGAACCTCGATGTAGCGCACCCCTTCCGCGAGATTGTCTTCCGCCAATTCCCGTGCGACACGCTCCAGATTTTCCGCGCGGTGCAGGACGCCGCAGGTATATTGGAATCCATGCAGATATTCGGGGAGATTCTTGTAGTGCGACTTAAACACAAGTCGCCGCAGACCGGCCTCACTGTAGGAAGGCATCTTGACCTTCTCCTGCTTGGCAAGCTCAATGAGCGTCCTTAGACGCAGCGAACCGTCCAGATGAAGATGCAGATCCGACTTTGGAATTTGCTCAATAAAATCAGTTGTGATGCGTTCTCGCACGGGATACCCCCTGATTTCCCGAGTGTAGCAGAAGAACTGGATTCCCGGAAGTGCCCCCGATGAAGTATATTAGAGAAAGTATGGGAAACGATCTGAGGCCGGTTCGCGGCACGCGCGACATTCTCGACGAAGAAATTCTTCGCTTCGAGCGAATATTAGATGCCACTCGACGCGTCAGCGCTTTATACGGATTTGAACCCCTTTCAACACCGATCCTGGAATTCACGGAAGTCTTCAAGCGCACGCTCGGAGACGCCTCGGACATCGTCACCAAGGAAATGTACACCTTTGATGACCGGGGCGGCGAAAGCCTCACTCTCCGCCCTGAATTTACGGCAGGCGTCGCGCGCGCCTTTATCTCCAACGGCCTTGCCCAACGCGCGCCTATCAAACTTTATTCGCATGGACCCCTCTTTCGCTACGAGCGCCCGCAGAAGGGACGCTACCGCCAGTTCCATCAGATCAACATCGAGATTCTTGGAACCGCCGAACCCGGCGCCGATGTTGAAGCGATCACCGTTGGCGCCCACATCCTCGACACGCTTGGAATTCTGGGGAAAACAAAACTTGAAATTAATTCCCTGGGAGACAGCGCCAGCCGTGACGCGTACCGCGCCGCGCTGGTAAAATATTTCAGCGGATTTAAAAACGACCTCTCCGCAGAGAGCAAAATCCGCCTCGAAAAAAATCCGCTCCGCATCCTCGATTCAAAAGATCCCTCCGACAAAAAAATCGTTGCGGATGCCCCCGCGCTCGGAGAGCATTATTCCGAAGACGCCAAACGTTTTTTCGATACTGTCCAGGAAGGACTCACCGCGTCCGGCGTCGCCTACACCGTGAACCCGCGCATTGTGCGCGGTCTCGATTATTACTGCCACACCGCTTTTGAGTTCACAACGGATCTTCTTGGCGCGCAGAACGCAGTGCTCGGCGGCGGCCGCTACGACGGCCTGATCGAACAAATGGGAGGCCCCAAAACCCCCGCCGTCGGCTTCGCTGCGGGAATCGAACGTCTCGCGTTATTACTGGATGAAGGAAAAAATCATGCTCGGCCCATCGCGATCATTCCCATCGGCGCCGCCGCGGAAAAAAAGGCGTATGCCCTCGCCCGCTCGCTGCGCGACAAAAAAATCCGGGTCGAACTCGGATTTGGCGGAAACGCGGGAAAACGCATGAAGCGGGCCGCAAAACGAAACACACGCGCGGCCGTGATTTTTGGCGACGATGAACTCGCTTCAAAGTCCTACAAGATCAAACAATTCGACACCGGAAAGGAACACACGGTGCCAGCCGACATGCTAGCGGAGGCGCTAAGCGATGACACTGGATCCTGAACTCCTAAAAATTCTTGCCTGCCCCGAAAGTAAAAAGCCGCTTGTCCATCTTCCGGAAAAAAATCTCCTCGTATGCCGTGAATCCGGACTCGCCTATCCGATTCGCAACGGCGTACCCATTCTTCTTGTCGACGAAGCTGAAAAGCTCGACGACGCCAAACTCAAAGAAATTCTCGGCTAGTTGCGTTCGACGAGAGTGTAGGAATAGAAGGGAGGTTCTTCACACTCCCGGCAATAGTCCAGCTGAGCCATACGCGTCCGATCACATTCGACCGGGGTCCCGTGTCGATGAAAAATCGCAGGGATATACAGAAAGTCCTGCTTCGAATCATCCCAATGGCAAACACGGTCCCGGTCAAGCCGTTCGAACAATTCCCTCTTATCCAGAAAATCAATCGACCGCTCCAACCGGAAACCGACTCTAAACACCAAAGGGCGACGCACGGGGGTGGTCGCAGCCTCAACCCAATAGAACCCGTGAAGCCCGATGACAACAATCGCAGGCAGTGCGACTTTCCATCCGGTTTTCAAAAACCGACTCCTGGCGGCGGCGGCGGCAAACGCTCCGAGGACAAGAGCGTGCATGATCAAATAATACCGGATGGAACTTGTATGCCGCATCAGGATGAACACCGACATATACGCAGCCGCCCAGAGGAGCACGAAACGGGCGTAGGCTCCCCCGGAATTTATAGAGGGGGATCGAAGGATCTCACCAAGACGAACGAAATACATTCCAAACAGCGCCGCTCCCCAAACGTAAAGCGCCCAACGAATCACTCCGAGCGGTTCAAGAGAGAAAACCCGCCGCATAATCGCCGTCCCGGAAACGATCTGAATCATCGGGGTTAAATGCCAGATGCAGAAAGCCAGCATTCCCACTCCTGTCACAAATAAAAAAGCCCGGCGAGGCCACCGCCCGTCCAAAACGTCCAAGCGGGGAAATCGGGGGTTGGCCCAAAAGAATAAAGCCGTGAAACCGACAGGCATCATCAAGGCCGCGGCGAAATACAGAGGCCGATGCGCAACAAACGATTCCGGCGTGATGTATTGCTTGCAAAAGCAGCAAACACCCATAAGCATCGACAGAAAAAATAAGGGTCGAAGACGCGCTGCACAGCGGTCTTTCAGCAGCGTCCCGCCGACTGCAGCGTACACCGCTAGGGAAAGAGGGACCGAAAGGAAGATAAAATGGTTGAGAATTCCGATTTGAATCGTCGAGAAAAACACAAAAACCTGCAGCAACGGAAACCGCCTCTCTTCCACGAATGGGCGGCAACTCCACAAGAGGGCCAAAATCAATAAATGCTCGACCGCGCAAACCTCCCACGCTAGGCGTCCGTAAATCAGATACATCCCCGATGATGCCAATAACCCCGCCATCGCGAGGCCGCCGCGGTGTCCGAATCGACGTCCCGCCCAAATCACAAAACCCACGGCGGCGATAGAGTTGCAAACGGCACTCAACAGGCGCAGTGTAAATACACTGGTGCCAAATACTTTAAATGCAGAGAAGGCGACCCACCCGAACATCCCCCCGGTATAGATGTTCATGAGATGAGGGGTGTAAAAACCCATGCTGTTCACTCGGTCCGCATAAAGACCGACCCAAGCCTCATCGCCGTGCAGACCCGGGAACCATTCCAGATTGAAAAATAGAAAGGCGATGATGGAGACAACACACAGCGCCGAAATCCCGTACGAGGCTGCGGGTTTCATGAGGAGACCTTCTCTGGCCGGAGCCGTTGCGCGCCGCGCCCCAATTCCGTTCGTTCCGATTCGATAAGGCCCTTCGGATCAAAACGGTGCCGTTCATGCAAGGCCCCGATACGCCGCCACAACTCAGCATCCGCTGATGGCGCGGCTCCAGCCTTTCGGTTGCACCAGCGGCGCAGACTCTCGCTCAATCGCCGTCCGTCCCCCCGCTCAGCGAAAGCGGCTTCCAGAGTCAATAGTTCCGAATCAAGCCCTAAACGAAGTTCTTCGAAAAAGACCGCAGAGTCGTCCGCCGATTGTGGCCGCCAATCTCGAAAGTTCCGCCAAATGATAAAGCCGGCGACCAGGGCCAGCACCCACACCCACCACGCGATTCCCTTATTTTCTTCAACCGGCCGCCAACGCCACGCAGACCAGCGGTATCGCATCCAATCAAAAATATCCAAGAGTGGACGAAAGCCGGAACGGCGCGCATTTTCAATCGGCCACCACGACGCAGGCGTCGCGTCAACCGTCACCCATTTACCATTGAGATAGGCCCGCGCCCACGCATGGGCGTGACGTCCGCGAACAACAAAACCCTCCTCGTAGCGGTCCTGTTCCCGTACGACAAAGCCTGTCGCGTACCGTGCGGGCACACCCGCCGCACGCATCAGCAAAACCGCAGTTGTTGCGAAATATTCGCAGTGGCCGCGTCGGCGCGTCGTCAAGAACTCTTCCAGCGGCCGCTCTCCCGCCTCCTCCTTGCGATAAATCGAATAATGAAAATTTTCGGAAAAATGCGCGAGCATCGCATCAATCGCTTTTCCCGGCGGCAATTTCGTCAACCCCCACTCCTGGGCAATCCGGCGAATCACCTTCTCTTCACCCGCAAGCTTCAAGTCGCCGCTTTCAGGCCCTGCTTCCGAAAATCCATCAGGCCAATACGAGGCGCGATATTCGGAAAACGAAGGCCCCCCATTCACGCGCAGTGCACCGAAACGACTGCGCTCAAATGATTCGGCAGGAAGCCCTCCGATGCGATGGGTTCCATAAGGAATCGATAAAAGGCCCCTGCCCTTCGGCAGTGATTTACTCACAATGATCGCCGCTTTCTCATCACGGTTTTCAGCGATATCCCATGTCCCGACCGGTTCCGACGCCAGAACCGACTTAAAATCATTGCGCCCCGCCGCCCATTCACGGTTTCTGTATATGTCATAGGCCGCGTCGCTTAACAACTCCGGAACGCTCCCGCCGCGCTCCGCCGGCCGTACTCTCAGAAACACCGAGTCCGACTGCTGCAGTCTTCCGACCCTGCCGATCGCGGTGGGAGCCCGGGTTGGGTCGACGCGAGGTCCGATTCGAGCAATATAGGAATCAAGCAGCTTGCGGTAAATAACCACGCGCCCCACCTGTATCGTTTCAATTACACCGGCGCCAATCAACGCGGTCGCCAACCACAAGCCCGCCCAACGAAACGTCAAGAAGCGCCGGGGACGAATGCTCCACAAGGCTATGCCGACAATTATCGTACACCCGCCATAAAACTGGAAGCCCGTCGGATTTCCGGAAGCAGCCCCAAGCATTAACGATGCAAGGAACGGATACCCGAGATCCAATTCCCAGGAGATGCCTTCGCTCTTAGCCTGACGCCTCAACGCGAGAAAGAATGCGCTGACATCGACGCGGCCGCGTTCGCTGAACAATTGACCGAGAATGATCGGGAGAAGCGTCAGGGGGCCGAATCGAAAAATTGTCAGGATGGCTTCGGGCGCTTCCAGAGTCGCGTAGCTGATAACCGCCATGACGCCGAACAAGGCCGCGCACAAATCCGACAGTCGATTGAAGTCTTCGCGACCCAACGACCAGCGCTTCGATACAAAACGGGGGGCCTCCAAGAACAATGCGGAAGGAATTGCCCAGAGAACCAAACCGGCTTCCACACCCCAGAAGAGCGCGGCGCTGCCCAGCAATCCTGGTGGAAGTTTGCTGGGAGTCACTAGGAAGCCAACCCCTCGGCGATCCGTCCCATTTCCAACCTCCGTACAGACGGACCCCATGCCGCGGGGTCACCCTCGCCGGGCTCACAGATGACAAAGGTACGCGTCGGAACCCCGACCGCCTCCAACGAAGCGACAAGAGAGCGGCGCGCCTCATCATACGCTGTCAGAATAAAAATGCAGCCCGTGAGCACATCCCGGCGGCGCGCCACACTCGCTTCCAGGGTCGCAATATCTTGATCCTCGCAACGCTGCACCCCGGCGAGGACTTCAAGCATCTGTTCGGAAGTACCGAGGCCGCGACCCGCCGTCACGCAATAGGCTTGGTCCACAACAAAAAGCAGGTCCAGCAGCGACTCTTGCGTCAGCAGCGACTGAGCAAACGATGAGGCGACCGAAACCGCCTCTTCAAACAAATCCTCTCGCGCGGCGGGAACAAAGGTATCCAACACAAGCGCGTGGCGGACAAACTGCTCATCGTGATACTCCCGGACGATCGGCCGCCCTTCCTTGGCCCAACTTTTCCAATCAATGCGGCGCAGCGGATCACCCGGTCGATACTCGCGCAATCCGGCGAATTCCGGAGACTCGCCGATCCTCGAAGCCAACGCGACTCCGCCGGGTTGGAACCGGGCGCTGCCGGGCATGTCGAGCCTCCCGACGGGGTAACGCTTGGGAAGAACGAGAACACGATCAGGGACGGGGATCATCACAAGTGAACGCATCAACCCGAGAGGACCCACCCGGGTTGCGAGCGCCCCCTTCAATTCCAAGCGCCCTCGGCAGGCCGGCGTAATTTTCCCGTAAGCCTCGACACGAGCGCCCGTCTTTGCAAATGGAACCTCGGCGAATTCGGTGCGGGCGGCTGTGCGGCGGATTAAAGCGCGCCACCGTCCGTACCCAAAAAACCGCTCCACAAAAGTTCTCGACTCATCACGATACCCGTTCGCCGCGCAGAACAATTCATAACTCGGAACACGATGCTCTACCGAATCCCGCAGAATCACATCGGCCAGCTCCGGACCTTCATTGACAATACTCCAACGATAACGGAGGGGTTCCCCGGCAGAGGCGAAGCGGGGCAGCCTCCGAGAAACCTGAAGACGGGGCTGAAAGAAAAATAAGGAGCACAAGGAAACAAGCCAAATCCCCGTGAGAAGTCCAAATGCCTGATACGCCGTGCTTTGCGTCGGGTCAATGCCCATCGCTCCGGCGACAAGCCAAAACCCAAGGATCAGCCATCCGGCGGGTGTTAAACGAAGACGCAGTCGCTCGAAAACCGCGATGCCGATGCGAAGAGTGTTGTATCGCAGGCGGTCCACTAAGGGCTCACGCGGGGGCGGCGGTTTTGGAGAGAATCTCCTCAACAACAGCTTCGGAGGTTAACCCCGAAAACCGTGCTTGCGGATCAAGAGAAAGACGGTGGGCGACAACAGGAACCGCACACTCGCGAATATGGTCCGGGGTTACAAAAGAAGAGCCTTCCAGCAATGCAAGCGCGCGCGAAACATGCATCAACGAAAGGGACGCACGCGGACTCGCCCCGAGCTGAACGCTGGCGGCTGTGCGCGTTTCACGCACAAGATCGGTTATGTGGCGCTTCAGTTCTGAAGAAATCCGCACCGCCCGGACCGCTTCGCGCACCGCGAGCAGTTCCTCGACACTCGCAACCGCTTCGATTTTTTCCAGCGGATGTACGGTCTCTTGATCGGATAATATCTCAACCTCTTGTTCCACAGGCACATAACCCGGACAAAAGCGCATCATAAAGCGATCCATTTGAGCCTCGGGGAGAGGATAGGTCCCCTGAAATTCAACCGGGTTCTGCGTGGCGATCACCATAAAGGGACTGGCCAGCGTAATGGTCTTGCCTTCGACGCTGACCTGCCCTTCCGCCATCGCTTCGAGCAGGGCGCTTTGCGTCCGAGGCGAGGCCCTATTAATTTCATCGGCGAGCAGGATGTTGGTAAAGACCGGTCCTTGATGGAAGCGAAATTTCCGTTGTTCTTGATCGTACACGGAAACGCCGACGATATCCGATGGGAGAAGATCGGCGGTAAATTGAATGCGTTGGAACTTCGCGCCCAGCGACCGTGCGAGCGCCTTGGCAAGCGTCGTTTTACCGGTTCCCGGAGCATCCTCAAGAAGGACGTGCCCGCCCGCGGCAAGACATGCCAACAACCAGCGTATCGCTTCTTCCTGCCCACGCATCACGCGCCGGATATTGTCTCCGATGTTTTTCAGCGTCGCGAAGGGTTCACTCATCGTAGACTCCAAGTCATTCAAGGGATTCGAGGCGCCGCCTCGCTTTTTTCGAAAAATGATTCTCCGGATACGATTCCACTAAATCCTGATAGACGCGACGTGCCGCTGTTTCATCACGGAGCTTTTTATCATAGAGCCGAGCCGCCGTCCACAACGCTTCAGCGGAATAGGCATCACCCGGGTAACGCCGCCGCAAACGAACCAGGGTTCGCGCTTGTTTCGCATAGTCCCGCGCGCGCGCGTGCAAATTCGCAATACGGCGCAGCCCGGCCACGGCACGCGGACCCGGAAACATTTCCGCAAGCCGTTCCAGCGTCAGGACCGCAAGCTCTCGGTTTTTAAGTCGGAATGCCAAAATCCGTCCGCTCTCCGAGAGGGCATTATGTGCGGCATCGGTCTCGGGATACAGCTGCACTGCTTTTTCAAGAATTTCAACAGCCAACATCGGCTGTTTGAGTTCTTTATCGAGAAGCCGGGCCCATTTTCCATAAGCGACCTGCGCTTCTTCAAATTCAGGGAACCCGTCCGCCAAGGCCTGATACGCGCCCACCGCACGTTCCGGATCGTCCAACGCCCCCGCGTAGAGATCCCCCACCGCGTTTTGTGCGCTTGCCTTCAAATCCTTTTTCTCCGACAACGCGAGGATTCTTTCATAAAGAAAAACAGCAGGACGGGGAGAGCCGTTGCGTGTATGAAGCCCCGCCAAGAGAAAGGACAACGAATCGCGATCGGTATAACCGGGATACCGCTTAAAAAAATCACGGAACTCCGCTGTAATCATCGAATAAAAATTCGGGTCGGAAAATGAGGCGAGGTTCTGCAGCATCGCTCCCAACCGCTGCGGGCGCGACATGCCGATGCGGGGGCCCTCTGTGATCGCCGTTATTTTTTCTCGACTGCGCTTGAAGCGTTTCGCGGTGATCTCTTGAATGATCCGTTTCGCATTAAACGCCCACTTCGAGCCGGGATATTCGTATAGAAGTTTGAGGGCCTCGATGACGGCATCAACCGGCCGCTTCTGCTTGCGGCGAATCTCAATCATAAATAATTGAATCTCATCGGCGCGCTCGCTTTGGCGAGCGACCTCGAGGAGCGCTGCCGCCTGGGCAAAAAGCGATTCGAGAATAGCGGAGTCGGCTTTGGAGAAAGCGCTGCGAAGAAAAAGAAATTCATCAACAACATGAGATTGGGCGGAAACGATTACCGGCGGCGTCAGGCGGGTCACCGGAATGACGGTAGGTTCCGGCGATTTCACCGGGCGCGGCACAGGAACGGGCGCAGGGGAACGCTTACGGGAAGGGTTTGCCGGGCCGAAATCAGGAGGAAGAGTGGGACGCCCAAACGACGGCATTTCCATCTCGCGCCCGTTTCGCGTCTCGCGAGGCTGAGCGGCTCCTATCGAAACGAGAGAACTCAGCAAAATCCATGAAACCGGAAACATCCCACATTATAATAAGGAGAAGGGCTCGATGCGAGGAGGCGTTTACGCGGGGACGGCCCACCGGACGATTGCGGCAGAAACAATCAGGAGCACGGCGGTTCCCCCCAGGACTGCCCCCACGGTCCAATACGGCAACAGCCAAAAACCGCTTCCCAACGCCCCCACACACCCCCCCAGGGTTGAAACGGCGCTGACAACACCGTACACGCGACCGGTTTCCCCTGCGGCAGTGACAACCAACCGGACAACGAGAGGGGTGGCAGCGCCCAGAGCGGCCAAGGGTACAAACAAAAGCAACGACGCCCCGGCAAGCGCTCCCGCCCGGAGCCCCAACCCTGTGATTGCGGGCAACAGGAACTCCCGCACCGGGAGAACGGCAAACAACCAAAGGGCCGCCCCGACGAACAACCAGGAAAGAGAGGAACGCGGTTTTTCGCGGTCGGCGAGCCACCCGCCAAACGCCGCGCCGACAGCCAAGGCCGCGAGGGTCGTCGTAATGAGGGCGGACCAGGTCGTCACCGACGTTCCGAAATACGGCGAAAGCAGGATAGAGCCGAGCGATTCGAGAATCAGGACGACCGCCCCAATAAAAAAGATTACCGCGTAAAGAGATGCCACGCCGTATTATAGCGCCGTTTTGATAGGATAAGCGCCGTGCCAAACGAACACATCCTTGTCACCGGAGCGGCCGGACAGCTCGGAGCACCGCTTACGAAGGCCCTGCGCCGCGACTTCGGTGCGGAGGCGGTCATCGCGTTGGATTTTCACGACCCGGAAAATCCGGCGTCTCTTGGAGACGGACCGTTTCAGCGAATCGACACCCTCGTTCGCGACAAACTTCAAAGCCTGATCCGAGAGAAAAAAATTACAACCGTCTACCACATGGCTGCGCTGAAATCCAATGAGGCTGTCCACCGGCCGGAAGCGACCTGGAACGTAAACGTCAACGGACTCTACAATCTCCTCGATATATTGCGGGAACAAAACGGCGCCAAACTTATTTTCCCCAGTTCCATTGCCGCCTACGGTCCGGGGGGTAGCGACCCCTCATCCTTGTACGGCGTCAGCAAACGCACCTGTGAAATGCTCTGCTCATTTTTCAGGAATCAATATAACATTGACGCACGGTCCCTCAGACTTCCCGGCGTCATCTCTCCGGAATTTGATATCGGCGGCGGCGGGCTGACGGATTTTTCTACCGAGATTTTCGTGGAAGCAGCGGGACGCAGGCGTTACGACTGCTACCTTGAAAGTGATACCGAAATAGAACTGATCCACCTTACCGACGCAATCAAAGCGATGCGTGCCCTTGCCGGCGCGCCGCGTGAAAACGTCAATAAATCCCCCACCTATGCGATTCACTCATTTACGGCAAGCCCCGGCCTCTTCGCTGAGATTATTCGAAAACGCATCCCTGAATTCGAACTCGCCTTTAAGATCGACACCAAGCGGCAGGACGTAGCAAACGCCCTTATGACGGATCTGGATGATTCAACCGCTCGGGCGCATTGGGGATACCAACCCTTGATCAGCCTGGAAGACGCCGCGAACGAATTATTGGATCAAGCGCTGAAGCGTTAGGCTTTATTCGCGCATCGCTTCGGCGAGCGCACCGGTGCACGACAGCGGTTCCAGAATGGACTCCGCGAAGGGTTTCCCGTTATCATAGACGCAGACCATCGATTTGCCCGCCCAATTCTCATTGGGATGCAGCATGAACGTGGAGCGAACCCGACACCCGTTCTTACCGGAACCGAGAATTTCGTAGCGAAAGGTAAGGTCGAGAGTCGCCTTGCTTTCCAGACGCGCTTCTTTACAAGCGGTAAATCGTTCATTAAAACAATTCCCTGCGCTGCAGCCGGTGCTGCTGCGAACGGGGGCTGTGCCTTCTGGAGGCGGTTCCCCCATCGTAATCGGTGTTCCGACCGACTCCCCTTTCGGTCCGCGCAGGAATTGAAGTGTCAGCATTGTATCCACGGCGATCACTCTTGGAAACTGCTCCTCTTCAATCGCCTCCAAAATCCGCTTCTTAAAATTCCAGTTAGTTTCAACCCCAACAGCGGCGGCAGGCGACAGCCTTAAATGGAGCGTCTTCGGAATCCCCGTCTCTGCGGGAATGGCATACAGAATCGCACCCGTCGCAATGGAGTCCTCGCTTCCAGGCCGCTGAAATACTGACAGATCAGTAAACTCCGCTTCATCGTTTAACTGAAGACTGAAGCCCTGCACCGTCCCATCGTCCAACATCTTTGAAATATCTTTGGGCTCCGGAAGTTCTTCGGCGGCAAGGGAACTGACTAGAAGCACCGATAAAAAAACGTGAATCAACCCCCGGTCTCCAACAGCGCCTTAATCTTCGCGTGCAGATCCGGCAACTCGAAGGGTTTCTGAACAAGATCACTCGCACCGCTCATCATCGCGGCGCCCTTTTCGCGCGCCGATTCCGTATCGCGACTGGTCATGATTATGATTTTTGGACATTCGTCGCCGAACTCATCGGCAAGCGCCTGCGCAAAATGATAGCCATCGAGTCCGGGCATACGCACATCCGTCAAAACGAGGTCCGGCTTCAATTCGATAGCTTTTTTAAGCGCGGAAGAACCGTTGTCCACCGGAATGACCTCATATCCCACATTGGTCAGCGAGATCGTCAGCAACTCCAGATACCCCGGTTCGTCTTCCGCTATAAGAATACGTTTAGAGCTCATATTAATTTTGATTATACATCCGGTGCGCCAATCACGCCAGTGGGGACAGGTACTATGCATTTAGCTTTTGATATTTTTGGATCAAAAGCTAAATGCATAGTACCTGTCCCCAGAATCTACATCCCTGACACTGCTACTAGGTCTTAGGGCCTGTAGCGGTTGTAGGCCCTATGGACTTTATCCTATGCTGAATGCGGTTGGTGTTAACTACACGGTGGAGGTGTACATGAAACGTAGCTTGTTACTGCTGGGATTTGCTCTCGCGCTTTTTGCGCCGACGGCCAACGCCGCAAACTTCGGAATTAAAGGCGTCAATCAGCGCATGATGATCGTTTTGCGCAAAGGAGTCACGCAGGCCCAAGGCGAAGCGCTCGCCAAGAAGCAAGGTCTCGAGATTCTCAAATACTATAAGGGTCTGCATATGCTCGCCGTGCAATCGAAAAAGGGGCGTATGCAAACCTCTTCGATGCGGCTCATGGCAAGCCCGCTGGTCCATCGCGTCGGTCGCGACTTCTGGGCAAATTGGATTGAAGCGACGCCCGCAAGCTTCCAGTCAACGCCGCTGCCGTCTTTTGGCAGCGTCGTTAAGTCACTCCCAAAACTCAACTCGAAGATTGGCAAGAACACCGAGATTCAATGGGGCGTCAAAGCCGTTAACGCGGCCGGAGCCTGGGGAAAAACAAAAGGACGCGGCATCAAGGTCGCTGTGGTTGACACCGGCATTGATCCGACTCACCCGGAACTCGCTGCGCGTGTGAAGGGCGGCTACAACGCCGTCGAAAAGGACAAGCCGTGGAAAGACGATCATTCGCACGGCACCCATGTCGCGGGCATCATCGCCGCAACACTTGACGGTGCCGGTGTTGTCGGCGTCGCGCCCGAAGCGGACCTTTACGCCGTGAAGGTTCTCAAGGCGGACGGTTCCGGCTCACTGTTTGGAATTATCGACGGCATATCCTGGTGCGTCAAGAACGGGATGCAGGTGGTCAACATGAGCCTCGGCGCCGCGCAGGGGAATTTCCTCTTCGAGATGGCGGTCAACCAGCTCAAGTCAGCCGACATTCCGCTGATCGCGGCAGCGGGCAACGACGGGAAGGAAGTTAACTTCCCGGCGCGTTATGACGCGGCTATCGCCATTTCAGCGATGTGTCCTCCAGGCGGCGACGAGAACCCGAAGCTCTGCAACGGCTCGGCGATCGCCGCCTTCTCGAGCCGGGGACCGGAAGTGGAATTCATCGCCCCCGGCGTCAAGATTCCCTCGACGGTCATCAACGGTGAGATTAAGGCGTTCTCCGGAACCTCGATGGCGTCGCCGCACGCGGCGGGTCTCGCGGTCCTCGCGGTTGCCAACGGCGCCAAAGGCGTGGCGGGTGTACGTGCCGCGCTGAAAGCCGCCGCTGTAAAATTGCCGGGACTCTCCGGCTCGGAACAAGGCAGCGGTCTCATCGACGCCGGACGTCTCTAAGCGTAAAAGACTTCAGAAAAGAAACCGCCCCGGCTTGCCGGGGCGGTTTCTATTTTAGGCAGGAAAGAAAGCGGCTGAACTTTCCGCGCGGCTGAGCAACCGTCTTCACCCCCGCTTCAGCGAGAATGTCTTCAACCGCTTTCGCAATGGCCTCCGCGCCGTGTTCATCCCCAAGTTCAATTTCAAGTTCACACTCGACGCGCCCGCCGGGAAACACCGTGCGATCCACTTCCCACGTCATGGCAACAGACTCCCCCTCAATGGTGAGCGCGACGGGGATCACCGCACGATCGTTGTCAAAGGAACCGAGGGACTTCAGGGTTGCGAGGGCGGGAAGGCGCTCCTTTAGTGCGGAGATCGGAGGCGACGCCATAAGCAGCAAACGTGCGGGACTTCGTTCAAGTTCATCCAGACTCAGACCCAAGGGATTTTCAATCTCTTCGCGCTTGCACAAAACGCCTTTGCCGATATTTTGTCCCTTAAGCGCCAGAATCACACGCTCCACAACGGGACCGGCCGCGGGGAATTCCCGCTCCCGCCGCACGCGCAGCACATATTTTTCCGCGCGCAACTCACCATTTTCCCCATCGAGGAAAAGATTACGCTGAGAAATGTTTTGTTTGGGAGGTCCGAATTTTTTGATCAGCAGCGTCCGGTCCGCTTCGGTCGCGAGACCGATCTTAAGTTCAATTTCCACCGGGCTTTCCTTCTAAGAAATACTCGAGAATGCGCCGCGTTTCATCGTGATACGACTTCAGGTCGCTGACTTCGATGGTGCCGTACCAATGCGACCGACGAAAAATGAAGAGCCAATCCCCATGCGCGTCCATGAACCAATTTCGATTTGCCCCGAAATAGTCGAGAAGAGCCACACCGAAGGAAAGGCGAATCGCCTGCTCATCACTTCCCCGCAGCAAATAATTAGACGAGAACTTCCGACTCTCCTTAAAATCGATATCCTGATAACCGAAAACCTGTCCGAGTTTGTGATAGATTTTTTCCGGCCCCATCGAAAAAGAGGGCAGATCCCATTGGTTTACGCGAAAGGCGCAAATAGTCTGGGAAACGGTGTGACTGCTTTTGCCCGAACTCACGACATACGAAAAATCGAATACAAACTCGTCGCGCCCTTCGCTCTCCCGGGAAATAACGCTTTGGTACGCCGGATTGCCGCCAAGGTCGAACAGCGCCATGTTTTTGTCTTCGACGAGTGGCAGGATCCCAGGCGGGTATTCATAGGTCGTGAAGTCGTGTTCCGCCGCCCACTCAAAAAGCTCCTTCTTGCGTTTCTTGGTCGAGCGGTTTTCCAGCCAAACTATGCCCCCGCAAAATGCGGCGACGGCGCCGATTATTAGGAATGATTCCACTTCCCTATACATAGCACGCAGATGGTGGATCCGAAAGCCCCCTCTGGAGATATTCTTTACCCTATTTAATTAAAAACCCTTATTTTTCTTACATTGTACTAGCCCCGGGGCTAATGCCGGTCACTTAAGGGTTTTCGCGCGCCGGATTGGATATTTCCGGCCCCACCTTTTGACTGTTCTAGAGTAAGTTCTTT
>NVTF01000070.1 GCA_002401485.1 Elusimicrobiota bacterium | reverse complement strand
GTTCGTTGAGTTGTTGAGTTATTTCGAAGAAATAACTCAACAACTCAACGAACGGCCCCTACGTACAACAGATAGGGGATAATGAGGTAGAGGATAGAATCCCGAATCAGGTAATAAAGAAAAACGTTGAGGGCGGCGCGCCAGCCGAGTTTCTTGATCTCTTTAAAGGAGCGGGGTATGCGCTCGACCCCGAGAAGTTTTCTTGGAACAAAGGTGATGATGGACGTGAACGCTCCCCACGCCGCCCCGAACGCGCTTTTGGGAGAGTCGATTTTTGGAGCTTCGTTTTCCGGAGCAGGCTCCGCATTACGTTCTTCGGGGACGGGCTGTGCGGTAATTTCTAAATTGGACTGTCCAAAAACGTACTGTCCCACCTCCTCGGAGGAAAGCGCGCCGTTGAGCATTTTCATCACGCGCGCCGGCGTGTAGATGCGATCAAGCGGGACGACCCGAGGGCCTTGTTTGCGCGGCAGTACGGGGCTTGCGGAAGCGAGGCCGCGAAGCTCCGCCAAACGTCTCCAGTCATCGACGCCTGTCTCCGCCAGGGTCTGTACGAGGGACTTCGCGGAATTTGCGGCGGCGAGAAATCCCTTGGCGCCTTCCTCAACGGGATCCAAGGACAGCGCCCGGATCGAGAAGGAAAGTGAGAGGATGTCCTTGCTGGAAAGCGCGCCGACCTTATGGGTCGCGTAGGAGCCTGCGGCCATGAGCCGCCAGGACTCTCCGCTGGAAACGCCGTTAGCGCCCAACGCGATGGCGTGCACGGCGTCCTTGGGGGAACGGATTCCGCCGGTCGCCTCGACATAGACGTCGTCGCGTGCGCCTAATTTTTTAAGAATCGCGTCTGCGGCAATGACGCCTTCTTGGGAGGGGAGTGTTTTATCACCCCGGGAGGATCCCGGACTGAGGCCGTCGATCTGCAGGTGATCGGGGAGTGCCTGGGCGTTATGCAGGAATTCAAGCAGCGCGAGAAGTTTCAGCGGATCGGTGACTTCGAGGCGAAGCGAAACGGGTTTTTGCGTGAGGCGGCGCGTCGATTTCATGAAGCTTGCGATGCCCTGGGGATCGCTGTAGTCGGCGTCAATGTTGAATTGCGCCATGGCGGCGAAGGGGTCGTCGCGCAGAGCCCGGATGTCGGCAGCCTCCGGTGTACCTTTAAATTGTGCGACATAGTTTACGAGAGCGAGATGTTCGTCATCGAATTCAGCGAAGACGCGTTCGGCCATGCGTGCGGCTTCGTTGGCTAGGTGACGGATCTCAAGGTCCAGGCCCGATCCAGGGGTTGCCTTGTAGGCCTCGATGAGGGCTTGTGCAATCGCGTCTTTGTCGCGGCTGAGCAGGGCGCGGTAAAACGGCCAGCCGCCCTTTCCGGTGTTAAAGAGAGTGTAGCCCTGGCGGTCCTCGGCGAGTTTGAGGTGCGCGTAGAGCAAGGAGAGGTGTTCCTGTACCGGCAATGCTTCAAACGGCATGCCGGAATAACTCGTCATCGGACTTAAGGTGATGGCGTTGGGCCCGCGTCCGACGGTCTGTTTTTGGTAGCGAATTTTCTTGTAGGCCTCTTCGGGGAAAATCAACGGTGAGAGCACCTCGGGGTCGCCGTTGTGCACCGGATGCCCGAAGGAGCCCCGGAAGTCGCCGACGGAGTGAAGGTCAACGAGAATCCTGCGTTGGAAGGCGCGGCGTGCAAGGTCGCGCGCGGTCCAGTAATGGCGGCTGATGCCGTGCAGGTGGTGATGGAGCGACGCGGATGCAGGCCGGGCCATCTTTCGAATCGCCCCTAGGGTTTTCTTAAAGGTGGTGCGGGTATTTAACCACCCGTTGTAAACAAACTTCGGGACAAACAGCCGATTGGACTTGCGCGCAAGGGTTCGTATGAATTTCGGAGTGCCGCTGTCAGAGGGATCGTGTTTCCACGACTCGGGAATATCGAAGGGTTTTACATCCCGTCCACCAAAAACATGCAATTGTACTTCTTCGGGCGTCATGACATCGCGCAGAAGATCCGAAATATACTGCGGGTCGTAGATTTCGTCTAGCCGGTAGGATTCTTCCCCGAGCTGGATGCGTAGGGGGGAGTTCGCCGCAGCGAGGCCGTGTGACGAACGAAGGTTGGGCCAATCCGTGACGCCGGCATTCGCCATGAGTTGTGTTGTCCCATCAAAAAAGGCTTCTCCGGCCTTGAAGGCTTTGGGGCCGACCACGAGCGGGTCAAGCGCCAATCCCGCGATGACATCACTGCGCGAAGCGATGCCGTAGGCGCAAAACCCTCGTTTGCCTGCCGCGCATTCACGCATTTGAGAACACCCCAGGCCCATGCCCATCCAGCAGCGGGCACCGAGCAGCCCGTCGGCGAACGCGAGGCGTTCGAGAGCGTCTTCGGGTTCGAGAATATCGCCAGCCGTGTTAACGAAAACGAGTTCCCGGATGCCGAGCTGCTTTAGGACCGCGTCTACAACGATAAGGGCTTCATTGATCGGGAGGCTTGTATTCGCGCCTGGCGGTGCGTTGCCGCTGCCGGGAGAGAAATCGATGCCGCGTCCGTCAATCTGTACAAAATCAGGAAGCGCGTCGTGATCGCGGAGGTAGCGGAATAAATCCTTGATATCCCTGGGGTCGCCGACACCGAATTTGAGCGAGACGAGTTTTCCTGTGATTCTGCGCGTGCGGCGCACAAGTTCCGCAATCGCTTCAAAGCTCCCCATTTCTGGGGAGACTTCGGGGGATTTGAGCGTATCGCCGGCTGTTTTGATGGCGAGATCACGTTCGGCCGCGACGAAGGGATCGACCTTTGAGAAATTTACCTTGCCGCCGCGTTTGGCCGCCTGCTTGATTTTATATTCAATTACCACCACGGAGTCGCTTTTGCCGAGCTTCGCGAGTTTGGATTCGTCGGCAGTGTAGCCGGGACCGCGGATGCCGTTGAGCGCGCTGCCGAATTGGGCGACGATTTGAATTCGCTTCATGTCTTCATCGGTGAATTCCGCAAACAGGGCATTGCGGGATTTCATGAGTTGGTCGATAAAATGTTCGGTCTTGGCGTGGTCCCAGGATCCTTTTTCGAACTGGCCGTTTTCGATGTTCCAGCGAATTATCTCTTCGCGCACGGTCTCGCGGTCGTTTTCCAAAAGAGCGATGTGAAACGCGGGGCCTCCTTCTCCGGTATTGTGCAGGATGCGAACGTTTCTTTCTTTGGCGAGTTTAAGGTTCGCGTACAAAAGGGATAGATGGGATTGGGCTGAGAGTTGAGGGAAGCTCATTCCGGAAACGCCGACCATCGCCGAAATTACAACGTCGCCCACGTGTGCATATTGTTCCCGGAGTTCCTTAACCGAAGACGCGTCTTTGGACGGGCGGCGATTTGATTTATCGCGCAGCCGTCCGTGCTTAAAAAGATATTCGTCCTCAGCCCAGCGTTCGCGCTGCCGGTCCATTTTTTTCCCGGTCGCGCCGCGGTAGAGTTTCCCGATGCCGATGAACAACTTCCGTCCATGCGTGAGTGTGGGGCGGTAGAGTTTCGCGGCGGCGAGTTTTAAGCGGTGGCGACGATTGAGAGACTTCCTCATTGCGTCCGAGGATTTGGGGGGCACTGCGAGTTTTACGAAAGTCACGGGCGCGGGGGCGGGACCTGTTTCTTCGACCCGTGAATAATCAAAAATGCGTCCGATCGTTTCAGCGCTGAGGCTGGGACCGTCGCGTTCGATCGTGGCCTTCAGTTGGTCCATGATGCTGCGCAGTTTGCGGTCGGTGCGAGCGAGTTCCGGCAAGGACTCGGCGAGCGTATTGACCTGCACGGCGCTCAGGGGACCGAGATGGGCGACGAGTGCTGCGCGCGTCTCGGGGGAGAGGTTGGGAGTGAGAAGAGCTTCGGCCACGGAGCGCGCAACGGGATCCTGATTGGCCGCGAGGGCAATTTTTGAAAGCGCATTGACGGTGGGTTCTTTCCAGAATGAATTCAGGTGAGAGCCCGCGGCGAGTACCGAGGCGGGCACTTCGGCGAGTTGCGGGAGGCTCCCTTCCAGGCTGGGGCTTTCTGTGAGAATGGGCAGCGAAAAGGCTGTGGGGGCATTTCCCGCGTTCGGGAGACCTGAATTTAGGCCTATTTTTCCAGGTGTTTTCCCCGAAATGAATTTATTGGCGTGGGCCGGGCCGACCGCTATGGCGAGCGATAGAAATACGGATAGAATCCGTCCCAGGGGTTGCATTCCCTATAATGTGCCTGTGTGGAGGGGGGGGCGGGAGGAGCTTTTGGGGCGCTTTCCCGTGGGAAGAAGGGCCCAGTGCTCTCTAGGTCATCTTTTCGCTACGATAGGGAGGATGAACGGCTCCTTGGTAAACGCGGCGGCAATCGTATGTGGAGGTACGGCCGGTCTGGTGTTAGGCCGGCGATTCGCCGCGCGCTTTAAAGAAATTGCAATTCAGGCTCTCGCCTTGGTGGTGATCCTCATTGGGCTGCAAATGGCGCTCAAAGCCGAACAAATTCTTGCAACGGCGGCCGGCATGGTTCTCGGGGGCTTGTTTGGGGAATGGTTGAACCTGGAACGCGGGCTTGAGCGGCTTGGGCAGCGGCTTAAAAAGAAAGTCCGTGCCGGAGATGATTCGAAATTTACCGAGGGTTTTGTTTCGACCACCCTTCTGTTCTGCGTGGGATCGATGGCGATTTTGGGCTCCATTGAAGAGGGGGTACTCGGCAATCCGAATATTCTCTACACCAAGGCGTTTCTTGATGGAATCTTTTCGATCGCGGCCGCCGCGACGTTTGGGGTGGGCGTTTTGTTTTCAGCCATTCCTGTTCTTCTGTACCAAGGGACCATTACCTTAGGCGCAGCTCGCTTGGCGCCGATGTTGACCCCCGAAGTCATCGGGGCGATCAGCTCCACGGGCGGCATGTTGATTGCTGCGATCGGAACCAATCAACTCGGCGTGACGAAGATTCGTCTGGCGAATCTCCTTCCCGGTATATTTACCGCCGCAGCGATAACGGCTATTTTTTCTTAGCTTTTTCTTTCGCCCCGACGCGAAGCACACGAAGCGTCCGCAGAGCGGCTCGTTTCGCTTTCCCTACGGCCACAACGATGTTCTGGCCTTCCACCACTTTACCGAAAATCGTGTGTTTCCCATCGAGATGGCGCGGAAAACGGCCGGTGCTGTTTTCGGTAATGAAGAACTGGCTGCCGTTGGTGTTGGGGCCGGAATTCGCCATGGCAAGAATGCCGTCATGGTCGAACTTAAGACCGTTCGATTCATCTTTGAATGAGTAGCCCGGTCCGCCCGTTCCCTTGCCGAGGGGATCTCCCGCTTGGATCATAAATCCGGGGATGACACGATGAAAGACCGTTCCATCGTAATAACGAGTCTTTTTCTTTTGGCCGTCGCGCGGGTCGGTGAACAATTTTCCGCCTGTGGCGAGGCCGGCGAAATTGGCCACGGTCAGCGGGGCCTTATCTTCAAATAAACGGCAAACGATATTCCCCTCACTGGTATTAAAAATCGCGTAGAGACCGGGCTTGGTCTCCCATCCGGAAACATTAACGGGCGCAGCCTTCAAAGGCGCGGCCATGAGAGCGAAAAGGGTGAAAATCATTAACTGTTTCATCGTTCCTCCGTAATTTGAGCCTCAATATATCATAATGAAATGTAATGCATCGAGCGTCAAACGCACTCAGAAGAGACGGAGGATCAACATGAAACGCATCTCTTGGATAATACTCATCGTCGTCTTCGGGGGCGCCTGGGCCGTACAAAGCGGCACTTCGAAAGGGACAAAAACGAAGGCGGAGCAGGCGGAACTTAAGCAGCGTCTGACGCCGCTTCAATATGAGGTCACGCAGCAGGATGGGACCGAACCCCCGTTTAAAAATGAATATTGGGACAACAAGGCGGAGGGCATCTATGTGGATGTTGTTTCCGGTGAGGCCTTATTCAGTTCCACGGAAAAATACGATTCTAAAACCGGCTGGCCGAGCTGGTGGAAGCCCATCGACGGCGTCGAGATCATCGAGAAAAAGGATCGCAAGTGGGGAACGGTGCGAACCGAGGTGCGCAGCAAAAAAGGGGATTCCCATTTGGGGCATGTCTTCAGCGACGGCCCCAAACCGACCGGGCTCCGGTACTGCATCAATTCAGCGTCTTTGCGTTTTGTGCCTGCGGATTCGCTTGAAAGCGAGGGGTACGGGCAATACGCGAAACTGTTCCCGGACGCGGAGCAGAATAAGCCCGCGAAAAAGAAACAGGCGCCGATTGAGACCGCCACCTTCGCGGGGGGCTGCTTCTGGTGCATGGAAGGCCCCTTCGAAAAAAAGAAAGGCGTGCTTGCGGCGGTGTCGGGCTACTCGGGCGGGTATGTGAAGAACCCGACCTACGGGCAGGTGACATCCCAACAAACCGGGCATGTTGAAGCGGTGCAGGTTACCTACGACCCGAAGATAATCTCCTATATGAAGTTGGTGGACGCCTTCTGGATGGCGATGGATCCTACCGACAACGGCGGGCAGTTCGGCGACCGGGGCCCTTCCTATAAGCCGGTGATTTTCACGCATAATGCGGAGCAGTTCAAAATTGCGACGGCATCAAAAAAAGCGCTTGAGAAATCAAAGCGCTTCGACAAACCCATCGTGGTTCCAATTCGCGACTATAAGAACTTTTTCCCTGCGGAAGAGTATCACCAGGACTATTACAAGAAACATACCATCAAATACAAACTGTATCGGCGCGGATCCGGGCGGGCGGGATTCATTAAGAAGCATTGGGGGAAGTAAGGATGCGAACGTTCTGTTTTCTGATCGGCGCGCTTGTGTTTTTCTCCGCCTGCAGCAGCGGCGACCCGGAGCCGAAGGTCTACCCCGATCCGTTCGCTAAGGCCGCGCAGCCTTTATCCCACGTCGTGATGGGTGTGGTGAAGAGTGTTAGGTCCGAGGGGCGCGTTTTGGTGGTTGACCACGAAGATATCCCGGGATTTATGGAAGCGATGACGATGCCGTTTACCGTCGAGGATCCGGATTTGACCAAAAGTCTTAAGCCCGGTGACAAGATTGAATTTACGATCGAAGAGAAAGGCGGGGATTGGCCGATCACGAAGTTGGAGAAGGCTAGCGGACACTAGCGCCATCAAGCGCCCATCCGCCGTTGGGGTCCTGCCGCCAGATTAAAATCACATCCCCCGTGACGCCCATCAAGGTCGCTTCGATATGGTTTTCGATCCGTTTCTGTGAGCGAATCGCGGGAGAGACGCCGTTGATGCTTTGCTGGAGAAGCTGTGAGATGAGATCGTTGGCGTGGGACTCTTTTTCGCTAAGCGTGACCCGGCAGGGGAGCAGGTCTAAAAGGCGTTCGCGGCTGCCATCAGACAGCGCGGAGAGCGTCACTGATTCGAGGTATTCGATGCGAGGAAAGGTGCGGCGCGGCCGTTCACGGCCGGTTTCGCAGGAGATGAAGCGCAGCGAGGCGTCTGCACGTTCGGCGTAGTCCGGGTAGGATGATTTAAGTTCCTTGAATGCGGCTTCCGCCTCTTCCCAGCGGCCTTCGTGCTCCAGGGATTTTGCCTCCTCCAGTTTTTCGAGTGAGTGTTTGGCTTTGGCCTCTTCGGCGATCTCTTTTTCCACCTCGGCCAGTTTTCCGACTAAGAATTGAATCCGCTCCGCTTTAACATAAATGGCGGATTTTTCGGCATCGTAATCGAAGGGGGCTTTCTTCAGCGTGTTCGTGCCGATGCCGAGAAGTCGTCCGCGTTTATCAAACAAGGGGGATCCGCTCATGCCGTTTAGCATGTCGGTATCGGTAAGAAAGAGATGGTGCTGCTGGGGGTCGGGGCAGGTTTCTGACCAGTGCCAATTGTCTTTCCACTCGTCGCTCTCGTTTGAGAACCCGCAAAGCGCATGATCTTTCGAGTTTCCGTCCACAACCTTTCCGAAAACCACGCGGGGGTCTCCCCAGGGCGCACTGTAATCGGCACGTTTGTGTTCTCGCATTAAGAAATAAGGAAATCCCACTCCGAAAACAGGTTCTCCGGTTTTTGGGTTTTGCCGGCGGATGCGGACAGACTCCCCATTGAAATCCGGAATGCGCAACAGGGAGAGATCATCGGGGAAACCATGTTCGGTAAGAGCCGTTCGTTCAAGGAGGACAGTCCGCGGCCGGCCGTCGGGCATGATAAATTTAGCGCTCAGGGTCTGGTCGCCGAGATCGGCTGCACAATGTTTCGCGGTGACGAAAAAGCCGCTGACAACCACGCCGCCGCAGCTGGACGTGCGAAGAACGCTGCAGGATCCCTCAGCAGTGCAGTCGGCTGCCGCGAGCCCCTCGCAAAACTCGCGGTTCCAGGCTCTGGAAATGTCCGCTCCGCAGCGTGTTGCGAGCAGGGATTGAACCGTTTTCCAGGGGTAGACGCGTTTGGACGTGATCATAAATCCGCCAACGACCGGCAAGGCCCCGGCGATCGTTTTTGCGGAGATCCCCGTTTCGGCGAGGGCGGTATAGGCCGTAGGCGGGAAGAATCCCTCCCGTGCCTCAGCGGCTGAGGCGCAAAGAGAAATAAGAAGAAGGGTTCGGATCATTGGGAGATTTTACACTTTTGGTATAAGGGGGGTATGGCGAATACAATTCGATTTTATCACTACGAAAAATGCGACGGCTGTCGAAAGGCGCGTAAGTTTTTGGATGCACGCAAGGTCGACTATGATGCGATTTCCATCGTCGAGAAGCCGCCGAGCCGCAAAGAGTTGGAAACCATGCTGGGTCGTTTAGGAGGGGAATTGAAGCGCCTCTTTAACACCTCCGGAAAGGTCTACCGCGAACGCGGACTTTCGAAGATACTTCCGTCGATGAAAACGGGCGAAGCCCTCGCCCTCCTTGCGAAGAACGGTATGCTGATTAAGCGGCCGTTTCTGCTCACAGAGGGCGCGGGCCTCGTTGGCTTCCGACCCGAAGAGTGGAAGCGTGTTTTCAGTTGAGCCTATTTATTCTTGGTTTTTTTAACTGACTTCGCGAGCTTCTCGAGTTCCTGCGAGAGGCCTTTGAGTCCTGCAGACAGGTTCGCCTGAGCTTGTTTGGCGGAGTCGGTGCCTTGTTTTTTGCCCGTGCGAAAGACCTTCTTGGCTTGTTCTTCGAGACCGCGAACTTCTTCGCTTTTTCGCGCGGATTCAACCGCAGAGATCAGTTTCTTGCTGACGCTCTTAATGCTCTTTGCGGCTTCCGTGCCGATATCCTTAGCCGCCTTGCTCTTCACCGCGGACTTGAGCGCGCCTTCGATTTTCGCGCCTAACGCCGCGAGTTCCTTAACGAAATCGACTTTCGGCGGCGATTTACTCACGAGTGACTTCGTGATCTTTTTTGTTTTCTTTTTCTTTGCCATGGTTTCTCTCCTGCGGAGTTTCTGTCCACTCTTCGAGTGTGATGGGTCCGTGTTTGCCTGTGGACGGGGGCGCCATCGATGGGTTGAGTCGGGGTTTATGCTTTTTAATCAGAGCCCCTGCAATATCCTTAAATTCTTCGGGATCTTCGATGTCCGCATCAACGTACTCGAAATAAATATCGTTCGCGGCTTTTAATAGATCCTCTGTATTGGGGCGGGTGTTGCCCATCATGTGCGAGGCGACGGCATCGTGGATCGACTCGCCTTGTCCGGGAATTCCGAGACCGATATACAATACCTCCGGCTTCATTTCAGCATCGAAGGTGAGGAATTTGTACACGCCCGGTTTTCGAGGGGCATTATCGCTGAGGCCGTCCAGTTTGAACTGGAAGCACCGTTGCGACAAGCGGATCTTGAATGTTTTCGGTTCGCTCACTCAGCGCCGCCCGCGCGCCAAACCACCTTGCCGACGAAGAAGGGCCCCATTTTTTCCATCAGGGTTGAGGTCTGGCGCGTTTTGCGCATGCGCTCCACAAGCGCCGATAGCGGATGCAGGTTAGCTCCGATCAGACCAATGACGAAATCGTTGTCGTTTTTATCGAGGCCGTGACAGGCAAGGCGAACATCGGCGGCAAGGCCGGATTGACCGAACTGCATGCCGATGGTTCCATGTTCCCGAAGGATCGCTTTCTGTTCGTCTTCAGGAAGAGTCATGAACTTTCCCTTGCGGCGCAGCGGATACCAGACCGCCCACGGTTTTTTTTCATCGTGAACATTGCGCACCGGTTTTTTAAGCAGCCAGTCCTCCAGATTCGGCTCGTAGCCGATTGAATACGTGCGGCCAAACATCGCGTATTCGGATTTTTGCGTGAGTTCCCCGAAGGGCCCCGACCGCAGCAGCGGTCCGACGGTATCCACGAAATAAGCTTCGTTTTCCGAATAGGTCAACAGTGCGACACCGCGCGGGTCGCTGAGTTCCTGATAAAGAACACCTTCAATTCCCGCGTCGGCGAGAACCTTGGCCAACGGGGCCGGATCGGTAACCCCGCCAAACGCCTGCAGCTGCATAAAAAGCCGCCGGTCCGAGGTTTGCTGGACACCGTCCTTGGAGGCTCCCTTTTCGGTGAGATCCGGCGGGTCCATCTTGGGGGGGCCGCCGTGGCGGGCCTGGGGTTTTGTTTCCTGCGTCATGGTGTTACCTCAGCTGCGCGTCGGCGACAGCGCGAGAAGCGCCCAGCCGATCATGAAGAGTAGTCCGCCTAGCGGCGTGATCATTCCGAGCTTGCGGATGCCGGTGACGCTTAACGCGTACAGGCTTCCTGAAAAAAGAAAAATTCCGACGGTGAAGCAGGCTGCGGCATAACCGGGGAAACGCCCGCTGTATTGGGTGCCGATCCAGGCCGCAACAAGGATGCCCAGCGCGTGGGTGGCCTGGTAACGCGCGCCGGACTCGAATGCCGTCAGCATGTCGGCGGAGAGTTTTGCCTTGAGCGCGTGTGCTCCGAAAGCGCCTGCCGCGACTGAGAGAAGCATGAGAATGCTCCCTATGCGAATCCAGAAAATCGAGTCCATTGCTTTCATTATATTAATTGCCGCCTGTGATTCGTTTGATGAGTGCGGGGACATCGCCTTCGCTCACGCCCCCGACCCATTCTTTTTCAGGGTAGAAGAAGATATTCGGTCCTTTTTCGCATAAATCCAAACAGCCCGATCGCGCGACCCGGACCTTGCCTTTGAGTCCGCGCGCTTTTACTTCGGCTTTAAGCGCCCTGCAAATTGCGTCGCCCCCGCGGCCCGGATTGGCGCACGCCACCCGGCCGTCCGGGCGGGTATGTGTGCAGACGAATATCGTGCGTTCATAGGGAACGGAGCGCTTTTCCATGGGAGACATATTTTCCCATTTTTAGGCGTTGACGACTTGTTCGATGGCGGCACGGAATTGACCCGCGGTGGGGTAGCGTTTCCCGGGATCGGGATCAAAGGTGTAGGTTAACACCCCGTCGATGCCGGGCGCGATGCCGGGAATCAGGGTGGTTAACGGGGTGTAGACCAGCCCCGGGCTCACCCGCATGCCGGAGAGCATTTCATAGAAGCAGAGTCCGAGCGCGTAGACATCACTTTGGGGTTTCGGGTCGTTTTTGATCTGTTCCGGCGCCATGTACATGGGTGTTCCGGCGGCTTGCTGGTTCGTTAACGCCGTCAGGTCGTCGGCGACGCGCCGGGCGATGCCGAAGTCCATGACCTTGATGTTCTCTCCGGCGATCATGATATTGCCCGGTTTTAAGTCCTGGTGAATGACGCCTTGAGCATGGGCGTAATCGAGCGCGGCCGCCGTTTGTTTGATGATTTCAATGGTTTGTTCGAGCGTTAGCTTGTTGTGTTCGCGTAGGATTGCATCGAGGCTTTGGCCGTCGATATATTCTAAAACGAGCAGCAGCTCTTTGCCCTCCTCGATGACGGAGTGGATTTCGACGATATTGGGATGTTTTAAGGCGGCTACGATGCGTGCTTCTTTGAGAAATTTTTTGCGCATACCTTCATCCCCGGCGATTTCGGCGCGCAATCGTTTAATCGCCACCTTGCGCTGGAGCGCCCGGTCGGTTGCTTCCCAAACCTCCCCCATGCCCCCTTGCCCGAGTTTTCCGCCCATATCGAATCCGGTTACGCCGAGCGGCGCTGCGGTTGCCCCTTTTTTCTTTACCGGCTTCTTTTTCGAGAGCGCCGTTGCGACTGCTCCCCCGAGAATCAATGCACCCAAAGCGACGAGTGTCCCCATCGTCGAGTCGCCGCCTTCGGTTTCCTCGTCGTCTTCCACCTTGTTTTCTTTCTCGATGCGGGCGAGTTCGCTGCGGTACAACGCTTGAAACGCGGGATCCAAGGAGGCGGCCTGTGCGAGGTCTTGAATCATGGCGGGATTGTCGCCGAGTGCTTTGTGAATCATCGCCCGTGTCCGGTAGGCGTCGGCGTCGGTGCCGTTGGCCTCGATGGCTTTGTTTGCGGCCTCAAGTGCGAGTTGGGGCTTCTTAAGGGCGAGGTAGGCGGCCGCCTGGGTTTTGAGCGCCCAATGATCCTTGGGATGGATTTTAAGCGCACGCGCGGCGTCATCGATCGCCCCTTGATGGTCTCCCGCCCGTTGGCGTGCGAGCGCGCGCCAGCGAAGGGCGGCGGTGTTGTTCTTATTCTTGCGGATCGCCTTGGTGAACGCCTTGATGCCTCCGATGAGATCGTTTGCCTGTATTTTGATAAGGCCTTGCCGCGTAAACCCTTTGTGCAGCTCGGGCTTCATGAATTGCATCGGCTTCGCGTGTTTGCTCATCTGCGCCGGCAGCATCTTTTGAGCGGCTCCGCCTTTGGCGATTTGGTTCTGGCCGGGGCGGGGTTTGTGTTGAAGCTTGTCGTAGTTTCTCTTTTCGGGAATTTTTTTGAGTTTGCTTGTGTCGAATTTTAATCCGCCGGTTGCGTTGCTGGAATAAATTTTCTGCAGGCCTTTGAGTCCGTCGTCGTTGGGGGCATACTGCAGCCCGGCTTCAACGGTCGCAAGCGCGGAGGTTTTGTCTCCTTGTTTTTCCTGCGACATGGCGACAATGCGCCAGCCTAGGGGGTTTTCGGGGCTGCGTTGGGTGAGTTGGGCTCCGTAGGCTTGGGCGGCGGCGAAGTCTCCGGACTCCATCGCGCTTTGGGCGCTGCCCATGATGGTGGTGAACCAAGCGCCGATATCTCCGACGTCGCTGACGCCGTCAAAGGCATCTCCCAGTGCATCCGTTCCAGAAGAGTTCTCGAAGCCGTCCTCCCAGTCGTCAGCTTTGTTTTGGTCTTCTTCTTGTGCCGCTCCGTATTCTTGGCAGTGCACGGGAGGGTCTGGATCAGAACATTCGCCTCCTTCCGCCCAGGTTGTAGTCGGCAGGGCAAAGACGAAGATGAGGAGGTACGTTCTCATAGGGTTAGGATAAGTGCGGCCCGTTAAGAGCGCAAGGGTGTCAGGCGTGAGGTAATGGAGTCCCGGAAATCGCTTCCAGCGCCTGGAAAAACTCCCGTCCCGAGTGAAATCGTTTCTTGGGATCGGGATCCAATGCGCGGTCGATTACGCTGTCGATTTGCGGCGGCAATCCAGGTACAACAGCGGAAAGCGGAGCGTAGGCCTTCTCCAACTTGGAGAAATCGCCCATCATGCCCGAAAACGGACGTTTGCCCGAGAGCATTTCATACATGGTTGCACCCAGGGCGTAGATATCGGTTTCGGGAGAAGCCGCCCCGTGCGCCTGTTCCGGCGCCATATACGAAGGGGTTCCGACCACTTCCATGCGGGTGACCGTGCCCATCGTTTCGGCGACCCGGCGGGCGATGCCGAAGTCCATGACCTTCACCGTCTCCCCTTCGATCATGATGTTGGCGGGTTTTAAGTCTTGGTGGATGACGCCCCGGCTGTGCGCGAAATCGAGGGAGTCGGCGGTCTGTCTAAGAATTTCCAAGGTTTGGTCTAACGAAAGATGTCCCTTTTCCGCGAGCACCGAATCAAGAGAAACCCCATCAATGTGTTAAAACACGAGATAAAGATCCTCGCCGTTTTCAACCACCTGGTGGATTTCTATGATGCCGGGATGTTTGAGCGCGGCAACGGTGCGGGCTTCCTTAAGGAAACGTTTGCGTTCGCGGGGAACCCTTGCGATTTCGGGGATTAACTTTTTGATTGCGACGCGGCGCTCCAACGCCTGGTCCATGGCCTCCCAGACCTCTCCCATGCCGCCTTGGCCGAGTTTACGAATGATGGCAAAACCCGGGATGCCGTTTGATTCGGATTGGGTAATCGTTGTCTGGCCGCGACGGCGAAAAAACGCCGCGCTGATAAGTGCCAGACCAAGCAGAACTGCGCCGGCGTAGAGTAGAGCGCGTGAGGGTTGATTGGATTTTGCTTGGTCTCCGAGCGCGCGTTGAGCAAGCTGTTCGTTCTCCTGCAGCGCTTGCCGGTAAAGGCTTTGAAAGGCCGGGTCTAAATTGGCCGCTTGGCGCAAATCGTCGGCCTCTTTATCGTGGTCCTTCGTTTTATGCCAGAGGCGGGCCCGCGTGGCATAGGCGTCGGCGCTATTGGGCTTTAATTGAAGGGCCGTGCTGATGTCGGTGAGGGCACCTTCCACCTGGCCGATGTCGGTGCGTGCTTTGGCGCGCACGAGAAAGGCCCAGTGATCCCGGGAATTGATATTAAGGGCGTTGTTGGCGTCCCGGATCGCTTGGGTGTATTGGCCCGCTTGTTGGAAGGCCATTGCGCGCAGGCGCCAGGCAACGCCATTTTTAGGATCCCGCCGGACTGCTTCGGTTAATTTTGTGATCGCGGTTTTAGTATTTCCGACCCGCATGGCACTGAGGCCCGCTTGCGCGGCGGCGGCACCGCGGGCGGAGTGGGGCAGCGCTTTCGCCATTTGCCCCCGGCCGAACATCGCCGGATTGACCATGCCGGCCATTTGTATGCCTTGGTATTTGCGGGAATCGGCGGTAAATCCCGGTCCGACGTCGCCAGCGGCGTCTTCATTAGTCAGAGTGCCGAGTAATTGGTTGCGGCGGCGGTCGACTTCTTTTTGCGCCATGTTGGAGGCTTTGCGTTTAAGTAGTTTTTCCAGGTTTTGCAGGCCTTCATGGTCGGGGGCGATTTTAAGCCCGCGTTTGATGATTTCTAAGGCCTCTTCGCGTTTTCCGTTTCTAGCGTTGACCCAACTCGATAGATAGTAGCCGGTGGGATCTCCCGGAGATTCATTGATGATTGCATCTGCGATCAGTTCTGCTTGGTGGAATTCACCCATCACGAGCCGTTCTTGAACCTTGTTGAACTCATCGACATGTTCGACGGGAATTACCCGAGAGAATTCCGCGTATCCCGAGGTGGTGTGTTCTTCGGTGATATCGGGTGCAATCTCGCCCAGGGTATCCGGTAGTCCCCCACCCACTCCTCCGGCCGCTAAATCCTTTAAGGTCGCCTCAAGGTTTCCTCCAGAGGCGGAACTGCCGGGTTTTTGGATTGGGTAAATGATTTTCTTGGACCCGGATCCGCCGCCACCCGCAGGGGTGCCGGCATTATCATCTAAGTCATCATAAGCGTCACCACCCGTTCCGAAGCCAGACGTCTCTTCATATTGAGTCTCATCCAGAAGATCATTTACGACCTTTTGGGTGGTTTCCGGATTGGCGCGGAGGATTCCTGTAGATAGGAAGAAAAGTGTTATGGCCGCACAGGAAGCGACAATTCGAGTTTGTCGGGGATAGTGGGATTGCATAGGGATAATCTGAGGATAACCCCATTGCCTAGGAAATCAAGACCTAAAGCATTTCACAGAATCGAAGGGCCTAAAGTGATCTGGGCCTTAATACGGCGGGGGGCGGTACCCCTGCCTCATGAGAATATTTTCGCTTTTTGGGATAATGTCTTACATTTATTAGCGAGGTTGAACGTCCCTATGTCAGCAAAACGCATCTCTATTTTTCTTCTTTGCACCTTTGGCGGGTTAGCGCTCTCAACCGCGGCATTCGCGGCGAATGGTCCCCTCCTGGTTAACCTAAAAATACACGCAAAAATCGCTGTAAATGCGGGTTTGGCCGGGGGCGTAAAAATCCCGATTACGCCGGCACCGCCAATCACCCAACTGGTTGCGGTAGGGGAAGAAGCGCCAAAAAAGAAAGGTGAACTTGAGGATTTGTTCGCGACCTTTGTCCTCCGGGATGTATGGAGTCACCCTAAAAGCTTCAATCGCTTTGCCAGATGGTTTAAGGTCAAGGGAAATATTGAAAATGAGTTGATTATTGGTGCGGAGACGACCGATAAAAAACACACAATTTTTGTCCGCGACCGTGAGGATGATGAGGTACCGCTAATCATTATTATGGACACCTCCACCGGGGATCTCTTTTTGTTTCATACGTCTACTGATGGAGTTTTGCGGGGGGGAATAACTTCCAAGATAGGTGGTAAAACCAGGCGAATGAAGGCTGATGAGGCCGCAGAGCCTTTTAAACAGCAGAAAAAGTTTTGGCTCGACCAGGCGGAAAAGATCAACCGTAAGGCTCTGGAGTCCGTAACCCCCGAAAAGACCAACTAGGTATCTTGTCTGGAGGGCCAGAAAATATATTTAGCTGCCGAAAGGACGATAGCCCTTGTAATCACTGGAATTGGCTGGCGAGCATCGACGGTCCGACTAGAAGCGGACGACAAGGAGGGGAGTTTTAGAGGCGCGTGCGCGCCGTTGAGGCTTCCCTTGTTTTATTGGGGATTGAATTATATTTTCGTGAGGAATGGTTTTGAGCGAAGGCTTTAGAAAACTTCTGAAATCAAGCAGGATATTTTTAGCCGTTTTCCTTGCTTGTTTTGGGGGGTTCTACACTTATGTCCTCATTCGAGGAGTCCCAGTGTGTTCGCAGGGTTGCAGTTTACTCGAAAATGCGGAGGTGTGTGATGCCGTTGAGTTGACCCTCGAATTAGGTGAAAAGAAAGCGCGAACAAATACGAGGTATACGCTTTGGTACCAATTGGGACTAAAAAACAAAAGCTGTGATTTATTGACTCTTGATTTATATTTTCTGAAGGGTGATTGGACTGGCACGACACTTGAGATCAAGGTCTGGGGCCCTGATGGGGAGCGGGTCTATCCACAAGTACCCCTTCCCTACGAAAAGTCGATTGAGGTCTATGTTTTCGATGAAAAATCGAATTCGGAGCATTCAGGAGTTTTAGTCAAAACAGATTCATTTGGAGGTCGTTCGGCGATATTCCAAGTTTCTCCAGGAGATGCTCTCCTATCGACTCCTTCGCTCTTTCGCCCACGCGAATTGAGACCCCATGACGGACCAAGTATAGAGCAGGAATTTCCAGGATCAGCAAATCAAGGCCTTAGGGCAGGATTAAGGAAGCAGAGGGACGAGCGGATTCAAAAAGCCCTCGAGTCTTTTAAATTGCGCGAGCCTATGCCAGGTTACAGGATTTTAGAAGGGTTTGTTTTTCAGCATCCGGGCAAATATCAAATTCAGGCGGAGTTCAAAGATAAGGCCTTCGTCTCGCGTTCGGCTAGTTGGGATCAAAACCTGGTGATCCCGCTGGATTTAATAGCGAACAAAATTCTGATTTATCATGGCCGGATTCCAGGAGCGGGTTTCAAAGAAGTCGATATTAGCGATTCTTCCCAGATCCTCGAGTTCGAGGTTGCACCGTGACCCGGATTTTAGTTTTAGTGACATTACTCCTTCCGGGTTCTTTGGGGGCTGTGAACTACGAGCACGACCTTTACCCAACCCCGAAGCGTGCCACGCCTTCAGAGCACCGCGAGATTCGAGGCAAAATTGCGCTTGGGGCGAAAGCTGTCGATGAGGCTCGTCGCGCGTCTAGAGAGATACGGAAGCGTGATACTGAGCTCGCTAATAAATGCGGTCAAGGATGGGTTAGCCGGACTTTCTATACGACATTTTGGAAGGAATGTGGTTTGCTCCAGGAGAAAAATGTCGAGCAAGAAAAGGTATTGGCGCGTGAAAAGGCTAAGGCTTTCGTTGCCTTTGATGCTGCTATTGATCTGACGATTGCAGCGTACGATTTAACGCCTCAACGAACCAAAGACTCTTATGCGGATGATTCTGTTCCTTCCAAGTGGAATCCAAGATTTAGCGTTGAAGAAAAAAAAGGGAAAGATGGTCGATGGTCTATAGAGTCCTTGGATAGAATGGCGTATGGTTCGACACGTAGGTTCGACATTAAGATATTCCCGAGACCATTCTTGGAAAAATTGAATGCAGAGCAGCGGAAAACGATGGTGGCCGGAGGTCCGGATCGGTTAGCCTTGACCATTTTGCATGAGACCCATCACTGGGCTTCTAAAATGCAAATGTTCGAATGGTCTTATGATGCGAATAAACCATCCAACAAACGATTTATGGAGGCGAAGGCGTATGAAGCTCAGGCCAAGTTTTTGGAATCGATGAACCGCGATGAGCTTAAGCGAACGGGTCGTTCTTTGTTTTCACCAGGACAAATTGAGAACTTCCGTGAGAAATCTAAAAAGGAAGAGGCTCAGGGATATTTTATTCGTGAAAAATTGGGGGATCCACCGATGGAACATCAATTGCCTCTGGCGATCCGTCGATCCGATACCTATCAGGAGAAATCGGAAACAAGGGAAGATGACCCGGACTTTCATCCAATTGAGATTTTAAAATTGTCAGGTGAGACGGATTTCTTTTTATCGATAACCCGCGATACTTCGGATCTTGTTGACCAGATACAGCAACGAAATGAAGCAGGAGTTAAAAGGCGACAAAAGCGGCGGGAGCAGGATCTTTTTGGGTCTGGGGGGGGATTTTCAGGTTCGGGAAGTTCGGATTCCAATACCTTTGCCTCTGGACTAGTTATTACGGAAATATTCATTCCTGAAGAACAGCCCGCGCGAATCGTTCAACAAGCTCGTCGAGCACAGGTGCAACCTAATGTCCCTCAGAGGCCCCGCGTGGTACAGCGAGCCTCAATCGATAAATATCACTTGATCGCTAAGTTGGCTCGCTTGGCTTGCAATAATCCCCATTCGGCATCAGCGAGGGATTTTTCAAGTACATGGAAGAGCGCCCAAGGCGTACGCGCCGACTCTGGCGCAGTCAATCGATTTGGTCTTGGCGGATGTGAAAATCGAATGTTTGGCATCCTCATGGGAAAAGCATTTTCTCGACAGTATCCTCGCTATTCCCAAGCTGATTTGCAGGCGGATGTTTATAATTCACGTCCTCAATTACAGGATTACGATCATGGATCGAGCAACATCTATTCTGAACCAGAGCCCGAACCTGAGCGGCCATATTTGCCGCCATGCTGGCCCAACTGCGTTCATTGGAATTGAATTATTGGATGATCAGCCTCTGAAAAGAAGCCCTGAGAATCTTGTCTGGAGGGCCCAAAATCCCCTAGGCCCTATAACGCTCAGGCGACTCCCGTCTGCCCCAGGGGCTTAAAAGCAATTCCGGCCACTATAAAGTATGCAGCAAACGAAGAATCATGAAGAGCGCTACGCAGGATGGAAAGCCTCCCCGGCTGTCTATCGCGTTCACACCATTGTTATCTCGGCCTACTGCACCTTGATGTTGTCGGCCGCCGGAAACGCTGCACAAGGCTTGCGCGAGATCATCGCCGCGAGCCTGATCGTCTTCCAATAATCGAAATTCCAGCGAGAGTCAGACGGAGGGTGCGGGTGTGCCTGCAATTTCTTCCAGGGCATCAAAAAATTCCTGGCCTGAGTGAAACCGTTTCTTGGGATCGGGATCCAGCGCGCGGTCGATCACGCTGTCTATCAGCGGGGGCAAATCGGGGTTTAATTGCGAGAGAGGGGTGTAGAACTTCTCTAGTTTAGGGGAATTGCCGGCCATGCCCGAAAAGGGACGTCTGCCGGAGAGCATTTCATACAGCGTCGCGCCCAAGGCGTAGATATCGGTTTCGGGGGACGCCTCCCCCTGGGCTTGTTCCGGTGCCATGTACGAAGGGGTTCCCACAACTTCCATGCGGGTTATGGTCCCCATTGTTTCGGCGATGCGCCGGGAGATCCCGAAGTCCATGACTTTCACGGTCTCGCCTTCAACCATAATGTTGGCGGGTTTTAGATCCTGGTGAATGACGCCGCGACCATGAGCGAAATCAAGGGCGCCGGCGGTCTGCCGCAGAATTTCCAGGGTTTGCATCAAGGAGAGGGTCCCTTTTTCCAAGAGGACCTCATTAAGCGCAACTCCGTCGATGTGTTCAAATACCAGATAGAGATCCTCACCGCTTTCGACAACTTGATGGATTTCAATGATGCTGGGATGTTTGAGCGCGGCTACGGTGCGGGCTTCCTTAAGGAAACGTTTGCGCTCGCGGGGGACCGCTGCAATTTCGGGGATTAATTTCTTGATTGCGACGCGGCGCTGCAGTACGCGGTCAACGGCTTCCCAGACCTCCCCCATGCCGCCTTGTCCGAGTTTGCGGATAATATCGAAGCCTTCGATGCCTTCGGATTTTGATTGGGTCGTTGTTGTTTGTCCGCGACGGCGCAAAAACACCGCGCTGATAAGTCCCAAGCCGAGCAGGGCTGCGCCGCCGTAGAGCAGGTTGCGTGAGGGTGTGGATTTATTCGCCTTCTGCGCGAGCTGTTCGTTCTCTTGCAAGGCTCTTCGGAAGAGGCCTTCAAAAGCAGGGTCCAATTCGGCTGCCTTGCGTAAATCCTCAAGCTCTTTGTCATGCTCTTGTGTTTTATGGTGGAGTCGCGCACGGATTGCATATGCGTCTGGACTATCCGGCTTTATTTGAAGCGCTTCCAAAATATCCAATTGAGCGGTGTCCATCTGGCCGGTATTGATCAGGGCTTTGGCGCGTACGAGAAAAGCCCAGTGATCGGTTTGATCGATGCGGATTGCGCGACTGGCATCGTTTACGGCTTTTTTATGATGCCCTGATTCCTGGAAGGCCATCGCGCGCAGGCGCCATGCAGCGCTGTTTTTGGGGTCGTTGCGGAGTGCTTGTGTTAATTTACCGACCGCGCCTTTGAAGTCCTTTACCTTCAAGGCTTCGAGACCGGCCTTGGCGGCGGCGGCGCCCCGGCGGACAGCGGCATTATTCGTGGTGACAGGGCGTGATTTTAGGAAGTGTCCGTGGGACATCATGCCGGGATTAATCGTTTTGGCTATTTTTGCGCCGTTGAGGTTTCTGGCGCCTCCGGCGTCTCCGGCGTTGCCGGCCGCCTCTTCTTTTTGCAGGGTGCCCAGCAGGGCATTACGGCGGCGGTCGATCTCTTTTTGAGCCATTTCGGAGGCTTTGGGTCTAAATAATTTTTCGAGGTTTTGCAAACCGACATGGTCGGGGGCGATTTCTCGGCCGCGTTTGATGATTTCCCGGGCCTGCTCGCGGTTTCCAACTCTTCCCTGAACCCAGGCGCCGAGGGTGTAGGCGTCTGGATTTTTTGGATTGCTGGTTAAGATCTTATCTGCGATAGTCACCGCTGCTTGCTGATTATTGCTTGAGAATGATTTTTGGATCGCGGTGGCTTCTATTGGGAAATCTTTAAAGAGAGATTTCTCGGAGATGGTCGGAAGTACGGGTTTTCCTTTTGGCGGGGCTGAAACTGTCTTTCTCTCCGCGACGGATGCAGTTTCGGGGTCAGTGTCGCCCTCTAAGCCCCTGTTTCCATCAACCCTACCCTTTGAGGAGTCGGAGGGGCGTGGGGAGCCATCCGTCTCGGATATTTGGTTCGCTTGCCTGATAAAAAAGTCTAGATAGTTTTGCCTATTTTCCCAGCCGGAGCCTTCTCCGGCTTGACCGTTGTTTTGGCTATCATTCGACTTATTCGGAGGATCTTGAGCAGAGGCAATACCCACAGAGGCGAAAAAAACCGCAACGGCGCCAAGCAGGAATGGTGGAATCCGATGGGGAGAAGGGGCTTTCATGGGGTATTGCGAGGGTAGGCTTGGTATTGAAGAAATTCAAGGGCCATACGCTGGATTTGCATAAGCAAGAAACGAGGGTTTTGGTCGATCCTCGACGGGACATGGGGTTCCTGTGACCAAGAATTGTCAAGAAGTTGATCCGTGAAAAAATCCAAATCAACGCGGGTCAGAGGAAATTACGCTACCCTGCCTTACCGGAGCCATTGGTATAATGCAGCTAGTGAAATGACGCTCACCCGTAGAACAACAACGATTCTAATCGTCTTTACCGTGCTGAATGCCTTCCTGCCGCGCACGGGCAATGCCGAAGATTATATGGAACGCCTCCTCAAGGGCGCCTCCAGGGTGATGGTCAAAACCGAAGGGGATCGCTCCCAGGTTTATTTGCCGGCGATATCGATCACTCCTAATACAGGACTGACCGTGGGTGTGCTGCCGGTCTGGCTTCGTCTTCACCCGTCCGGCAAGATTCGTAAGATATTCGCGCCTTCGTTGACCTATAACGAAATTTTCGGGTGGACGCCGACCCTGCGGTATTTCCATTACCCCAGCGCCAACACAACCCTCTTCGCCCTCGCGTCTAAATCAGTGACGGCCAACGAACGTTATGCGGTACGCCTGACCGACTTTGATGCCTTTGGCACAGGGGGACGGCTGCGGCTGGAGTTTAATCAGGAATCCAAGGGTGCCATGCGATTTTTCGGTATCGGCTCCACGAGCCCGGAATCGGCGGAAAGCGACTACACCTTAAAAAAGACTCTTCTTTTCGCCGACATGGGACTCCCTATGTGGGGAGGTGGACAAATTATCGCCGGTTGGAAGGTGCGTCGCGCTGATATCCGGGCCGGTTCCTTGGATTCTTTGCGTGATATCGCGGTGAATCGTCGCGGGGCCGCGACGGTGAGCGGACCCCGGGTCGGTTATTTTCGCGACACCCGTAATTTCCCATCCACCCCGACGCGCGGAACTCTCGCGGATATCTCTGCAAATTTTTACCGCAAGGTTTTGGGTTCCGATGAAGACTTCATTAACGTCCGGGCTGAATTTAGAGGGTATCGTAAACACGCCAAGGCGGATGCTATTTTGGCCGGTCGTGTTCTGATTGAACGGTCGGGGTGGGGAAATGTTCCGTTCGCCTATCTTGTGCGGCTTGGCGGAGAGAAACTGCTGCGCGGTTATGGAGTGGCCCGGTTTGTCGACCGGGGAATTGCAGTTGCCGGCATTGAGGAACGGATCTCGATGTATCGGTTAAAGATGATGGGTTCGACCGTTGATTTTCAGATCGCGCCCTTTCTTGAAGTGGGAACCGTTTTTGATTCTTTGACGGACCTCAATCATGAACGCGCCTTATGGGCTGCGGGTGTTGCTTTTCGGGGTGTGGTGACTCCCAGCGTGGTCGGCCGCGTTGAGTTCGGTTTGGGCGCTGAGGGTTCCTCTACGTTTGTGGGGATTGATTACCCTTTCTGAGAATTTCTCGAATCGAGAAATCCGGAAAACAAATTCCAAGCAAGGCGACCCCGAACCCGAGCCAGACAACCTCTCGGAGACGGCGCAGAAGGCCGATGGAAATCGCAGCCTCGGGGGGCAATCCAACCAGGGTGCCGGCCAGGAAATGTCCTCCCTCAAAGGCGCCGAGGCTTCCCGGAATAAAAAATCCGGAAACCGCTACCATGGTGGCGATGCTGACGAGTTGGAAGGCTTCGAGAACGTTTAAGGAATGGCCGAGCAGCATCGTGATCGCAAAAACCTCCACGGCCCCGAGGCACCAACCCAGGCCATGCATGAGGGTTGATGCCGCAAGCCTTCCTTTATCTTTGCGATAGAAACCCGATAACAACGGATCCATTTCCAGGATTTTGTTCATTAACCCGTTCCAGGGGCGGTCCTCTCCCCAGCGGGATTTAATGCTGGAGGCGATTTTTCCGCCGATTCCGGAAAATGATCCAAAACCAATGACTGCGACGCCCACACCTAAAAGCATCGAGGTGCCCATCGCTGCGGCGCGCAGTGCGGGCGAAAGCGCACCCTCTCGTGCGAAGAGGAAGAGTCCTGAAAAGATGAACAGAAGCAGAGCGAAGGTTTGAGTGGTTTTCGCAACGACCACCGAGGTCATGGCCTCTCCCAAAGAAATGTCCGGAGTGAGCAGCGCCGCTTTGACCGGCTCGCCTCCAAGATATCCTGAGGGAAGAAGGTAATTGATCGATTCCCCGCTGAGGCGTGCGGCCATTAGTTTGGGAAACGGGACCGAGGTTGTTCCTGACGGCAGGGCGAGCGCCCAGGCGAAGGTGTTTGGAAAAATCCAAAGAATCGCGACCGGAAAAATCCAGATCACCCTCCAGCCGACGGTGACGATTTCAGATACAACGGATGAAAATCCGATGCTGGAAAGAATGCCGGCCAGGATGGCGGCTCCGGCGACAGGAGCCGCCCACCGGAGTTTATTCACTAGGCTTCGCGGAGAGAAGCGCTATGGCAAGAACAACGAGAAAGTAAATGTTGGACCCTGCCGCCGCTGCGGCGAGGAAATAAGGAAGTCCGCCCAGTGCGGTGACAAAGATGAGAACAAAAATAAAATCACGCCGGGCGAGGGCGTCGGTAAGGCGGCTTAAGCGGGACGACCAGTCGCCGGCGGAGGCGCCCGCTCCCACCGAAGTGAAAAGCGGTCCTCTTGCGTTTTTCTTTCGGGACGTGGTCCAGGAAACAGTGAGCACCGACAATAATACGCCCAAGCAGGCGGCTCCCGCGAGCCACAACCAAACGGGGTCACTCGTCCGCCGGAAGATGCCGATTCCGATGCCGCTGAAAATCATGATATGAACGACGTTGTCCGACCATAAATCGAGCCAGCCGCCCAATCGTGATTCTTTAAATTTTAGGCGTGCGAGTTCTCCGTCGCAGCCGTCCAAGGAGCTTCCAACCCAGAACAAGAACGCGCCCAGTAAATTCAGCTTCGGATCGGCCTGGGCAAAAAGAATCGCGGGTACAGCCAGGCTGAGCATTAATGCAACGGTGAATGTATTCGGTGTGATGGATGTGTTGGCCAGTCGTTTGGTGAGGGTCAGCGAAATATTTCTTTCTAAATGTCTCGACATAAACCCATCGGTTTTTTTACGCAGCGATTGAAAGAGGACTTTTTCCGCGGCCGCCCGGTCCGCCGGAGTATCCACATCCTCCCAGCGATCGTCTCCAATATCAAAGGGCTGCAATGTGCCGCGTTTGGCCAAGCCGCGTGTACCGTCCGAGTGGGCGCATTTACCGTCCGAATGCCGCTCCGCTGTTTCGAGTTCCTCGAAAAATGAATACTGAAAGAGTCCCACACCGATATCGACGGCTTCAAATTCCGGGAGATCCTTCCCCAGAGTGGTTATGGAATTATCGTTAAGGCGGACCTTCATGGCATCGGGAAGATCCCCGAGGAGGTTGTATTTTCGATCAATGGCCAAAACGTTTGTGGGTTTTACCGGTCGGGTTTCTATCAATCGGCGGATGGTATCTGCAAATATAATGTGATCGGACATGATCACTAGAAACGGCTCCGTCCCGATAAAGGGTTTTGCCGCGAGCACGGATTTCCCGTTTCCATTTTCCCATTTTTGGTTTTGAACCCAGCGCACCGGCAGGTCAGAGAGTTTTTCCGAGAGTTGTTCGATGATTTCCCTTCCGCGGCAGCCGACCACAATGATGATTTCCGCAGCCCCGGCCTTCGCGCAATTGCGCGCCGTGCGTTCGAGCAGGGACAAACCCCCCAGTTGCACGAGAGCTTTGGGGGGTGCTTTATGGTCGCCTGCGGCTAGGCGCGACCCTGCCCCTGCGGCCAGGATAACTGCCTGAGGGGAGAGGTCTGATTTTGCGGGAGTCTCCCCGCGCTTATTTTTGGACCCAGGCATGGTGTGGCGAAAATGAGTGTCAGTGGTTGGCATAGTATGGCATTGTAATTAATATAAGTATACAGGAGGACTGCTAGGAGGAATAGCGGCTCATGGGTAGTATAGCTTAACGCCTTAAGTGACAGGCCTGTTTCTTCCCGTAACCTGCTTGTGAATTGACCCTGAGTGCTTGCTGTCTACACTATCGACTATGCAGTGGACTGATGAAGACGGGGATGCGTTTCCCACGGTGCGGGCGGCACGGGTTGAGACTCGGTTTCTAGCCCTTTTTGCCAAGATCAGGTGAGACAGATTTAGGTTCTTAAATTAAAGAGCAAGGGCGGGGAGGATATCCCCATGGAAAGACAAACAATAGTTGAAGA
>NVTF01000069.1 GCA_002401485.1 Elusimicrobiota bacterium | reverse complement strand
TGCGTTGGGGAAGGTGGTTTCTCCTTCGTCGTTCGTTCGAGAAAAGACGTAATAGGAATCCTTGCTTTTCGCGTCGCGAAGAATGACCCACGAGCCGGTCCCGGCATTTTTAAGAACGTCGGCCATATCATGAATGCCCGGTCCCATTTTTTTCCGCGCATCAACCGCCGACTTCGAGCTGGTTTGGTAATCTCGGCTGTCCCACTCCAGTTTAACGCCCCCGGACAGATTGAGCCTGCCGTAGACGGTCTTGGTTGCGGCCTTAGCGAACGGGTCTTGAAAGCCGCCCGCTCCGGTATCGGCGATATTCAGGGTTCCGGCCTTTAAGAACGATCCGATGTTGGGGAGCGCGACTCCCTCAAAGGCAAGGGTGGGTGAAGTTCCTATCGCGAGAATAAGGGCTGCCGGCAAAAATTTGTTCATCCCCACCTCCGGCCCCGATTGGGGCATCTGACCTAATCATACTCTGCATAAGGCCTATCCCCCAGGGGCGTCCGACCTTTGGTTTCGCAGGCCTCAGGGCCTAGGTTGTTTTGCGTTGCACCAGTGGCCAGCGAGCACTATAATAAGGGTATGAAACGGCTTTTCTCGATTTTGTGCCTGCTTGCCATGATGACCGCAACGTCGCATGCCTTGGATCCGGAATATAAGAGCGTCAAAGGAAAAACGGCGAATGTCCGCAAAGACTCCCGGAAAAACGCGAAGATTACTTGGAAGATGTGGAAATACTTCGTTGTGGAGATTGTTAAATACCGAGGGGATTGGCGCTTAATTCGCGATTTTGAAGGGGACGAAGGGTGGGTCCATCAAGATGATCTTTCCGATGTAAGAGCTGTTCAGGTCCGGGGAAAAATGGCGAATCTCCGCAAGAGCCCCGGCGGCAAGGTTGTTTGGGAGCTCTCACGCGGGTACTCCCTGCGGGTTTTTAGCCGGCGCGGTGATTGGCTGGAGGTTTCGGATCTTCAGGATGCCAACGGCTGGATTCATGTCGACACGGTTTGGGGCATGACGAAGAATAAGTGAACATCGTCCTGATCGAACCGGAAATCCACTTTAATACTGGCAACATCGGACGGACCTGCGTCGGGACAAAAACAACTCTCCATCTCGTGGGTAAATTGGGTTTTTCCTTGGATTCCGCCCAGATTCGTCGTTCGGGACTGGATTATTGGCCCAAGCTTGATCTTAAACTGCATGCGGATTGGGACTCCTTCCTTGAGAAAATCGGTGCCGAAGCGTCCGTCCTGTTTTTCTCGGCGGGGGGGGGCAAGGAGTTTTGGGACGCGCCCTACCAAAAGGACTCGTTTCTCGTGTTCGGCAAGGAATCAGTAGGGCTGCCGATGGAACTCCGGGAGCAATATCGGAGTCGAACGTACCGTATCCCTAAGACTGAGGATATACGTTCGTACAATCTATCTTCGAGCGCGGCAATTGCACTGTTCGAAGGACTGAGGCAAACCCGATAATAAGGGTCGGCCCAGGCCTTGGCGGCTTAATTACGCCGCCACCGCGCGGTCGCACTTATTGCACCAGCCTCCAATTCGCCCATTAACCGTCTTGCGGTTTAGTCGAACGTCTGCGGCGCATCCCGGGCAGCGGACACCCATGGCGCTCGTGTCGATGTTCGGATAGTCCTTCTCGAAGATCGATTTGTTCGGATAACGCGGTTGTAGCCAATTGCCTGCTTGCATATTGATAGTATAGAGGAAGATGAAGTTGCCCGCCATCATCCTCGTCTCTCCCCGCAATCCGAAAAACATTGGCGCCGTGGCCCGCGTCATGGCTAATTTCGGCTTTACGGACCTTCGGATCGTCGCTCCCCATCCGCCGGTTTGGGAGGAGGCCCGCGTCACCGCCACCGACGCGAAGAATTTTCTAAAAAAGGCTAAGGTTTTTGCGACTTTGGAAATGGCGATTCTAGACCGGCGAACAGTCTGGGCAACGAGTTGTTTGAAAGCGCGCAATCCTCAAGGAAAACTCGCGACGCTCCCGGGTTTTGCCACCGGTGGGAGTGACGCCATCATTTTTGGCCAGGAGAAACGGGGATTGCGGCTTGAGGATCTCGCCTTCTGTGATGGAATCCTTTGCATTCCTACTTCTCCGGGCGCTCTCTCCATGAATCTCGCTCAGGCCGTGGGGGTTGTGTGTTATGAGCTGGGGGCGAAGAGTGTTGAACTCCCCAAGGGGCCGCAGCGCATAAAATCCAAGGAACTCGAAATTCTTATCACACGTGCCGCTGCAGTCTTGACCGGCATTGGTTATCGCAACCGCCAAACCAGCAAAAAACATGCCGCGAAATTAAGAAGCCTGCTTCGCCGCCGCGGAATCGCAACTGATGAAGCAGGCTTTCTTCGTGAAATTCTCTGCAGAATTGAAGAGCGGTTTTAAGCGTTCTTAATGACTTGTTCCAGCTCGTAGGGGAGTGAAAAAATCATATTCTCCTCGACGGTTTCGTCTTCGATCACTTCGGAGATGCCGTATTCCCTGCGGCAATGATCGATGACTTCCTGGACAAGGACTTCAGGTGCAGATGCCGAAGCCGTCAGGCCAAGGCTTTTAACATCCTCGAGCCATTCGGGTTTTATGTCGGCGGCCCGCTCGATTAAATAAGCCTTCGTTCCTTTGCCTTCGGCCACTTCTCGCAAGCGCACGGAGTTGGAGCTATTGGGGGCGCCAAGCACCAGAAGCAAATCTATCTTTGATTCGATGGACTTGACGGCGTTCTGGCGGTTCTGGGTGGCGTAGCAAATGTCATCCTTGGGCGGGACTTTAAGCTTTGGAAATCGTTTCTTCAACGTCTCTACAATGGTCTTGGTGTCATCAATGCTGAGCGTCGTTTGCGTGAGATAGGCCACTTTCTCCGGATTCTCGACCTCGACGGCCTGTGCTTCGAAAACATCCCCGACGACCTTCATGGATTCGGGGGCTTCGCCCATGGTCCCGATTGTCTCTACGTGATCGATATGGCCGATGAGGATGATGGTATAGCCATCCTTGGCGTATTTAATCGCCTCGAGATGAACCTTGGTAACCAGGGGGCAGGTGGCGTCGATCACCTTAAGACCCCGCTTGGCAGCCTTCTTATGTTCCTCCGGGCTCACGCCGTGCGCGGAAAAAATCAACCAGGCGCCTTCAGGAACATCATTGAGGTCTTCAACCGTGATGGCTCCCTTTTTTTCGAGATCCGCAACCACGTATTTATTGTGGATGATCTCGTGATTGACATAGACGGGTTTGCCGCAGACATCCAGAGCCTGTTCGACTACCTCAATCGCACGCACAACCCCGGCGCAAAAACCGCGCAGCTTGGTGAGGACAAGTTTATCGACCTTCGGTTTGGCTGCAATTTCGTTCATTGTGCGAGTCCTGCAGCGCCGCCCAAGGATTCTTCCAACTCCTTTTTGGGGGGGCTGTACGTTTTCCCAATGAACTCGGCCGTTCGTTGTGCAATGCCGATGTCGTCAAGTCCAAGCTGGGCGTATAACTGGTCCATGGAACCATGCTGGACGAACTTGTCGTTAATGCCGACACGAAGAACATTCGCGACGCGCTTCATATCGCTGAGGGCCTCCAAAACCGCCGAACCAAAGCCGCCGTCGAGCACGTGGTCCTCGACAGTGATTATTGTTTTTGTTTTGTCGACAACCTGCGCAAGGATATCGCGATCAAGCGGCTTCACAAATCTCATGTTCACCACCCCGATGGAAGCGATGCCGGCATCCTCGAGGAGTTCTGCGGCACGCATAGAAGGCCACACACGATTGCCGATCGCTAAGATTGTCGCGTCCGATCCATCACGCATCCGCGTGCCTTTGCCGATCGGCAGGGTGTGCATCTGGTCGTCCATTTTGACGCCTTCCCCCGGGCCGCGCGGGTAGCGAATAGAAACTGGAGCGTTCATCGACAAGGCGGTTTTCAGCATGTGCTGCAGCTCGTTTTCGTCTGCAGGCGCCATGACCGTCATGTTGGGAATTTGACGGAGCATCGCGAAGTCAAAGGTTCCGTGGTGGGTGGGTCCATCGTGCCCGACAAGGCCGCCGCGGTCAAGAGCGAAGACTACCGGCAATTTCTGAAGACAGACATCATGTTCGATTTGATCGTAGGCTCGCTGCAGGAACGTCGAGTAGACCGCGACAACGGGCCGATAACCCTCACAGGCTTGGCCGGCGGCGAAGGTCACGGAGTGCTGCTCCGCCAATCCGACATCATAGAAACGATTCGGGATGCGCTCGCGGAAAATGTCCGTGCCGGTTCCTTCAGGCATCGCCGCGGTGATAGCGGTTATGCGCGGATCTTCCTCCGCCAGTTTGACCAGGGCCTTTCCGAATACCTTTGTGTAGGCCGGGGGCGCCAGCTTTTTCGATTTCTTGATCTGACCGGCTTCAATGTCGAATTTTCCCGGGCCGTGCCACTTCAGCGGATCGGCTTCGGCGAATTTATAACCCTTGCCTTTCTTCGTGACGCAATGCACGAGAATCGGTCCCTTGAGCAGCTTGATGTGCTGGAAAACTTTAATGAGCTGTACGGTGTCGTGCCCGTCAATCGGTCCGAAATATGAAAAACCCATTTCTTCAAACAACATCCCTGGAAACAGCAGCACCTTGGCGCGTTTGGCGACACGCAGGATTACCGCGCCCCAGAACTTAAATCGCGCGAGGAATCGTTCGACCTCTTTCGTTGCGTTGCGAACACGGCCCAAGGTCAAAAGGCGCGTGAGATAGGCGCTCATCGCACCGACCTTTTGCGAAATAAACATCTGGTTATCATTGAGAATGACGATCAGGTCGCTTTGCAGCTGGCCGGCATTCTGGAGACCTTCGTAGGATTCTCCGCCGGTGATGCAGCCATCGGATACAATCGCGACTACCTTGCTTTTTCCCCCTTTAAGATCGCGGGCCGTCGCCATCCCCAGCGCTGCGGAAATCGCCGTAGATGCATGTCCGGCACCGAAGGTGTCATATTCACTTTCATTGCGCTTGAGGAATCCGGAAATCCCGCCCAATTGGCGGGTCTGCTTCAGGGCTTCACGGCGTCCTGTCAAAATTTTGTGCCCGTAGGTTTGGTGGCCTGTGTCCCATACGATGCGGTCTTTAGGTGTGTTAAAAACGTAGTGAAGGGCCGTCGTAATTTCAGCACTGCCGAGGCTTGAGCCCAAATGACCGCCAATCTTGGAAATGGTATCGATAATATATTCCCGTACTTCCTGCGCCACGTGGGGGATGTCCGTTTCCGGGAGCTTTCTGAGATCTTCGGGGGAGTCAATCTTATGTAAAAATTCCATTTTTTTCCTCGTTGAGGTCTCGCACCAGATCTTAACCCTATTATATCACAGGCATGGGGTAAATGGACGAATCCGGCTGATATTGAATAGGATTTTGGCCTATCGATCTCTCTCCAGCACATAATCCGCGAGCCAGTGCAGGGGTTGGGCCTTGTCTTTAAAGGGAGCCAGGCACCTATGTGCCTTGGCTGTTTGGCGACGGGCTAAGGCGCGGGACCCTTCGATGCCGTAGAGGCGGGGAAAGGTGCATTTATCATTCTCCAAATCTGAGCCTTTCTTTCCCAATTTTTTCTTATCCCCAACCCGGTCGAGGATATCGTCCACGATCTGAAAGGCCAAGCCAATGGCATGTCCGTATTCGCGCAGTGCTTTTCGCTGCGAGACGGGTGCCTTCGCCAGTACCGCGCCGGCTTCCAGGCTGGCGGTGATCAAGGCCGCAGTTTTGTGCGTGTGGATGTACTCCAAGGACTTCCTTGCCGACGCTTTTGATCGTTTGCCTTCCGCTTCGAGATCGGCCGCTTGCCCGCCGACCATGCCGCGCGCTCCGGAGCCGGCCGCAATGACGCGAATGAGTTCGCTTGTTGATTTTCCGCTCAGGTTCAGGTCGGCGGCATTTTCGGCCGCTAATTCAAATGCCATGGTGAGCAGGCCATCCCCCGCCAGGATCGCGACCGCTTCGCCGAAAACTTTGTGGCTGGTCGCCTTGCCGCGCCGCAAATCATCATCGTCCATCGCCGGCAAATCATCGTGGATGAGAGAGTAGGTGTGGATCATCTCCATCGCGCACGCGGTTTTAATGACCTTTGAACCGGCGAGACCGCGGCACTCCGCAGCCGCCATAACGAGGATGGGGCGTAGTCGTTTTCCGCCCGCCATCAAAGAATACTTCATCGATTTGCGCATCGATGCGGGCATGGGCGCGAGGAAGGGAATCGGTGCTTTGCCGCGTCGCTCGACGAGAGAGGACAGCGAGTGAGCGACTCGTTTCCCGCGGGTTTTTAAATAGGTATCAAGTTTCTTCTGCATCGGGTTGCTCGTTCATATGGGGAATGGCCGGCAAGTAGGCTTGTAGAAATCGGACCAACGTGCGCATCGCCCGACGTTGCCGCAGGCCAAGGCTGATGAGTAATGGAATTTGGGAGGGCCGGGAGAGGGCGTAGCGCGCTCCTGCCAGCACCGATGTATCTTCCGGCATGCCTTCGGGCAGAGGATCGTCAATTTCATCGAGAATGACCCGGATGGCCAATGCCGTCGCCTTATTTTTTTGGCACCACGAGCGGATTGCGGCCGTTTCCATATCGACGGCCGCAGCACGCAGTGATTCCCCGAGTTCTCTCTTGGCCCCATGCGCGGTGATCACGCGGTTCACGCTATGAATCTTCCCCATGTGAAAGGGAATTTTTGAAGATTCGGCGAGTTCTCTAGCTCCGACAGCGAGTTCGATGGGTCCCTCAAGAGGATCCATGATGATGTCTCCTGAAAGAAGGCCGGGCTGAAGCGCCCCCGCAAAACCCGCGCTGATCACGATCGATCCGGGGGGTGGGGGGGACTGATTTTCAAGAGCGGACTTCGTTTTAACCGGGCCGACACCGGTTTCCCACACAGGAACACCGAGGCTTTGAAGCGGCCGTAGTTCCCAAGGAGTTGCCGCCGTCAAGACGATCATAAATCGCTCTCGGGGAGTCGCGGGAATTGCGGGGGGCGAGGTGCATACCCGTTGGAGCAAAACCAATTAACCGCGGCCGCGAGGGCTTCACGCGATGGGCGGGAGGAAAATCCTAAATCCCGACGCGCCTTAGAGGCGTTGTAAAACATCCGATATCGGGCCATACGAACAGCGTCCAGGGGCGCCACGGGAGTTCCGCCGAAGAGGGAAAGCCGCAGGCTGTCAGCGGCGCCGATCATCCACGCAATGGAGTACGGGGTTTTAAAGCGCGGTGCTTTTAGACCTGTTAAGTGCGCGAGCGTGTCGAGAATTTCTTTAAGGGTGAGGTTTTCACCCCCCAGAATGTAGCGTTCGCCGATTTTTCCCTTTTCGGCGGCTAACAAATGTCCGTTTGCGACATCCCGCACATCAACTACGTTGAGTCCCGTGTCGATATAAGACGGCATTTTGCGGTTAAGAAAATCGACGATGATTTTTCCCGTGGGGGTAGGCTTGATATCTCGGGGCCCAATTGGAGCCGCTGGATTGACGATGACGATGGGCAGTCCTTCATGCGCCAAGGAAAGGGCCGCCCGTTCCGCGCGCCACTTCGTTTTTTTATAAAAGCCCACAATGTCCTCATCGCTTTCATAAAAATCGGATTCGGTTGACGCCGCCGAATCGCGGGGAGGTCTGATCGCGGCGACACTCGAACAATACACGATGCGTTTTGCCCCGGCTTCGGCTGCGGCTCGCAGCACGTTAACCGTCCCGTTGACATTCGTTTCAAACATTGAATCGGTATTAGGGACCCAAATGCGGTAATCAGCGGCAAGATGGTAAACAGTGTGCGCATCGGCGCAGGCACGCTTCAGTGATGATTTGTCGAGGAGATCTCCCTCAATAATGTCGGCGGAAAGTCCTTTGAGATTACTGCGATCCGACCCGGGTCGCGCCAGGCAGCGAACGCGAAAGCCGCGCTCAAGCAGAAGGCGAACGAGATTGGCACCGACAAATCCGGTACCACCGGTGACGAAGGCGAGATCCGACACGATTTAACTACGAAGCGACCGGTTCGCGCTTAGCGGGTTTGCTGATCGGGAACTCGACGGGAATGATCGGCTCGCCTTGGCGACCGCGCCACTTGGAGACCGACGCGATGTCCTTCACGAGCTCAACAAATTTGCCGAAGCTGGAAAACGCCTCATTCACAGCCGAAGGTTCATACCCGCAATGCGTCATGCAGTTTACGCATTTCGGATTGCCGGATTTTTGGCCATAGTTGGCCCAATCCGTGGAGTCAAGCAATTCTTGGTAGCTTTTAGCGTATCCGGCATCATCCATCAGGTAGCAAGGTTTTTGCCAGCCGAAAACGTTGCGAAGGGGGTTGCCCCAAGGCGTGCAGTCGTAATTGCGCTTGCCTTCGAGAAAGTCGAGATAGAAGGGGCTGTGATTGAAATCCCATCCCTTGGTTCGCCAATCTTTGAGGGTCGCCGCGAACCACTTTTTGGTGTCTTCGCGTTGGAGGAACAGCTGCTGCTGGGGGGCCTTTTCGTAGGCGTAGCCGGGGGAGATCATCATGCCGTCAACACCGAGTTCCATGGCGCCATCGAAGAAACGGCGGAATTCATCGGAGTTCTTGCCGTTGAATATCGTGGTGTTGGTCATCACGTTGAATCCAAGTTCTTTCGCTTTGCGAATCGCGGAGACCGCGGTTTGAAAGACGCCGTCGCGGCAAACCGCGTTGTCATGGGTTTTTTCGAGACCATCGAGATGAATGGAAAATATGAGTTGGCTCGACGGCTTGAGTTTGTGGATATTGCGCTCGAGGAGAATCGCGTTCGTGCAGAAGTAAATGTATTTTCCACGCGCGACCAATCCTTCCACGATTTCAGCGATTTGGGGGTGGGCAAACGGTTCTCCACCGGCGATGGAAACAAGAGGTGCCCCGCATTCTTCAGCGGCGTCCCAGCACTCCTGGGGCGTCATGCGTTTCTTGAGAATGTCGGTGGGGTATTGGATTTTCCCGCAGCCCCCGCACTCTAGATTGCAGGCAAAAAGCGGCTCCAGCATCATGACGAGCGGATAGCGTTCATTGCCTTTGAGTTTCTGCGTCAAAAGGTACTTAAAAACCGACAACTGCATACTTAAAGGTGAAGCCATAAATTCTCCTTAGGGCCGTACGTTGAGTCGTTGAGTTGTTTGAAACAACTCAACAACTCAACGTACGGCCCCTGCTGCCTACTGCAGTGCTGGGACGATGTGGTTTTTGCGGATTTCTGATTCGTATTTTCCTAGCGCTGTTAGAGGGAACATGTCCCGGTACATCGTGTACTCAAGGTAAAAAACTTTGGGGAAGCCGGTGCCGGTATAGACGGTCTCTTCCCAGGTTCCATCTTCGCGCTGGGTCTTGAGCAAATGCTCCACGCCGCGTCGCGTGGAAGCCTTGTCCAGTCGACCCGCGGCGATGAGGCACATAATGGCCCATGCCGTTTGTGAGGGGGTCGCCGGTCCCTGGCCTTTTTTGGAGGGGTCGTGATAGGTCTCCGTCGTTTCTCCCCAGCCGCCATCTTTGAGCTGGACCGACTCCAGCCAGTCGGCGGCTTTTTGGATCCAAGGTTCGTTCATGTCATAACCAATCGCTTTCAGTCCGCGCAAAACCTGCCAGGTTCCATAAATATAATTCACGCACCAGCGTCCGAAGAAGGAGCCATCAGCCTCTTGCTCGCGTTTGATGAAATTAACCCCGGCGCGAACCACCGGGTAACTCATGTCGTAACCGATGTAGCCGAGGAATTCTAAGACCCTGCCTGTGATATCCACCGTCGGAGGATCGATCATCGCGTTATGGTCGGCAAACGGAATTTTCGTTAGGACCGCCTTGGTATTGTCTTTGTCGAAAGCCGCCCACCCGCCGTTTTTGCATTGCATGGAAATGAGCCAATGCAGCCCACGCAGGCAGGCTTTTTCCCGCCACTGAGCGATAGAACTGTCGAGTTCCACATGGCGCAGCGCCAACATGACCATGGCGGTGTCATCGATATCGGGGTAAAAGGCATTATTAAATTCGAACGCCCATCCCCCGACAGGACCCTGGGTGTTTTTGACGCGCCAGTCTCCGGGTCGGCGAATTTCATTTTGGAGCAGCCATTCGGCTGATTTGACGAGCGCGGGATGGGTCCGCTCCAAGCCCGACTCCGCGAGTGCGATCACCGCGATAGCTGTATCCCAGACGGGAGAGTGGCACGGTTCCATCTCGATCTTATCGCCGCGGTCGAGTTCCAGCTTTTCGAGTTCCCGAATTTGTTTTTTTAGCCGCGGGTCGTGATCCGAATAGCCGAGCGACTTCATTGCGATGATGGTGTTGACAATGCCAGGGAAAATCGCGCCAAGCCCGTCGGAATCCTCGAGGTGCTCAAGCATCCAATCCTCAGCGAGCCGCAGCGCCCACGCGCGCACCCAATGAGGTCCCTTGCCTTCCATGCCTTTAAGCATGTCATCCCAGAGGAGGAAAAAACCCGTCCAGGAAAATAAGGATTTCTCGGCTACGGTTTCCTTCAGTCCTATATAACGGCGGCTGTCAGGGAACAATTCGTCAAGTCGAGCGTGATCGGGACACGAGACTTCTGGTCGCTCCGACCAGATGATGGCGAGCGGCACTACAATCGACCGCGTCCACGATGACATCTCGTACAAGTTAAAGTAGAACCAGTTGGGAAAAAGCATTATTTCCGGCGGGATGGACGGAACGCCTTTCCAGTCGTAGAGACCGAAGAGGGCCATATAGAACTTAGAGTAGGTGTTGACCTTGTGGATTCCCCCGAGCGCGTTGATGCGCTTTCGGGTTCTTTCCATTACGGGGTCTTCCGGGGAAAATCCGGCGAATTTGAGGGCCCAGTAGGCTTTAACGGTGGCGGAAATTTCGGAAGGGCCGGCTTTGTAAATCGGCCAGCCGCCGTCCGTATTTTGAGCCTCGAGAATTGTCTTGGCGAATTTCCGAATTTTAGGAGAGTTCCCTCGACCGAGTAAATTCAGTAGCATGATGACGTCGGATTCGAGGGTTGTGTCGGCGAGCAGTTCTGCGCACCAGTATCCGTCCTCGAAGTTTTGCTTTTGAAGCGTATCTTCTTGGGCGCGGCGAATGCCGTCATGAAGATCGTCCCAAAAAGAAGCGGGGGTTCCTTCCGGAGAAACGGGGCGGAGGTTTTCTGCCCAGGCGTGCGGTTTGCGAAAACGGGGTTGTCCGAAGGGAACGAGCCAGTCAGTTACTATTCGTCTCACCATAAATTAATCGAACTCCGAGGGTCCTGCATCAATGGGAAATAATGCAGTATTATACGCTATCCTAAGACAGCTCTGCAATTCCTTAGGTCTGACACCGATTGTTGCCGCCCTCTTCTTTTTGCACGGCTGCTCCAGCGAACCGCGGGTGGTTCGAATCGCGGTAGCGATGCCCCTTACCGGGCCGACTGCACAGGTTGGAAACGGGGCTCTGAGGGCTGTGGAATTGGCGATTGCGGAAGCAGAAGCCACGGGCGCGTTCCCATATAAATTGGAAGTCCTGGCCCTGGATGATCGAGGCGATGGAGCCACCGCTGTTAACGTTGCCAACCTCATCGTCTCCAATCCGGATATCTCGGTGGTTATCGGCCATCTGCATTCCGATACGGCGATGAAGGCCGCTCCCGTTTACGCGGCGGCGGGTCTTGGGCTTTTGCTCCCGGGGGCTACCCATCCGCAATTGACGCTTCAGCAGCTATCTCCGGATTGGCCGGGTCCGCGCAACGTCTTCCGCATGCTTGCGCACGATGGTCTGCAAGGGAGAGCCTTGGCGGAACTCGCCTACGGTACCCTCGGGTTGACTCAATTAACCATCCTTCATGATGCAACGCCTTATGGTCGGGAACTCTCCCAAAAGGTTCGAGCACGATTTACGGCTTTGGGCGGCGGAGTGCCGGCGTTTGAAGCTCTCCCGCGGGGAACGGGCGACATTGGTGCCTGGGTTGAAAAATTTAAGGGAGCGGAAGGCGTTTTTTTTGGAGGCATTTACGTAGAAGCGGGATTGCTGCTCAAAGGTCTGCGTGACAAGGGTTGGAAGGGGCGGTTCTTGGCCGGAGACGGCGCTAAAATGCCGGAGTTGTTTGATGTGGCTGGGGAGGCGGCCGAAGGTGCTTATTTCAGCACGCCGGGTTTGCCCGCGCACGCTCTTCCGGATGCAGGCCGATTTATCGAGGCGTATCAGGAACGGTATCCGGGGGTTCCTCTTGGGGTCTATGACCATTTCGCGTACGAGGCCGCCGAAGTGGCGCTGGACGCGATCCTCCAGATGCGGGGTGATCGTCTAAAAGTAATTGAAGCACTGCATCGAACCGACCGTTACGGGATTCTGGGTCGGATCCGATTTGATACAAAAGGCGATCTTCGTGAACGGCGTGTCTCTTTGTGGAAGGCGGATGCGGAGTCCCGTTCCTACCTTTTGATGGTCGATCACCAGAAGCGACGCGCACCTAAGTAGCGTTTTTTCCAATACTTGTTGCTGAGTGCGCTTGTTCGAACGCCTTTTCCAGTTCGCGGAGAGTGAATGAAATTTCCGTTCCCTGTATAGATGCCTACGTGGGAAACCGTTCTTTTGATTGTCTTAAAAAAGACAAGATCCCCCGGAAGCAAGGATTTGCTGGATATTTTTTTTCCGCGCCCGTACTGCGTTGCCGTTGTACGCGGAATTTGGATGCCTTCTTTCCGAAAAGACCACCACGCGAGTCCGGAACAGTCGAAGCCCTTTTTGGGTGATTGGCCGCCGAACTTGTACGAAACTCCCTTTTGAGATTTCGCTCGGGAAACAACAGCGGTTCCTTTCTTGCGGTCCGAACGCCGGGTGCCCCCGCCGCAGCCAACGAGAAAAATAAAGATTGATCCGAGCATGAAGGCTGTCCGCATTCGAAAATGATAGCCTTAAGTCCCGACGGACGCCACAGATGCCCTCACCAATAAAATCAATGCTTGCTCCAGGCCAGAGGCATCGACAGTGATTTCAACGGCTGCCGTTATTCTTGCGGTGAGCACCGTTACCGCGGTTGTTTCCGCCCCGACTGCGGTTGTTCTCGAAACCCCGGAGACATTTGTTCCCATGAAGGCGCTGCATTTAACGGCATGGGTGGCGGGAACACGCCGCTTGCGAAGAAAATTCCTCGCGAAGGCTTCCGCAACTGTGGTGAACGCGATTGTGGTCCCCGTCAAAGAAACCGATGGTCGGGTTTATATCCCGGGAGTCGCCTCCGCCGTTCGTTGGGGAACCCAGCGGGTCGCGATTCCCCGGCCCGCCGAGCTGGTGCAGGATATTCACGATCTAGGCATGTTGGCCGTGGCCCGTATCGTTCTCTTTCAAGACAATAAACTCCCGCGCAAAAAACCTGAATGGGGTATTCAGGATGTCGATGGCGGACTTTGGGAAAACCGCAAGAAAAAAACGTGGGCCAATCCCTATCACCGCGATGTTTGGGAGTATAATCTCGAAATCGCATCCAAGGCGATCTCCTACGGTTTCGACGAAATTCAATTTGATTACATTCGGTATCCTTCGGAGGGGAAAACCGATCGTTGCCGTTATCCGGGCATCAATCATTCCAGTACCACCGCTGTTGCAAATCTGGTCGCGTTTCTGACGGAAGCGAAAAGCCGTTTTGAGAAAAACGATGTGCCGGTTTCGGCCGCCATTTTTGGATTGGTGGTCAGTGCCCGCAATGATCTGGGTATCGGTCAGAACCTGGATGCATTTTCAAATGTGCTCGATGCCATCAGCCCGATGATGTATCCCTCTCATTATATCCGGGGGACTTATGGGATCAAACATCCCAACGCCAGCCCATACAAAGTGATCGATGTCGGGCTGCGCGATGCGACCCGCCGCCTAAAGAAACAATCCTACAAGCTGCGCCCGTATTTACAGGATTTTTCACTGGGGGTTCGGTACCGTGAAAAAGAAGTGAGGGCTCAGATGAAAGCCGCGATTTCACGCGGCGTGCACAGTTGGATTTTGTGGAATCCGCAAAATCGCTATACGTGGGATGCCTTGGTTGAGGAAAGTCCGGAAGCGGCGATTACCCCGCCTCCGGGGATTTTGCAGCCTGCGGGGGATGTCGTGGATCGCCCGACTGTGCAACGTTTGGATTCTCCTTTGGATGGAGAGGGCTCCGACGGTGCTTCGTTCGATTTGGACACCGGCATCAGCTCCAGCAGTGCCGACAGCCAGCAGGAAAATGCCGATGAAAAAGCGCATGCTCCATTATAACGCAAGCCGCTTGGCGTAGACAAACCTTCCCCCATTCCTTATAATGCCCGGGATCTGCACGACGGATCAGGAGGCCCCATGAAGACCGCCCTATTCGCCGTACTCGTGTTCGCACTCGCCGGTTCCATTGCTGCTGAGGCAGCGCCGCGCCTGACGGGGGGACTCAGCCCCGTTTTTGGAAGCAACGACTATGAAGGATGGAATGGACATCTTGCGTTCGGGGGGGATCACCTCTCCATCTCACCGGAGTTCAGAAGTTATCAATTCAACGGCAGCAACGGCCGCTTTAACAGCGCCACGGTGCGCGCCGGTTATGACACCCGTTGGTTCGGGATGGGAGTTTCAGGAGGAAGGGCCTTCCCGAAGAATGGCTACAGCTCATATTCGGGCGGAGCCGACTTCGCCTTCACCATTTCACCTCTCGGCGACAAAGGCATACGGCGCATCGGCGGTTCCAGCCGCGGCGGCGCGCCCGTAGGAAAGGGGATCGCACGCATCGATTTCGGAGGCGGATTTAAGGCAACCTCTCATAAGCAGGACGGCGTCACTGCCGATACGAAATTGACCGAGCAGGAATTCCACGGGTTTGTTGGAGCTTCGGTGCTCGGCATCCTTGTCAGCGGCCGTCTTGCTAAGTATGAATACAGCACGGATTTGCGAACGGCCGCGGCTCTTCCAAACACATCGTGGACCCCGTTGGTCGGGCACTTGAACTCAGCAAACGGATTCGCCGACACTTCCTTCAATGCGAATGTCGAGATTCCTTTCTTCCCGATGATCCGTCCGTTCGCGAATTACACCTACACGACATTTGAACCGCTCGCCAACGGTGTGACGCCGGGCGATGCCAAAGCAATCTCCGCCGGGGTTCGTGTCGGATTAGAACTCGTCGCTGTGGAAGCGGCGTTTCAGCACGTGAATATAACGGGATCAGCGAAAGAGCAGAATTTCTATACGCTGACTGCCGGGTTACGTCTCTGACGCATCGTCAGGCGGCGTATCAATCGGCGGCAAGGGAGAATCGATGGCAAACAGTGCGGCCTTGAGACAGGATGTCGGCTCCTCGGGTTTTCAGGCCCTGTTGTGGACGCAAGGATTTGGCGCATTTAACGACAACGCCTTTAAGACGCTGATCGCGTTATGGGCGGTTTCGCAGCTGCCGGCCCAGCGTTCCAGCGCATTAATCGCCCTCGCGGGAGGCATGTTCGTTGCCCCCTTTATTTTATTTTCTACCACTGCGGGAGCTGTCGCCGATCGTCACGCGAAGAAACGACTGATCGTTTTGTTTAAAGCGGTGGAGCTCGGTCTCATGATCGCCACGACGGCCGCTCTCTATTGGGTCAATATCCCATTCCTGCTGTTTCTCTTGGTCTTGATGGGGGCGCAGAGCGCCTTCTTCGGGCCGGCGAAACTGGCGATCCTTCCGGAAATTCTTGATGACGCCTCCCTGTCTCACGGCAACGGCTTGATGCAGATGACTACCTTCGGCGCGATTCTGGTCGGCACCATCGCGGCAGGATTCATGATTGAAACCATGGTCGATACGTTGTATTACGCCGGCTTTGTGTTCGTCGCTGTCTCCGGGTTGGGCCTCGCTGTAAGCCTGAAAATTCCGGAGACCCCCGCCCGGGAAGGCGTTGAGCCCCTTCGCTGGAACATTTTCGGTCAAGCGGCCGCGAATTTCCGAACCGTGGCCGGTCATCGCGGTGTTCTGTTGGCCTTGGCCGGGACCGCTTATTTCTGGTTTGTCGCCGCAGTGCTGCAAATGAATCTGCTGGTTTACGGAAAACAGTTGATGCAGCTATCGGAAACGTGGCTGAGTCTCTTTCAAGTCGCCGTCGCGGTCGGTATCGGAGCGGGCAGTTTTATCGCGGGCAAGTTGTCACGGGAACAGGTTGAGCTCGGGCTGGTCCCCGCCGGCGCGATGGGCCTCGTTGTATTTTCCCTGGGGCTGGCCTTCTCTTTTCATTCCACCGGGGCGACTCTCTGGATGTTGATTCTGTTGGGCGCGAGTGCCGGTTGTTTCGCCGTGCCGTTAATGGCGTTTGTCCAGCAGCGCGCCCCCGATGACGAGAGAGGGAAATTTATCGCGATGGGAAATCTTTTTTCCTTTAGCGCAATCCTTATTGCTTCGGGTTGTCTCTGGGCATTCAGCGATATCTTTCGCCTGCACCCCGGTCAGATTTTCCTAGTCCTTTCCATCATGACGATTGTGGTGGCGTCCTTTATCACCGCCAAGCTGCCGGACTTCCTTTTGCGTTTAATGCTCTACCCGATCGCCAACATCGTTTACCGGATCCAGGTGGATGGAGGAACGAATATTCCGCTTCGGGGACCCGCGCTGCTTGTCGCCAATCATGTCTCCCACATCGACGCGTTTCTGATTGCCGCCTCAGCCCGTCGTATGGTTCGTTTCCTGATGTATAAGCCCTATTACGATCATTGGTTCATGAATCCCATTTGCCGGGCCATGGGCGCCATCCCCATCTCGGAAACAGACGGCGCGAAGGAGATCGTTCGCTCTTTGGCGCGTGCTGCAGACGCTTTGCGAGCGGGAGAAATTGTCTGTATATTTGCCGAAGGGCAGGTTACGCGGCATGGTCAAATGCTCCGGTTTAAGAAAGGGTTTGAACGCATTCTTCGGGGTGTCGATAACGCATCGATCATCCCCGTGCACCTCGACCGGGTTTGGGGCAGCATCTTCAGCTTCGAACGCGACCGCTTCTTTTTTAAGACGCCGCGCCGCCTTCCTTATCCTATCACGGTTACCTTCGGCAGTCCGATGCCGGGCAACTCCAAGGTGCATGAAGTCCGGCAGCGGGTGATCGAAATCGGCTCGGAGGCGTTTCGGCACCGCCTGTCTGAAAAAACTCACTTAGGAGCCTCCTTCTTGTTTGAAGCGAAGCGCCATTGGAGGCGCTTCGCGATTGCCGATTCCACCGGGCAGGAACTGACCTATGGGTCAGCGCTCGTACGCTCTCTTCTTTTAAAGCGCGCGATTCAACTCCGTCTGCCGGGCCATAAACCAGTTGGGATACTCCTCCCACCGACCGCTGCGGGAGCGCTTGCTAATATCGCCGTTGCCGCAGCCGGACGGACCTCGGTAAATATCAATTACACGGTGTCCGAAGAAATTGCTCACGCCTGCGCCGAGAAGGCGGAAGTCGCCGCCATCATCACCTCTAAAAAGTTTCTCGAAAAAGTGGGATGGCGCCAGGCTCCGAATATGGTGCTGATCGAAGACCTCGCGGCCAGCATTTCTAAACCCGGCGCGGCATTGACCTATTTGCTGTGCCGCGTGCTGCCGTCCTTTTTACTTGAGAGCCTGTTCATGTCCCGATCCCCGGGGCTCGAGGATACGGCCACGATTATTTTCACCAGCGGATCCACGGGTACGCCGAAAGGAGCGATGCTGAGCCACTCGAACATTCATTCCAATATCGAGGCGCTCGGCCAGTTGTACAAAATGGACGGATCGGATCGCCTTTTAGGGGTGCTGCCCTTCTTTCATTCTTTTGGGTATACGGGTTGTTTATGGTTTCCGCTGGTTGCGGGGTTTGGCGTTGTGTACCACTTCAATCCCCTGGATGCAAAACGCATCGGCGTGCTTGTGAAAAAGTTCCAGGCCACGCTGCTCCTCGGGACGCCGACTTTTTTGCAGTCCTATGTGAAGCGAATAGAAGCCGATCAATTTAGGTCGCTGCGCTACGTTATCGCGGGCGCCGAAAAGCTGCGGCAGAATGTTGCGGAGGCGTTTGAAGAAAAGTTCGGCGTCCTGCCGCTGGAGGGCTACGGCACCACCGAGCTCTCTCCGGTCGCGGCCATAAACATTCCGGACTTCGTTAAAAAAGGCGGTCGCCAGCAAGGGACTAAAATGGGATCGGTCGGTCATCCGGTTCCCGGAGTGCTGATGAAGATCGTTGATCCGGATTCAGGCGAAGAGCTTCCGCTCGATAAGCCCGGACTGCTGTTGGTGAAGGGGCCCAACGTCATGAAGGGTTATTTAAAGGATAAGGAGAAAACCCGGGAAGTGATGCGCGGTGATTATTACGTCACGGGGGATATCGCCAAAATCGATGAAGACGGATTTGTCACGATCACCGATCGCCTTTCCCGTTTCAGCAAGGTCGCCGGTGAAATGGTGCCGCATATTCGCGTAGAGGAAAGCCTCCAGGAAGCCGCAGGTTTGGTCGAACGGACCTTTGTTGTGACGGGAGTGCCCGATGAGCGCAAGGGGGAGAAACTCGTCGTATTGCATACATCCGTTGACGATCTCGATGGAGTCTACAAACGCTTCCAGGAGAGCGGTTTGCCCAATCTCTGGCACCCGTCTCGCAGCGCCTTCCGGGAGGTCGAGGAATTTCCGCTACTTGGTTCCGGGAAACTCGATCTGCAGGCGCTAAAGAAGGTAGCCGCCTCATGATCGACGCCCACTGCCATCTCGCGGCTCTGGGGACTTCCACCAACGGCTGCTGGGTGTCGCCGCGCATGCTGAAGTCCCCGGTCGCAAGATCGGTGGCTTGGTCGCTTGGCATTCCTCTTGATAATGCCGAAGCCGCTAACCGAATTTATATGGAAAAGCTGGATGAGGAATTTGCGAAATCAGAATCGGTGGATCAGGCGGTACTGCTCGCCATGGATGGGGTCTATGACGCGTCGGGCCGACTCGATAAAGCGCACACGGACTTTCTCATTTCCAACGACTATTTGTTTGAGGTCGTGAAGACGCGGCCGCATTTTCTTCCGGGAGTCTCGATCAACCCGACTCGCCGGGATGCTCTCGATGAATTGGAACGGTGCGCCGAGCGCGGTGCCGTGCTCGTTAAAGTCCTCCCCAACGCACAGGTGTTTGATCCTTCCGACGGGCGATTCCTCCGGTTTTATCGACGGCTCGGAGAATTGGGGATTCCGTTTCTGAGTCATATTGGCTATGAATTTTCGCTGATCGGTCAAGACCAGAGTGTCGGCGACCCCGACCGACTGGTTCAGGCTCTGGAGCAAGGTGCGACGGTGATCGCCGCGCACGGCTGCAGCCAAGGATTGTTTTTCATCGAGAAGCATATCCCGACCATGCTTCAAATGGTCCGCCGCTACAAGAATTTTTACTCCGACCTGTCTGCGTTAACGCTTCCTAACCGATTCGGGGCGCTTTTAAGGATTCGACGGCATCCTGAAATATTCGAACGCCTTGTCTTCGGGACTGACTACCCGCTTCCTTGTTATTCATTCCCGGCGATTTTTGGCGGGGGGTTCCTTGAGGCGCGGCGCGCTACGAATCGATTTGATCGGCAGGCCCGAGTTCTCCATGCTCTCGGCGTTCGTGCTGAAGCTGACCTGTCCAAGCTGCTGCGAAAATAAACAGACTTTTGGGGAAATAGATAAAAGGCCTTCGGACCTACACGATTGCGCTTGCTATAGGCGATAATACGCGCATGCAAAAATTTATTTCTCTGTCGATCGTCTCCGCCATCATCCTCTCGTCGTCTCCCGCGGACGCGCGTTTTATCGGTAAAACCGTGACCACGCCGGTCTCCGCCCAGATCGGATTGGCGCTGCCTGGCGGCGTAAACGCGACGGTGAACGGCGTAAACCTCTCCTTGGCCGCTCCGTCCCTGACAACAACCCTGCCCGTGTTGAACACAACGCTATTGCCCCAAACCGTCCAGGGCCGAGTGCAGAAGGCCGTTCGGGTTCGATCAGGACCGTTGGTGACCGGCCGCAAAGCGGTCGTCGCTGCCAAATCCGTAAAACCAATTGCTGTTCGGCAGTCGCTGGAAACGGTGGCCGCTGAGATTGCCCCCGCCGCAAAAAAAGAAGGAGGCGCCGCTGTCCACGAGGTCTCCAATCGATTTTTTGATTCTGCTGCCGTAAACGCAGCCGACCCGAATGACGGCGTCGATGCTGACGCTCCCGCGCCGCGGCACACGAAGGGCCTGAAGCCGAAACGAACCCTCGCCCAGCGCGCCACCCTTCCGGCAATTACGGTGACCGGCGTGGCCGCCGCAGCCGCGGTCATCGCGGAGCCGACTCTACCCGCCCAAGTGGGCGCGTGGTTATTGGCCCTGCCGGGTGTGGATACCGTGCTTCAGTTATTCGCTTTGGCGCCTGTATGGGCGCAAACCGGCATTTGGGTCGGTGCGGGATTTGGCGTGGCCTCCATCGCGCCGCGCATCGTGCGCCCGGCTGTGAAGGCAATTTTTCAGCATTTGGAATGGAACAAGCTGCGTGAGGATTGGCTTACGAATGTTATTACCTATGCCTCCTGGTTTGGAGCGGTGACCTACGCCGTCGGCATGCTCGGCGGGTGGGAAGCACTGGTTGTGAACAGTTCCGTCTTCGCCTTAACCACAACCTTCGCGATAAAAGACGTCGCGGCCAATGTGGCGGACGGCTTCTACCTCCATCAGAGCCGTGACCTCCAGGTCGGAGAGCCGTTTGAGGCCCTCGGGGTTGAAGGGACCCTTGTTGCAGCCAATCCACGCTTCGCCATCATCGATACGTCAGCGGACAAGGAATTAGGCTACGACCGCGTTTTGATCCCGAACCAAAAGCTCAGCAAGGCGGGGATCGGAAGCGTCGCCAAGCAGGCCACGCCCAACGCCCGCAAGTTTCAGGGCACAGCCGCCTTGTCATTTGCCGGCGTCGCCGCCGCTTGGACCGCACTCGGTCCGTTGGGTCAATCCATCGCGACGATCATCGGCGCCTTCTGGGTAGGCCGCCGCCTCAATAATTGGGTTAAGAGCCAGGAAGTGAAGGCTGAAAGCTTTCGTAAATCGGATGAGAAGCAATACAAAAGGCACATCTTCCGAGCACGGGTTCTCTGGTGGTTCCGCAACAGCATCTACCTTGGCGGCTTGGGCCTCGTCATGCATCTCTTCGGTGTCCCCGTCGCCGGCATGGTTTCCGGACTCGGCATCTTCGCGGCCGCAGCCGGTTTCTACATGAAGTCGGTCTCAGAGAATCTCGTAGGCGGGCTCATGATCGCCGCGTATTTGCCCTTCTCCGCAGGAGACACCATCGAAGTTGGTAAGTATAAGGGGGTCGTTGCTGGAATGACTCAGAGCGAACTTCGTCTCTGGACCGACGAGAAATGGACAGGCGGAACGCGCGGATACGTCGATGTCCCCTTAACCTATGTCATGAAGGAAATGATCAAGATTAAGTTCCGACGGGATGAGAGTGGAAATCCCATGTTCCCCGAGGGTGCCCGTCCCGGCAGCTGAGCCTTACGGCGCATAAAGGCGCTATGAGGAAATGTTATTATGGGCGTCATGAATCAAGGCGCGCCCGATTTAGACGATGTCGAAACAAGCGACTGGATAACCTCCATCGACGGGGTTCTCGATCGAGAAGGCCACGATAAGGCGATCCGGCTTCTCACACTCCTGCAAGAACGCGTGCACGCCCGCGGGGTGCGTATGCCGTTTAGCGCGAAAACACCCTTTATTAATTCCATCCCCATCGAGCGGGAACCGTCTTACCCCGGGGATTTAGGGATCGAGCGGCGGATTCGGAGCATCATCCGCTGGAATGCCATGGCAATGGTCGTTCGGGCCAACCGCATCGCCGACGGCATCGGCGGACACATTTCCACCTACGCATCGGCGGCGACTCTCTATGAAGTCGGCTTTAATCATTTTTTCCGGGCGCAGTCCGATGACTTTGAAGGCGACATGGTTTATTTTCAGGGCCATTGCGCGCCGGGCATTTATTCACGCTCTTTTCTCGAAGGGCGATTGAGTGAGACCCACCTTGAGAACTTCCGCCGGGAATTAAAACCCGAAGGAGGACTGTCTTCGTATCCGCATCCATGGCTGATGCCTGACTACTGGCGCTTCCCTACCGTTTCGATGGGGCTTGGCCCTTTGATGGCGATTTATCAAGCGCGCTTTAACCGCTACATGGAAGACCGCGGCTTGAAGAAGAAGAGTGATGCCAAGGTCTGGGCGTTTCTCGGTGATGGTGAAACCGATGAGCCCGAGTCACTTGGTTCCATTTCTCTGGCTGGGCGGGAAAAGCTCGATAATCTCATTTTTGTTGTGAACTGCAATCTCCAGCGGCTTGACGGACCGGTGCGGGGCAACGGCCAGATCATGCAGGAATTGGAAGCGATGTTTCGGGGTGCGGGCTGGAATGTGATCAAGGTCGTTTGGGGTTACGGATGGGAATCGCTTTTGAAAGCGGATACCGACGGTATCCTGATCCGGCGCATGAATGAACTCGTCGACGGGGAATTGCAGAAGTACAGTGTGGAAAGCGGGGCCTACACCCGTAAAAAGTTTTTCGGGAAATACCCGCAGCTGCTCAAGCTTGTTGAGCATCTCTCCGATAAAGACATTGAAAACCTGGGACGCGGCGGCCACGATACGGAAAAAATCTATGCGGCGTACAAGGCCGCTTGCGACCATACGGGACAGCCTACCGTTGTGCTTGCTAGCACAATCAAGGGTTACGGGCTCGGAGAAGCGGGCGAGGGCCGCAATATTACCCACTCGCAGAAAAAACTCAATGAAAAGGAATTGCGTGAGTTTCGATCCCGTTTTGGAATTCCCATTTCCGATGAAGACGTCGCCAAGGCCCCGTTTTATAAACCGGCCGAAGGCTCGGTCGAGATGAAATATCTTCAGGAACGCCGGAAGGCGTTAGGTGGGACTCTCCCCGCTCGCCGTGTCAAGGTACATGAACCGTTTAAAACCCCGTCGGCCGATGTGTTTGGAGAGTTCGACAAGGGCACCGGGGACCGGGCGGCTTCCACCACCATGGTTTTTGTGCGCCTTCTCTCGAAGCTTCTAAAAGACCCCGAGATCGGGAAAAATATCGTTCCAATTGTTCCGGATGAAGCCCGAACATTCGGCATGGAAGCGTTGTTTCGGCAATGCGGAATCTACTCGCATGTGGGCCAATTGTATGAGCCCGTCGATTCCGACCAGCTCATTTACTACAAAGAAACGCAGGATGGGCAAATCCTTGAAGAAGGGATTACCGAAGCCGGGTCGATGTCGTCGTTTATCTCTGCTGGCACGGCGTACTCTGCGTTTGGCGTGAACATGATTCCGTTCTTTATTTATTACTCGATGTTCGGCTTGCAACGAATCGGAGACCTCGCGTGGGCCGCCGGCGACATGCGAACGAAAGGCTTCCTCATCGGCGCGACGGCCGGCCGGACGACGCTGGCGGGTGAAGGACTGCAGCACCAAGACGGCAACAGCCATCTTCTGGCTTATCCTATTCCCAATCTCGTTGCCTACGATCCTGCATTCGCCTACGAACTCAGCGTCATTATTCGCGAGGGCATGCGGCGCATGTATGAGAACAACGAAGACGTTTATTATTACCTCACTGTCGAAAACGAAAATTACCCGATGCCGGCGCGTCCCGAACACGTCACCGATGAAGGCATTCTCAAAGGGCTTTACAAATATCAAACCTCCTCCAAGAAGGGAGGCCGCAAGGCCCAATTGCTCGCCAGCGGCGCGATCCTCAACGAGGCGCTCAAGGCTGCGGTGCTTCTGGAAAAATACGATGTCTCGGCGGATGTTTGGAGCGTGACGAGTTTTAAGGAGTTGTACAAGGATTTGAGGGAAACCGAGCGTTTTAATCTCATGCATCCCTCAGGCGAGGTTCGCCGGTCCTACCTCGAATCCTGTCTTGGGGAAGAAGAGGGCTCGTTTGTTGTCGCGACCGATTACGTAAAGGCGCTTCCAGCCAGCATCACCACCGGATTTCCCCGTGTCCCGGTGACGCTTGGAACCGACGGCTTCGGTCGCAGCGAAACGCGGGAAGCCTTGCGTAATCACTTTGAGGTCGATGCCCGATTTATCGCCTTGGGCGCTTTGGGGGCTCTCCGGCGTGATGGGGAAATCGAAGGTTCGGTGGTCGCTGCGGCGATGAAGGATTTCGGCATAGAAGAAGATAAGAAGGATCCGTTTATTTCCTGATTGAGGGGAAACCATGGCTGATTTCAAGCTTCCGGAATTGGGTGAAAATATTAATGCGGGCGACGTTGTACGCGTGCTTGTCGCGGAAGGCGATTCCATAAAAAAAGAACAGCCGGTGATTGAAGTGGAAACCGATAAGGCGGCGATCGAGGTCCCGTCCACGGTGGAAGGCGTCGTGCAGCGTCTAAACGTTAAGCCGGGTGACACCGTGAAGCCGGGTCAGGTGATCCTGACTGTTTCCGGGAACGAAGCCCCTGCCCCGGCCCCTGCACCGGCAGCGGAAGCAGCACCCCAACCCGCTCCGGTTCCGGAAACTTCCAACGGAGCGACTTCACCCGTTCCTATTGCCGTTGAACCCTCCAAGGCTCAAGACTCCGGACCGGCCGCGCCTTCGGTGCGCCGCTTCGCGCGGGAAATCGGCGTTGAAATTTCCGCTGTAGCGGGAACCGGCTTAGGGGGCCGCATCTCGATTGAAGACATCAAGGCGCATGCGCGTACGGCGTCAGGCGCGGGGGCTGTACCCGTTGGAGCGGCTCCGGCGGCGGTCCCGCTTCCGGATTTTTCTAAATGGGGGGAGATCGAACGATCTGCGCTGAGCAATATTCGCAAGGCAACGGCGCGCCATATGCGCAATGCCTGGAGCACCGTCCCTCACGTCACTCAAAATGATCTCTGCGACGTCACCGAGTTTGAATCGTGGCGCAAAAAAGCGTCGAAGGAAACGGGCGTTCGCATCACCATCACTCCCTTCCTGGTTCAGGTTTGCGCCGCCGCGCTCGCGAAATTTCCTCAGTTCAATGCAAGCCTCGATGAAGCATCCGGGGAGACCATTTTGAAAAAGTACCGGAACATCGGAGTGGCGGTCGATACCGAGCGCGGACTTCTGGTTCCTGTCATCCGTCATGTTGATCGGAAAAGTTTGACGTCGCTCGCAAAAGAGTTGGCTGAAACATCCGCCAAAGCCCGGGAGCGCAAGCTTTCTCTCGATGACATGCAGGGAGGGTGTTTTACGATCACTAATCTCGGCGGGATCGGAGGAACGGGATTTACGCCGATTGTTAATTGGCCCGAGGTCGCGATTCTCGGTGTTTCCCGAGGGCGCGTGGAACCGGTGTATGGTCCAGGAGGATTTTCACCGAGAACCCTGCTGCCGTTAAGTCTCTCGTATGATCACCGCGCGATTGATGGAGCCGATGCAGCTCGATTCCTGCGGTGGATCTGTGAAACCGTTGAGCAGCCGTTGAATTTGTCGTTGGAGGGGGGGCTTTGATGGAAAGTACAGAGTTGCTTGTTCTTGGCGGCGGTCCAGGCGGGTACGCGGCCGCGTTTTATGCGGCGGACTGCGGTATTGAAACCACCCTTGTAGATATCGAGGCTAATCCGGGCGGCGTGTGCCTCTATCGCGGCTGCATCCCATCGAAAGCCTTGCTGCATGCCGCGAAAGTTTTAACCGAGGCGGAAGAAGCGAAATCCATCGGCATCGAATTTTCCGAACCCGTTGTTGATCTCGACAAACTGCGCGGTTGGAAGGATTCTGTAGTGAAAAAACTAACCGGCGGCCTGGGTCAGCTCAGTAAGCAGCGTAAAATTTCTTATATCCAGGGACGCGGCCGATTTCTCAACGCCAACACCGTTGAAGTCGAATCCGCCGATGGATTGAAGCGCACGATCGCCTTCGAGAACGCCATCCTGGCAACCGGGTCCCGCCCGATGCGCCTGCCCTTTTTACCGGATTCCGAACGCGTTCTGGATTCAACGGGGGCGCTCGATATAAAAGTGGTGCCAAAACGCCTGCTCGTTATCGGGGGTGGATATATCGGACTTGAAATGGCGACCGTTTACGCGTCCCTGGGGTCCGAAATTACGATTGTCGAAATGACTCCCGGTCTTTTGCAGGGGTGTGATCGCGATCTGGCAAACGTACTCGCGCGGCGTGTGACCAAGTTTTCAAAATCGATTTTGCTGGAAACCAAGGTTGTCGCTGTGACCCAATCGGAAACGGGTCTCACGGTTGAATTTGAAAATAAAGACGGCAAGACGGTTGAAGAATTTGACACCGTGCTCGCGGCGGTGGGCCGCCGGCCGAACTCTGAAAATATCGGTCTCGAGAATACGAAGATCAAGATCGATAGCCGGGGATTTGTTGAAGTGGACCCGCAGCGTAGAACGGCTGAGCCTACGATTTTTGCAATCGGCGACATCGCCGGAGAGCCCATGCTTGCCCACAAGGCGTCGCATGAAGGCAAGGTGGCGGTGGATGCCATCGGGGGAAAGAAGACGGTGTTTGAGCCGGCTGCA